>JAGWLR010000020.1 GCA_028864885.1 Burkholderiales bacterium | reverse complement strand
ATGGGCCAGCAGTTCATCCCCCGAATTGGGCAGGAAGTGCTGGTGGGCTTCCTCAACAACGACATCGACCAGCCCTTCGTGCTGGCCAGCTTGTACAACGGCCAAGGCCAGGGCGGCACCCCGCCCACGCCAGGCGGGCAAACCCAAAGTGCCGACACGACGGCCTTTGCCGACAGCACCGATCACCACCCCAGCGCCCAAGGTAACCTGATCAACAGCGGCACCGGCGGGAACAGCCCGCCTTGGCACGGCGCCGCGCCAGGGCAGCCGGGGCAGAACAACGCCGCCGCGATGAGCGGCATCAAGAGCAAAGAGCTTGGCGGTGACGGCTACAACCAGCTGGTGTTTGATGACACCCCCAGCCAGTTGCGCACCCAACTGCACAGCACGCAAAGCCAGACCTGGCTGCAAATGGGCCACCTGCTGCATCAGGCCGACAACCACCGCGGCAGCTTCCGTGGCCAGGGCTTCGAGCTGCGCACCGACGCCTGGGGTGGCCTGCGTGCGGCCCGGGGCGTGATGCTGACTACGTTTGGATTAGGGGGCGGCGCGGGGCAACCCGCCACACCGGCTGGCGACAACGCACCCGGCACCGCCCTGGCCAAACAAGCCCAGCAACTGGCCAGCACCTTCAACCAGGCGGCTGCCACGCACCAAACCGTGGCCCTGGCCAGCGCCCAGGGCGACCATGCCCAGCTGCCACAAAGCCTCGGCCACACCTTGCCGGATACCCAGCTGCCCCACATGGAAGATGCCAACCTTGCCATCGTGGGCAAGGCCGGTGTGGGGATCACCGCAGGGCAAGACTGGATCGTGTCTGCCAACGACACCACCCAGATCGCCAGCGGGCAAGACAGCCAGATCGCTTCCGGCGGCCAGGCACGCATCCATACCGGGCAAGCCATCGGCATCCTGGCTGGCGCGATTCAGGCCGGCAACGAGGCCATGGGTAAAGGCTTGAGCCTGATTGCCGCGCAAGGCGACATCGATCTGCAAGCGCAGGCCGGACCGGCCCAAGTGGCTGCCAAGCAGGCCTTAGAGATCAAATCGGCCAATGGTGCCATCAACATCGCCTCGGCCAAGAAGATCACCCTCGCTGTGGCGGGCGGCGCCAGCATCACGATTGAAGGCGGCAGCTTCAAGGCAGAGTGCCCCGGCAAGATCACCGTGCAGGCGGGGATGAAGTCGATGGTGGGGGGCGGGACGATGTCTTGGCAGATGCCAACCATGCCGCAAAGTGTTTGCGTTGCGTGTTTGCTGAGCGCGGCCAAGAGTGGCTCGCCTTTTGCCAAGCGGGGTTGATCGTGGTGCAAAAATTGCCAACCCAGCCCATGTGGGAGTCCTCACTTCGAGATTGGGCCTCACATGTCGCCGGCGAAATTCGGATCTTTGCCTTGGTCGATCTGGCTAACCTTCATGAGCAACGTCTAGCCGCCCTTCAGGTATTGATGAATTGCGGCGCGCAGAACATCTTACGTGATGCTCGTCCTGATGCACAGGAAGCGGGTGTCTGGTTGGCTGAACTTCCGACCTTGCCACACCGAGGATTTAGCATCACGTTGGATCAATCGATCGCGTGGGCCAAGCAGAGCGCTTGCGTGACTTGGCTTAAAAGTGACCTGCCACCGGACGCGCTGTCAGAACGCTTGCATCAACGCACTTTTGCAGAGCTGCCTGATCACTACGCAGTTTTATTGCGCTTTTTTGATCCACGTGTGCTACCCGAGTTAAAGACAGCCTTGAACGCAGAGCAGGCCCGTTCTTGGTGGACCTTGGGTCACAGTTGGGCTTATGTGAGCCGAGCAAGACAATTCGAAACGATCTCCTTGTTCCAAAGTGTGCAAGACAGTTTCAATGCGCCTTTGCACTTGAGTCAACAGCAATTTGATCAGATGCTTGCGGCGTCTGAAGTCGATCAAGTCATGCCAGAGCTGGTTCGTGAAGTACCAAATCAGTTCCTGTCGTTGGATCCAGTCCAACGTGTGCCGTTTACCCGCGCTTGGTTGAATCAAGCCAATGAATTGAATTTGACAAGCTTTGCTGATCGGGTTTTATTGACCGTTTTGGCGCTCAAGCTTGGCATTGACTTTTTGACCCAGCCTCAATGGCAGGCGTTGTTGGATCCGATCAAGGAAGGAAAGATCACCTTGTTGCAAGCGGTCAAGCAAGCGACTCGATGAGAAGCAATGAAGGACATTTTGTGAAGTGGATGGCTTTTTTAATAAGTGCTTGGATGCTCGTCGGGCTTCAGGCTTGCGCGCAAGTGCCTGGCCTTAATGCGCGCTCAGAAAGGTCGAGCGGAGAATCCGTGGCCTTATTGATTCAAGGCTACAACTACACCGATGACTACATAGATAGTTTTACTGTTAATGGACAGGGCGGTGGGAACTTGTACGTGAGCAGCCCTACCTCGGGTGGAAGTGGCTCTGTTTGTTGCGTCTCTTATGTCCCAGGAGTAAAGCTGCCAATGAAAGTGAAGGTTCGTTGGACTGCTAGTTACTGCATGCGTCAAGTTGCTAACCCCTATTCTTTTGGCCAGCGCACTTTTGAAGATCGGATACCGATCTGGCGGGAGGCAGAAGCACTTGTTGACGACCGCTCCAATGGCCATCCATACGCGCTCGAAATCCATATCTATCAAGACGGTCACGTCGAGGGATCGGTAACGCGAGGTGAGTCTCCACCACGAGTGGTCCTTCCACGAGATGAGCATTTTGATCGCCCAGGAATCCGACACGTCTATCCCAATTGCAGCGATGACATACTCAAATCGAATTGATTATCGCCCGTCACAGCAGGGGCCGGGTTTACGCCAGCCGCTCAACGGATTGTCGAGCAGTGCATCGGCCTTGGATACGCTTCTGGCGCCTGTATCGCCTCCACCAGACGCGCCAATTGGTGAATTGAATCCGTTCGCTGCCTCAGCAGCATTGCATGCGCGACTAGGTACTACGCCAAATGCTTACACGTGCAAAGTTAAGTTGAAGATTGGGTTCTTCTTCGATGGAACCGGCAACAATTTGGACGCAGACGTCGGAACCGACGAGCACAGTAATGTTGCTCGGTTGTTCAGAGCCTTTTACGACGTGGATCAGGACAAAGGGATCTACAAACACTACATCCCCGGGCTGGGTACTTATTTCCGCGAAATAGGCGACGAAGGTGGTGATTGGGGCAATGGCTTTGGCGCACGCGGAGAGGATCGACTCGATCAGGCCATGAAATGGCTGGATGAAACGATAGCCAAGCATCCTGCCGACAAAATTGAATCGATTGAATTGTCGGTATTTGGCTTTTCTCGAGGTTCCACCCTGGCTCGCGCGTTTGCTCGGCGCGTCGATGCACGCTGCGACTGGCGGGGCAATGAGGCCATTTGGCCAACGGTAAACAAGTCCCTGTGTATTCACTTTCTTGGGCTGTTTGATACTGTGGCGTCGGTCGGATTGCCCGCCAGTACCGGTTTGGGAGCCAGTCAAGTGGCATTTGACGCCAGTGTTCTCGACAAGAAATTGGATTCACGTCGGACGGGTTGGGGCTCAGGCTTGCAAGCGCAAGCATTTGGCGACTCACCGGGGGCAGATCCAACCCCTTGGATCTTTGATGGACACATGGCGTGGGCGCACGACTTGCGAATTCCGCCTGTGGTCTCGCGCACGATCCATTTGATGGCGATGAACGAACTACGCAACTCGTTTCCGCTCGACACGATCTGGAATGGCAATGAACTTCCGGCGGGGGCTACAGAGATTGTGTATCCGGGAGCCCACTCGAACGTTGGAGGCGGTTACAGACCTGGTGAGGCTGGGAAGTCGCTTCGGCGTGAGTTCATGCTGAGCAAAATTCCGTTGAGAAAGATGTACGAGGAAGCGGTCAGTAATGGCGTCCCCTTGCTACCGTTGGATAACCCCAAGATAGCTGATGATTTTGCTTTCGATTCTGAACTAGCCGACCGCTTCAACAGCGTTATGACGCACGCAGGCTTTACTCAGGGTCGGCTGGGCGATGCATTGTTGGCGCACAGTCAACTCTACTATCGCTGGCGATTCCGAAAAATTCGGCTTCGTTTGCGAGAGCAAGAATTTGCTGAGATTCAAAAGGAGGAAAGCGTTTTCCGACGAGAGGCAGAGGGAGACGATGGCCACAGTGGCTTGAAGCAGCGGGTTGATCAGCTGAAGGAGCAATCGGATCAAGCTGAGCGAGACATGCAACGCAAGCACAACGCGTGGCTGACTGCGAGTCAGCATGCTCCCGATTTTGATCATGAGGCCAGGCACCAGGCGTACATGGATGCAAAGATGCGTCACGAGCGTGCGTTGGACGCCTATCTCAAAGAGAAGGGCAAGCTTGACACCCTGCCCGATTACAAAGGCGAATTGATCGGCAAGCTCGACCTCTATGACGAGCATCTCATCAAGGACGTCAATTACTTGAAGAGTCAATTGGCGTCCGGCAAGAAGCTGCGTCCACACTATGAGCGCTTGCTACAGGCCTACGACGATGAGTTCACTCATGGTCGCGGACTAACTGATCCGCTGGTTATTGACTTCTACGATTCATTTGTCCATGACTCATTGGCTGGCTTTGCCAAAGACGTGACCTTACCTTCTGATCCGCGCTGTTGTTACATCGGTGGTGACAAAGAGTTGAAGTACGCGGACAACTCCCGTTATGTCTTCAAGCCAACTACTTCGACGTGAGGGGAAGAAGGGCCACTTGTCAGTGGCCCTTCGTTGAATCAATGGGAGGCGACCGCCCTCCCATACAACTCCAAAAACTCCGGCGCCATCCGCCGCAATTTCCCTGATTCAATCTCCACACACAAAAAGTGCGAGTGCCCGCGAAACACCGTGGCACCGTCTGCAGGCCGGATGAACTGGTATTGACGACGCAAGGCCAGCTTATCGACCTGGGTCACCCAGGTGCCCAGCAACAGGGCTTCATCCAGCCGCGTGGCTTGCACATAGGTCAGCTCATGCTGGCGCACCACCAGGCCCAATCCCAGTCGATGAAAAGTCTCTGGCCCCACGCCTAAGGCCTTGGAATGAGACCAGGCCACGTCCTCCAACCACTGCAGGTAGACCACGTTGTTGGTGTGGCGCATGAGGTCGATGTGCTGCGGCTGCACGGTCACGGGCAGGATGTGAGGGGCAGGCAGATCCCACGGTAATTCGGTCACTGCATTCGTCATGGGTCAAGGTGCACGCACGGGATTGGTGATCCAATCAGCATACTGCTTTGTGTTGACCTGTTAACCGCTGGGGCCGCTGATCATGTCTTTGACCACTTTGCACACCGCCTCTCAGGGATTCGAGTCTGCCCGAGAGGTCCAGGTGTTGCCACCCGGCCATCGCTCGCATGGGCTGCATGGGCACAGCTTCACGGCCAAGATTCGTGCGGCGCTGCCTGAGGGTTGGGCGCCCTACCCGGGGGCCGAGGTGCAAACTTTGTCGGATCGGTTGCTGGCATGCACCCGGCAGCTCGATTACTGCTTGCTCAACGAGGTGCTGAGCATACCCACCGACGAAAACCTGGCGCGCTGGTTGCGCGATCAGTTAGACGTGCCGGGTCTGGAACAGGTGGGCATTCAGAGCACGCAGGATCAAGGTGTGGACTTGGACAAACAGGATCAGGCCCATGTGTGGCGCCGGTACCGCTTTCAGTCTGCTCACAAGCTGCCAAACGTGCCCCTGGGGCACAAATGTGGCCGTTTGCATGGCCACGGCTTCGAGGTGATCTTGCATGCGAATCAGGATGCAGGTGGGCGCGATCTCAGCATCGACCACGACCACCTGGACGAGGTGTGGGCGCCCTTTCACTACCAACTGCACCATCGTTATCTCAACGACATCGAGGGCTTGAACAATCCGACCAGCGAGGTGATCGCCGGATGGCTGTGGCAACGCCTCAAACCGGTGTTGCCCGAGTTGTCATGGGTGACCGTGTATGAAACCGGTTCGTGTGGCGCCAACTTCAATGGGCAGGACTACCGGATCTGGAAAGAGATGACGCTCGACAGCGCCTTGATGCTGAAGCAGGCGCCTTCAGGGGATGCATTTGCGCAGATCCACGGGCACACCTACACCTTGCGTTTGCACTTGTCGGCGCCGCTGGATGAGGTGATGGGGTGGACCGTCGATTTCGGCGACGTGAAGGCGCTGTTCAAGCCGATCTTCAAGATGCTGGATCACCAGCCGCTGCACGAGATTCCTGATCTGGTGGACTGCGATGCCGCGTCGATTGCGCACTGGATCTTGCACAAGGCCCGGGTGGTGTTGCCTCAGGTCGATCGCGTGGATCTGTATGAAACGCGCGGCAGCGGGGCCCTGGCGATGGTGGGGCAGGAGGGGCCGGCGCTGCCGATTTGATCAGTGGCTCTTGCCCTTGCCTTTGGCTGCGCCATTGGCCAGGTCCTTGCCATCGATGCCCGCAAAGAGCTTGGCGGCACGCACCTTGATTTCGAGCAGCTCGTTGGCGCTCACTGAATATTTGCCGGTGAACAGGTCTACTTCAACGCGAAACTCCACGTCCTTGCCATTGTTGGACAAGATGCCGCAGGTGAAGTCGTAGTCTTCTTTTTCAGCGGGCAGGCCACGGCCTTCGCAGTCGTAGTCCAGGTACTTGACTTGGGTGATGGCGCCGCTGGCCAGGTCCAGCAAGCCGGTGGACTCGATGACTTCGTCTTCGAGTTCGTCAAAAATTTTCACAGGCACCTGCAGATCCACGGCGTCGCTCCAAAGAAAGGGAGGTCGATTCTCGCACGGGCCGACCCCATGGCGAAAGGTTCAGTTGCCGAAAGGCGCCGGGGGGCGATCCGGGGCGATGGGGCGTGTCGATGCCTGCGGCGCAGTGAGGACACGGCGAAGGCGTCCGTCCATGCAGGCCACCATGACCTGTGACGAGCTGACGCGCTCGACCTTCACTTGGGGTGTCAAGGAGTCCCCTGGTGCCACCCTGCGGGTTCCGGTGCCATCGCTGTAGAGGGTCGCGCGCTGGCTGCTTGGGTCCGTCGCCATCGGCATTTGCCAAGCATTCAGATCCGTCATGGTGCAAGACGGGGCTGGCGGCTCAATGGCGGGGGCCGGCGTAGCGAGATGGGTCGCTGCAGGATGCGGGATCAGGCGAACCGGTGTGCGCGAATCGGGCGAGAAGACCCACCTCAGCAGCAGCGCCAAGGTGAGCAGCAGGGTCGTCAGGGCCAGAAGGCGAATCGAGCGTGACATCAGGCCCAGCGTAACACTGGCGGTTTGCTCAAGCCGTCGCGCCCTTCCACGCGGCCCACCAGCGATTGGTAGAAGTAGCTTTCTCCGACCAGGGTGATGCCGTAGTCGTACCAGTCTTGTGTGGTCGGGAAGAGCACGGTGCGTGTCTCTTTGCCATTGAGCGTGATGGCCCAGTGGGTGGTGCCCTGCCCGATCCGGTCGACCACATTGAGGGTCACGGCGCGGCTGCCCGGGTTACTGAAGGTGATGGCCACGGGTTGGCCGGGCCCTTGCGTGAGCAGTTTGATGTCGGGCTCGGGTTGCCAATTCACGGCCCACGCGTTGAGATAACCACGGAAACGGCGCATGAATTGGGCGGGGCCGCGCAACTCCAGATCGTAATAGCCGCCGCCCCACAGCACCACGCGCCAGTAGTCCTTGCCAGATTGACCCGGGTCGGCCTGGTAGAACCAGGGGCCATCGGTGCGGTCATTGTTGGCGTTGATCTGCATCGATGCCGATTGGGTGCCGTGGTTGGCCCAGTTGATCCAGACCTTGCCATTGGCCAGGTCAGACGACAGCCAGCACTCCAGCTGCGTGGGCTGACCGCGCAGCGGCTTTTGCCCTGCTTCCTGAGCGGGGATGTCGCTGCTGTAGGCCGGCAAGGCCAACAGGGTGGAGCACTGGGTCGCGCTGGTGGCCACCAGGGATGCAGTGTCGGGCAGAGCGGGGCGGCTGGTGTCGCTGACGCTGAAATCGAAGCATGAGGTCAGGTCGCCGCACACCTGGCGTCGCCATTGCGAGATGTTGGGCTCGGCCACGCCGGTCCACTTCTCCAGGAATTGCAGGATCGAGGTGTGGTCGAAGGTTTCGCTGGCCACCCAGCCGCCACGGCTCCACGGCGAGCAGACGATGGTGGGAACACGGAAGCCCAGGCCGATGGATTGGCCGTTGACGAACTCGTCAGGCGTGCCGGGCAGTGGCACGGGCGGGCTGACGTGATCGAAGAAGCCACCGTTCTCGTCGTAGGTCAGGATGAAGACGGTCTTGGCCCACACCGCCGGGTTGGAGGCCAGGGCATCCAGATACTGGTTGACGTAGTTGGCGCCGGCGTTGGGTTGGCCGCGCGGATGCTCGGATTGATCCTGAGGCGCGATGATCCAGGACACGGCTGGCAACTGATCGTTCATGACGTCATTGCGGAAGTCCGCCACGGTGCGGCGCTTCATGCCGTTTTCATAGAGAGGCGATCCGACCACGGCGTTCTTGAACTGTTTGAACCAGGCCAAGGCGTTGTCGTCGTAGTTGTCCTGCTCCTGGTACATGCGCCAGGAGATCCCCGCGGCTTGCAATCGCTCGGGGTAGGTCGTCCAAGTCAGGTCGCCAAAGCTGTTGGAGGTGGCGGGGCCACCGTTGAGTCCGGCAGGATCCAGCGTGCCGCTCATCAGGTACAGGCGGTTGGGGTCGGTGCTGGTGCGGGTGGAGCAAAAGTAGTGATCACACAGCGTGAAGGCATCGGCCAGGGCGTAGTGCCAGGGGATGTCTTGCCGGTTGTATTGGCCCATGGTGAAGGGGCCCTTGGCGATCAGCCAGGCGTCCATGCGGCCGCCGTTGTAGGCAGTGTTCTGGGTGCTCCAGTCATGAGCGATGTCGTACACGCAGCTGGTGTCGAGGTGGAACGGCGCGTGCGTCAGGCCAGTCACCACCAGGTCTTGCTGCAGCAGCACGCTTTGGTTGCCGCTGTTTTGTCGCAGCATGGGGTGGTCGTCCCCGAAGCCCAGAACGCCTCGCATCGCGCCGAAGTAATGGTCGAACGACCGGTTTTCTTGCGAGAAGATCACCACGTGCGCGATCGAGCCCAGGGTGCCGCTTTGAGCGGGCGCGGCCAGCACTTTCTGCAGGCTGGCGGGCAGCATCGAGGCGCCAAGGGCGGCGCCGGTGCGATGGACGAATTGACGGCGATTGATGCGAGACACCCTGGTTCTCCGTGATGACAGCTGAGGTCACGAAGCTTAGGGACTGCGTGTGACGCCCGCCAGCGAAAATGTCCTGATCGTTTTGGATCAAGGTTGGCGGTTTAGGTCAAGAAAGCGATTCGATTGAGTCGTTTCATGTTCGTCGTTGTGCACGCCACGCCAGATAGCCGCTGTGCCCATCCGCCGTCTCGTACTGACGCATGATGTTAATCAATGCACCGATGGTCTCAAACTGGTGGCAACGCTGCGTACCACTTCGAAGGTGCGTTCGATCACAGCACTCATGTGAATTTCAGGTCTTCTGCAAAGTCAAGGTGTGACTGTCATTGATAGGCACTTCAAAAGCCACCTGGGTGCCTTGTCCAGGCGCGGTTTTGATGTCGATGTGTCCCTGAAGCGATAGGATTCGTTCACGCATGCCAATCAATCCAAAGTGACCAGGTCGATTAGTTTGCTCGGGTATGAATCCACACCCATCATCCCGAATGCTTACTCGCACGAGTTGTGCCTCGAAGCTCAGTTGAATGTCAATTTGATGTGCTTGCGCGTGCTTGGCCGCGTTGGTCAACGATTCTTGAACCACACGAAAAACAGCCGTGGAGAGGGCGTCTCGCAGCTCAGGCTCGTCGCCAAGAATTTGTAATTTGCAGGGGATTTCCCACCGTATTGAGAAGTCTTCCACCAACCACTCGAGTGCGCTGACCAGCCCCAAATCAAGGGCTGCTGGACGAAGGCTGGTGGCCAGGCTGCGTACGACCTCGAACATGCGCTGAACCAGCTTGCTCAAATCATCGAGATGAACCCGGGCTGCTGGAGCCGGACTGCAATGCGCTTGGATCTGAACCGCATTCATGCGCATGGCAGCCAGCAGTTGGCCCAACTCATCATGAATTTCGCGGGCGATAGCCTTGCGTTCCTCTTCTCGTTCAAGCTCTCTGTGGGCAGCGATTTCACGCAATTCTGATTGCGAATCGATGAGCTGCAACTCCATCCGCTTACGGTCGGTGACGTCTTGCGCAGTGCCCCGCAGTTTGGTGATCTTGCCGTCGGGGCCACGAATGCCCTCATTGGTCACAAGTATCCAGCGCCTCATTCCGTCTGGGAAGACGATTTCGCGCTCTGCGGTGTATGGCTTGCCAGATGTCATGACCTCCTGCATGGCGGTCTTGCGAGACTCTCGTGACTGCGCGGCATAGAACACCTCCAGTTCGTCGATGGACGGCGGTGCCTTTGCCGGGTCCCATCGGTAGATTCGAAACAGCTCAGGTGACCACTTCATCTGGTCCGACGTCATATCCCATTGCCAGTTTCCGATTTGGGCCAAGCGTTGCGCCTCGTACAGCTCAGCTCTTACTTGCAGCAACGATTCCTCAGCTTCCTTGCGGGGGCGACTGTCCCGAATGTTGATCAACCACTCATCGCCAGATAGTGCGTTGGTACTTAACTCGACTGGAATCGATTCAGCCAATGCATTGACAATGTGGATATCCAGACGGTCGATACCACCTTGCCGAGCCAGGTCCAGGGCTTGCTTCACGCGCTCGGAATCCTCCGGTGCAACAAAGCCGAAAATGGATTGCCCGATCAAGTTGGCTCGGGGATACGCCAGCATTACGCAAGCCGATGGGTTGATGGCCCGGCAGCATCCGAACATGTCGGCCACGATGATGGCATCTGCCGAGCGGGCGAACAAGATACGAAGACGTTGCTCTGAGCGCCGGCCGCGCTCATGGCTGTAACAAATGAGACCGCAAAGACAGGCAAACACTGCGGTTGCCAACAGGGCGCCCGGCAGTGTCAAGGAACCCGGAAGCATCCAAAGCCACACAATCGCGATCGAAACCACCGCCGACGTGACCCCAGCGATCAACCCGCCAAGCCAGGAACTGAGATAAACGGCCGGGTAAAACAAAAGCCAGATGGCGCCCGGAGCATGGGATTTCAAAAGCCCTTGCAGCGTGCCGGCTATCAAGGTCAAGGACGCAGCGGCTGGAATAGCCAAAGCTGGAGGGAATCGACGTGGGGGAATCATGAAGCGTGCATGGCGAAGCCCCGCCAGTATGCCGCCTTGAGTTGCCATTCCCAGTCAGGCGGTTTCCCGCTGTTGACCAGCTTTTTCGGCTTTGACACTTTGCGTGGTCCTTCTATGATGCGTCACCATGTTGGAAGCTTCCCCACCGATTCTGAATCACCCTGTGTCGCCTCAGGCGGCCTCTGACGCCGACGCCTGCACGCGTCGGCTGCGCTTGCTGGAAAGCCTCTTCAGCAACGCAGGCTGGGGAATGGCGATCAGTTCGTGCGACAGCCAGACGCTGGTCGAGGTGAATCCCGCGTTTGCGCGCATGCACGGCTATCAAGTTGAAGCATTGCAGGGCGCGCCGGTCGAGAAGGTTTTTGCGCCCGCAGCCTGGGAAGAGGCCAAGGCAAATATCGCCAAGGTACACGAACAGGGCCAGCACCAGTTCGAGTCACGACACATTCGTTGTGATGGCTCCGAGTTCCCTGTCCTGGTGGATGCCACCGTGGTCAGGGACGAGAGGGGTGAACCGATTTTTCGGGTCATCAGTGTCCAAGACATTTCATCCACGCGGGAAGTCACGCGGGCGCTGCGTGATGCGCGGGACCAGTTGCGAGCCTTGTCCGCGCATCATCACGCCGAGATGGAAGCCGAAAAGCGAACCATCGCGCGCGAAATGCACGATGAGCTCGGCCAACTCCTGACCGGCCTGAAAATGGAGGTGTCAACCTTGGGGCGTCGCTTCGCTCAGGTAGAAGGGATGGATGTGGCTGTGTCCGACATCCAAAGCCAGCTTAAACACATCATGACCGTCGTGCGCCAGGTTGCGGGTAACTTGCGTCCACCGGTTCTGGAACTGGGCCTCTTCGCTGGTGTCGAGTGGCTGGTCGAGGAAGTTCAGCGACGTTGCGGCTTGGACATCGACCTGGAGTGCTCTCAGGGAGATGCGATATCTGCACGATTGTCATCAGACCAGGCCACGGTCATCTTCAGATGTGTGCAGGAATCGCTGACAAATGTGATGCGCCATGCTCAGGCTAGCCACGTCGACATCACAATGAATTGCCAAAACGACAAGCTTTACCTCAGGATCGTTGACAATGGGGTGGGATTTTTACCTGCAACAGTCTTGGCCCGTCAGGCTTTTGGCTTGAAGGGGATGCGAGAGCGAGTCCAGGCATGGGGTGGGCAGATGTTGATCATCAGTCAGCCGGGTGCGGGCGCAACCATAGACATTCAATTGCCTTTGAACAAGGAGCTTACGCCATGATTCGCATGGTGATCGCCGACGACCACGCCATCGTGCGTGGAGGTATCCGTCAGATCATGGCCACCACGGATGATATCCAGGTGGTGGCCGAAGCCAGTACGACCGAAGAGGCCCTGGCCCTGGTGAGGGCCGGCAACGTCGACATGCTTTTGCTGGACATCAGCCTGCCCTCATTGGGTGGGTTGGAAATGCTCAAGGTCTTGCATGCGGAGATGCCCTCTCTGCCTGTACTCATCTTGTCGATGCACAACGAAGGCCAGATCGTTCAGCGTGCCCTCAAGGCCGGAGCGCAGGGTTACATCACCAAAGACAGCGAACCCAATGTGCTGCTCAATGGCGTGCGTCGTGTTGCGGCGGGCGGCAAATTCATTGATCCAGCGCTGGTTGAGTCCGTCGTGTTCACGGCCGGCGAAACCGACGCCCATCCCAAGGCGGTCCTGTCCGAGCGTGAGTACCAGATTCTGCAGATGATCGTCTCGGGCATGCCTTTGGGCAGCATTGCCGACAATCTGCACCTCAGCCCGAAAACCGTCAGCACCCACAAGATGCGGATGATGCAAAAGCTGGGCGTGACGAACAACCCCGACCTGGTTCGCTGCGCCATCCGTCACGGCATGACGCCGTTGTGATGGGAGGTCAGGCCCCGATCCGTCCCTTGAGGCGGATCAGGGGGCCCATGCAGGCCGACAGGTTGGCCTCGCGGCACAAGATCAAGCGGTTGCCGTTGGCCTGAAACCGCAGGTAGCTGCTCGATTGTTTGCCCACGGGGGTCTGCTTGCCCTGGCAATCGTGTCGGCCGTTGGTCTGCGTGACCTGCGTCTCGAATTTGTAAAAGCCACCCCGCTCAGGTTGATCGGCCAGCACATAAGTGCTTTCACTGACCTCATGGGCGCTTTGCACCATCAAGGTGCCATCTGAGCGGAAGAAATACTGTTCAGTGCACCCGGTGCCCCTGGGGCGGAATTGCCAACTGCCCTTCAAGGATGGGCGGTCTGAATTGGCGGTGGTTTGGGCTGGGGCGTGTGTGGCCACCATCAGCAAAGAGGCGGCCAACGCGATTGGAAGGTGCATCGAGTGCTTCATGGTTGGGCTTTCGGTAAAAGTGAGTAGATCCTTTTAGCCAGCTTTGGTTCACCTTCCTGTCCTTTGTTGGACAATTCTGGGGCAAAGGTGAGTGCATGAACTATCCGGATGGATCCGATCAAACTCGGTTTCCCGTGGCCAGCCCCTGCGTACAGGTCTGTCGTCTTAACCAGAACGACGTGTGCGTGGGTTGCGGGCGCACTTTGCAAGAAATCGCGCAGTGGACCCGAATGACTGAGGACGAAAAAGCCCGCTGTGTAGAACGCGCAGCTGAGCGCCATGCGTCTCTAAGCAGCGCGGGATCGCAAGGCTTTTGAAGGAAAGTCCCTTGGGTCAGGCAGCAGGCGATCAGACTATGGAGTGGCGCTGAAGACCAGCACGTGTTGCAAAAAAAAGCCCCAGATCCGAGGATCCGGGGCGCAACAACATGCAATCTACGGAGCAAACACAATCAAACAGGAGTCCTCATCCTTCAGTGCATCTGGATGGCACCGGAGGCTTTGCCCTTGCCAGCGCGTGCAGGGGGATTGCACAGACCGCAGACATAGTGGCGAGAGATTTCGTGGGGGTGGCTGACGAAGTGACCACCGCACTTGGAGCACTTGGTCAGGGTCAACATGCCGTTGTCGATGAACTTCACCAGGCGCCAGGCACGGGTGACCGACAACAGCGCTTCCAGACCTTGGTTCTGGGTTTGTTCGAGGTACAGCTGGTAGGCCTTGATGACAGTATCGATTTCGTCCATCTCGGCTGCCTTGTTCAGATACTCGTGGATGTTCAGGAACAGCGAGGCGTGGATGTTGGGCTGCCAGGTCATGAACCAGTCGGTCGAGAAAGGCAGTTGGCCTTTCGAGGGCGACTTGCCCGACACTTCTTTGTACAGACGCAGCAGACGCTCATACGAGAGGTTGGTTTCCGATTCCAGCACCTGCAGGCGGGCACCCAGATTGATCAGGGTGACGGCGGTTTCGATTTGCTTGGCTTCGGTCAACAGGCTCTTGGCTCGCATGGGGGTCTCCTCGGTTCAGATTTCAGATCGCGGTTGCGTCGTCGATGGATTCATTGTGCAAAAACAGCTCAATTTCCTTGATAGGAGCCCGTCTGTAAGCGCGGTCGGTGTCTTGCTACACGTTTTGTAGGAATTTGTCTGACAGAAGCCTGCAATAGCCGGGTAAACACTGCCCAATCAAATGGCTGGCAACACCCCTAATAATGTGGATCCGTCAAATCAGAAAAAATGAACCATGCGGGGGTATGGACGTTGGAGCAGCCCGCACAACCCTGGAGGGGGTCATGACACCTTGGCTGAGCGAGCGTGAGGGCCGCGTGAAACTGGTCAGTCTCACCATTGCCGTGTTGGCCGTGGTGGGCTTGGTTTTGCTGCGCATTCAGGCACCGACCGTGAAGTGGGCGTATTTGCAGACCAGCATGCTGTCTGTGCACCTGATGCTGGAACTGGTGTCCATCGTGGTGTCGATGCTGATCGTGGCCGTGGGCTGGCATGCCCTACGCGACGACGACCGAGGGGCCACGCCGCTGCTGGTAGGGGGCTTTTTTCTGGTCGGGGTCTGCGATCTCATCCATGCACTGACCTACGCCGGCATGCCGGATCTGCTGGGCCATGCTAGTACGCCACGTGCCATCTTCTTCTGGCTGATCGGGCGCAGTGCCGAGGCGCTGACGCTGGGGCTGGTGGCGGTCTGGGCGCGACCCAAAGTATCCCGAGGCACGATCCTCTCGTCGGGTCTGGCTTTGGCGCTGGGGGTGATTTGGTTCGGTTCTTACGGGTTGGATCACTTTCCGATCACCTTCATCCCTGGCGAAGGGGTGACAGCCTTCAAGGCGCGCTATGAATACGGTTTGAGCCTGACCAATACCACCATCGCCTTGCTGTTGTTGTACCGGGCCCGCCGCGATCACCTGCTGCACTACTACCTGCTGGCCACCTCGGCCTTCGTGATGGGGGTGGGTGAACTGGCATTCACCAGCTACCTCAGCCCTTCGGATTTCCAGAATATCTTCGGCCATTTGTACAAAGTGGTGGCTTACCTGTTGCTGTACGTGGCGGCCTTTTTGACCAGCATCCGGGCCCCATACGACGCGCTGATCCAGACCGAAAGCCGGCTGAAGATGGCGGCCCGCTCGGCCTCCATCGGCATCTGGGACTGGGATGTGGTGCGCGATGTACTGGTCTGGGATGAGCAGCAGTTTCGTTTGTTTGGCATGCGCCGGCAGTCGCCGCTTCGCTTTGACGATGTCACCCCTTTGTTCGCTCCTGACACGGCGCAAGACACCCAGCAGCGTTTTTTGAACGCCGTAAAACATGGCGGCAGCGAAGGGCAGCTTGAATTTGCCATTTGTCGCCCCGACGGCGAGCGCCGCATCCTCCGCGCCGAGTGGACGGTGATCCGGGATTCGCACCAGCGCCCGCTTCGGGTGGTGGGAGTGAATGTGGATGTGACCGATGCACGTCAGGCCGAAGAGTCGATTCGCAAGCTCAATGCGCAGCTCGAAAGCCGCGTGCACGAACGGACCGCCCAGCTGGAGATGGCCAACACCGAACTGGCCCGCGCCCGTGACCTGGCCGAATCTGCCACGCGGGCCAAGAGCGAATTCCTGGCCAATATGAGCCACGAAATCCGCACACCCATGAACGCGATCCTGGGCTTGACTGGCCTGGCCTTGCGCACCGACCATGATCCCAAGCAGCGCGATTACCTCAGCAAGGCCCAGATGGCGGCCGACACCTTGTTGCAGTTGATCGACCAGATTCTTGACTTCTCGAAGATCGAGGCCGGTAAATTGGAGCTGGAGTCCCAGCCCTTCCGCCTGGAAGACGTGCTGGACAAGCTGACCGTCATCGTGGGCTACAAGGCTCAGCAAAAAGGGCTGGAGTTGCTGATTGGCACCGCGCCCAGCGTGCCCTCGACCCTGGTGGGCGATGCGCAGCGCCTGACGCAAATCCTGATCAATCTGTGCAACAACGCCGTCAAGTTCACCGACGTGGGCGAAGTTGTCGTCAGCGTCACCCTGGTGTCTCGCCTGCCTCAGCGCTGCACCTTGCGGGTCGCGGTGCGTGACACCGGCATCGGCATGTCGCCCGACCAGCTCAAGCGCCTGTTTCGGCCCTTCTCACAGGCCGATGAATCGACCGCCCGACGCTACGGCGGCACCGGTCTGGGCCTGGTCATCAGCAAGGAACTGGTCGAGTTGATGGGTGGCCAGATCGGGGTCAGCAGCAATCCGGGCCGCGGCAGCGAGTTCTATTTCACGGCCACGTTTGGCGTGCATGAATCGGCGTCCAATATGTACGGGCTGCCGGTGCCCGAGCTCAGCGGGCGCCGCGTGCTGGTGATCGACGACAGCGACAGCGCCCGCGACATCATGGGGGTGTTGCTGCAAAGCCTGGGATGTCAGCCCGTGCTGGTGCCTGACGCAGCCTCCGGTTGGCGCGAAGTGCAGCAAGCTGACCATGACAAACCATTTGACTTGGTGCTGGTGGATTGGCGCATGCCGGACGTAGATGGGTTCGAGGCCGCGCGGCGGATCTTGCACAACCAGGCACTGGGACACCCGCCAAAGGTGATCATGGTCACCGCCTATGGCGATGAGGGGGTGTGCCAGCGGGCCATGCGCGAAGGCCTGCACGGTTGCCTGACCAAGCCAGTGAGCATTTCGACCCTGCAAGAGGTGCTGGCTGCCTCGCTGGGCGAACGCATCGCGGCGCCCCGGCCTACCTTGCCCTTGGCCACCCCGGCGGCTACGCCCGAGTGGGAGGCCCTCAAGGGACGCAAGGTGCTGCTGGTGGAAGACAACGAGTTCAACCAGCTGGTGGCCAGCGAGCTCTTGCGCGACGCAGCGGGGATGCAGGTCAGTGTGGCCTCGAATGGCCGGCAAGCCCTGGCCCACCTGTCGGACGAGCGTCCGGATCTGATCCTGATGGACGTGCAGATGCCCGAGATGGATGGCTATGAAGTGACCCGCCTGATTCGCCAGGAGCCGGCCTGGGCGCACATCCCGATCATCGCCATGACCGCGCACGCCATGTCGCGCGACCGAGAGCGCTGCTTTGCCGCCGGTATGAACGACCACGTCACCAAGCCCTTTGATCCCAAAGAACTGTTTCGGACCTTGCTCAAGTGGCTGGGGCACCCCGTGCCTTTGCCCGAACAGGAAAAGGTGTCTGTGGCTGTGGGGCTAGAGCGCTGCATGGGCAACGAGGTGCTGTACCAAAAGCTGGTACGCCGCTACATGGACGAGGGCTCGAAGGCCCACGAGCACATCCAGGCTTTGATTGAAACGGGCCAGTTGGCCCAGGCCTCCAATGTGGCGCACACCCTGGTGTCGTCGGCCGGCACGATCGGAGCCAGTGCCTTGTCCAACGTCGCGCGTCGCCTGCAGCAGGCGCTGGACGAAGGCGCCACCGACCGCCTCGATCGCCTGCTCGACGAACTCAAACGGGAAGAGGCCTTGGCAGACGAGGCCTTGTCTCGCTATTTAAGTTGAAGACGCCCCCTGCCGATACCTCTAAACCATCAGTCCGTGCGGAGCCCTCATGCAGATCGCCATCGTGGATGACAACCCGGTCAACGTCACCTTGCTCAAGGTCTTGGCCCGGCAATTGCCAGACACGGAAACGGTGGAATTTCTCGATGCGCGCCAAGGGCTGGACTGGTGCTTGCAGAACGATCCCGATCTGTTGATCGTGGATTACATGATGCCCGAGCTCGACGGCATGGCCTTCATCGAAGCGTTTCGTGCGGCCCCGGGCAAGACGCTGACCCCGATCCTGATGATCACCGCCAGCAGCGACACCGATGTCAAGTTCCAGGCGCTGGAAAAAGGGGCCAACGACCTCTTGACCAAGCCGGTGGACCGGGCTGAATTTCTGGCCCGCACGCGCAACATGCTGGTGCTGCGCCGTAATCAGAAGGAGTTGGCCGATCGCGCCAGTTGGCTGGCCCAGGAAGTGGCCAAGGCCACTGCGGCTATCGTGGCGCGTGAACGCGAAACCGTGCTGAAGTTGGCGCGGGCAGCCGAATACCGCGATCCTGAAACGGGGGCCCATCTCTTGCGGATGGCGCATTACTCGCAGTTGATTGCGCGCGAGCTGGGGTGGTCGAAAGCAGACCAGGAACTGATTCTGGATGCCGCCCCCATGCATGACATTGGCAAGGTCGGCACGCCTGATCACATCCTGCTCAAACCCGGTCGCCTCGATCCGGAAGAAATGACGATCATGCGTGAGCACGCCGCCATTGGCTTCGAAATCCTGGATGGCAGCACCTCGCCGTTCCTGCAGATGGCCGCGGTGATCGCCCTCACCCACCATGAAAAATTCGATGGCAGCGGCTACCCGAAGGGCCTGGCTGGAGGGGCCATCCCCTTGGTCGGGCGCATCGTCGCCGTGGCCGATGTGTTCGATGCCTTGACGTCGGAGCGTCCCTACAAAAAGGCCTGGGAGGTGGATCGTGCTGTCGACTTCTTGAAAGAAAACAGCGGCAGCCATTTCGATCCGGTCTGCATCAAGGCGTTTCTGGATCACATGAATGAGGTGCTGGCGATCAAGGCGCGGTTCCAGGACGATCTCGTGACGTCAGGCGAGGAGCCAGCATGAAGGTGGCGCAAGGACTCTGGGAGCATATTCCAAACGCCGACGAATGCGCTGAACTACTGGCGATCGATCCTCAACTGGCCTTTGTGTTTGCGGATGCGCG
The DNA here is from genome assembly GCA_028864885.1 of Burkholderiales bacterium. Classification (GTDB taxonomy): domain Bacteria; phylum Pseudomonadota; class Gammaproteobacteria; order Burkholderiales; family Burkholderiaceae_C; genus Aquabacterium. Next base: position 28,406 of record JAGWLR010000020.1, on the reverse strand, counting down.
GCACCTCGCATCGGACTCATCCCTCGCACAACTCAAGGCGGCCTTACCCAACGTCAACCTGATCGGGTGCAGCACCGCCGGTGAAATCTCCAACGAGGGGGTCACGAACGGCGGGGTGGTCATTTCCGCCGTGAATCTGGCGCAGCCCAGCTTCAAGCTCGTCACGACTGATCTGGCTGACATGGGCGATTCATTTGCAGCCGGGCAGCGGCTCGCCAGTCAATTGAGCGATTCGGATGTCCACAGTGTGATCCTGCTGGGGCAGGGGGTGGCGATCAACGGCAGTGCCTTGATCGAGGGGCTGCAGAGTCGGCTGCCTCGCGAGGTTTCGATTTCGGGTGGTCTGGCGGGTGACGCCGGCGCGTTCAAGCAAACATGGACGGTCTCGGACACGGCCATTTCGCCCAGCCAGTTGGTCGCCCTAGGCTTGTCCGGGCCCAAGCTGAAGCTGCGTCATGGCAGTTTCCATGGCTGGCAACCGTTCGGCGTGCTCCGTCGGGTCACCCGTTGCGAGGGGAATGTTCTGTATGAGCTGGACGGCGAGCCAGCGCTTGAGATTTACAAGCGCTATCTGGGTGACTACGCGCGTGATCTGCCTGGCTCGGGCTTGCTCTTTCCATTCGAAATGCTCGGTGCCGACCGCAATGAACTGGGTTTGATACGCACGATCCTGGGAATCAATGAGGCCCAAGGTAGCTTGATTCTGGCTGGCGAGGTAGTGCAGGACGGCTATCTGCGCCTGATGCACGCCACAACCGATTCACTCATCACTGGCGCCGAAATCGCGGCTGAACGGGTGCGAGAAGAATCCCTGCCCGATGAGGATGGCTTGGCGTTACTGGTGAGTTGCGTTGGCCGAAAACTGGTGATGGGGGCCCATGTCGATGAAGAGGTTGAAGCCGTCGCGGCGGTATTCGGACGCCATGCCACGGTGTCAGGTTTCTATTCTTACGGCGAAATCAGCCCAACCGTCAAAGGCCTCGATTGCAAGCTGCATAACCAAACCATGACGATCACCTACCTCAGCGAAGTCGCGTAAGGCGGTAACGGATGTTGTCGAACAAATCCTTGATTCGTCAGCTCAAGCGGGGTTTGGGCCTTGAAAGCGATGAGGCCCTGGCGTCGTGGCAAACCCGTTTGCGTGAGGCGGCATCAGGGGACGCCATTTGCGGCGAACTGGCGGAATGGGCGGAGCGCTTGCCCCGATTTCTGGCCATGGTCGATGACAGCTACAACCAGTACGAGCGGGATCTGACGCTGCGTACGCGTAGCCTTGAGCTGTCGTCGCAGGAGTTGATTGCAGCGCATGACAAATTGCGCGCGCAGACCCAGCAGGCTCTGGTAGAGAGCGAGGACAAATATCTGCGGTTGATCGCCAACCTGCCAGGTTGTGTCTACCGGTGTCTGCCTGACCGATGCAACACGATGCTCTTCTTGACGGATGGCATCGCCGCGCTCTCGGGGCGAACCGCAGCCCAGTTCATGTCTGGCGAAGTCTGCTTGTCTGACATCGTGGTGCCTGACGACCTGCCGTCTATCGACAGAGAGGTGCGAGCGGCCGTTGCCGAACGGCGGTCTTATGAGGTGCACTACCGTATTCATCATACGGATGGGCGCATTGTCTGGGCCTATGGCAAGGGTCAGGGGATTTTCGATGAGCGCGGCAAGCTACTGTACTTCGATGGCTTGATTCTGGACAACACCGAGGCCAAGCAATTGACACAACAGTTGGTGGAGGCCAAAGAGCACGCCGAACGCGCCAGTCGAACCAAGTCGGAGTTTCTGGCCAATATGAGCCATGAAATCCGTACGCCGATGAACGGCATCATTGGCATGACCGAGTTGACGCTGGCCACTGAATTGACAACGCAACAGCGGGAGTATCTGCAACTGGTCAAGTCATCGGCAGACTCTCTGTTGGTCATCGTCAATGACATTTTGGATGTGTCCAAGATGGAAGCCGGCAAGCTGACCATCGAGAATGTGCCGTTTTCCCTGCGTCATGAAATTGGGGTGGGGATTCAAGCCCTTACCTTGCGGGCCCGGGAAAAGGGTTTGGCACTTCGGGTCGACGCCGGTCCCGATGTGCCGGATGCCGTGGTGGCCGATCCGGTTCGCCTGCGCCAGATTTTGATCAATTTGGTCGGTAATGCCATCAAGTTCACCGAGCAAGGCGAGGTGCGTTTGCATATCGGATACGAGACGGCAACGAGCAAGCAACAACAACTGCATCTCTTGGTGAGCGACTCGGGGATCGGCATCTCTCCAGTGCAGCAACGGCAAATTTTTGAGGCCTTCACGCAGGCGGATGCCAGCACCACCCGTCGCTTTGGTGGGTCCGGCTTGGGGTTGACGATTTGCGCCGGGCTGGTTCGGTTGATGAACGGGCAGATCTGGGTGGAAAGCCAGCTGGGGCAGGGCAGCACCTTTCATGTGACCTTTCCCGTGACCTTGCCTGACCCATCCGTCTCGGTGGTCGCCACCCCGGCGCCACCGCGTCTGGCGCAGCCGATCAAACGCACTCACCAAGGTCTGAAGATCTTGTTGGCCGAGGACAATGTGGTCAACCAGAAGCTCGCGGTGAGCTTGCTGAGTCACCTGGGGCACCGAGTCGATGTGGTCCCCGACGGGGTGCGGGCCGTTGACCAATCGGCCAGCGGTGAATACGACCTGGTGTTGATGGACATGCAAATGCCCCACATGAGCGGCTTGGACGCCACCCGGGCCATTCGCTTGCGCGAACAAGGCGGCGTTCGCCATCAGCCCATTGTGGCGATGACAGCCAATGCCATGTCAGGTGACCGCGAGCGTTGCCTGCAAGCGGGCATGGATGGCTACATCAGCAAGCCGATCCTGGTGGATCGGATGATGGCCGAAATTGATCGGGTGATGTCGATTCAGGCCGACTTGGCCGACACGCTGCCCGACTTGGACTTGAATGAAGCGCTCGAGCGTTGCGGTGGCGACAAAGCCTTGTTCATGGAGCTTGCCAACGTCTTTCTCAGTGACAGCCCCAGGAGGCTGGCTGAGATGGAGTCGGCCATTCGCTCGGGTGATGCGCGGCAACTGGTGTCTGCCGCACATCATGTCAGTGGATCAACCGGCAGCCTGTCGGCCAAAGCCATGCACCACGTCAGCAGGCAATTGGTCGAAGCGGGCAAGGCCGGTCAATTTGACCGGGCCGCCGTGCTCTATGACACTTTGCGTCAATGTCTGACGCGTCTGGAGCAATCGCTTCAAGCCGCCTCTTGATGGCGACCGGCCATCAGGATGTTGGCGTGCAGCTGGCCGATGCCGCCCACGGCGCTGCCCTTGCCATGGTTGGTCAGCAGGGTCCATACCAGGTCGTCATCCACACGCATGCGGCACACCAGGGTGTTGGTCGAAGCGATCTTCAGCAACTGAGCCGGGCTCAGCGAAGCCAGACGGTCGGCCGCGTCTTCCGAGATGCCGAGGCGGAACAGCGCCTGCTCCCGATCTTCGCGGATCAGGGTCTGAGCCAGCATCAGGTAGGACAGGTTGGTTTCGCGGATTTCGGCGAGGATTTGGTCGGCGTTCATCTCGTTTCTCCTTCGTTTCTGCGCTGTGGCGTTGTCGATGGAGTTATTGTGCAAACACCGGCCAATTTCCTTGATAGGACGCCGTCTGTAAGACAGGTCAGCGTCTGGCTGCTTGCTGTGTAGGAAGTTGTCCGACAGAGCCGGCGGTGGCCTCGCACCACTCTGCCCAATCGATTTCCTGGGCTTCGGCGACCGGCAGGGGCTCCGCCGGCGGCTCGGTGGCAACGCGCGGCTGAAGCTGGCCGATGGTCAGGGCCAGTGCCCGCTCCAGGGCCTGGGCCGATGCCGGGTCCATGGAGGGGCCAGTTTCGTGCGGGACAACGGAATGCATACAACCCTTTGCCGTAGTACGTACGTAAAGGGCAATGTGTCATATTTCACGACAAACGAGACCGGGGCAAACCCGTGATCCATTTGGCATCTTGTCCGTTGTGCACCTGTTGGTCTGAGGCGTCACATAGTGGGTGTCAATCAAAGTCATTGGATCAATCAATCCTGACAATTGTCTGGCTGGCCTAAGATCGGTCCTGTTTTATCCCTGATCTCAACCAAACAGGAGCCAGACATGTCTCTGATCAACACGCAAGTCCAACCGTTCAAGACCCAAGCTTTCGTCAACCGTGGCGGCAAGGGCGAGTTCATCGAAGTCACCGAGCAAACGCTGAAGGGCAAGTGGTCCGTTCTGATCTTCATGCCGGCCGCTTTCACCTTCAACTGCCCCACCGAAATCGAAGACGCGGCTGAGCACTACGCTGAGTTCCAGAAGGCCGGCGCCGAGGTCTACATCGTGACCACCGACACCCACTTCTCGCACAAGGTGTGGCACGAAACTTCGCCTGCCGTGGGCAAGGCCAAGTTCCCCCTGGTTGGCGACCCCACCCACGCCCTGACCAACGCTTTCGGCGTGCACATCCCTGAAGAAGGCCTGGCGCTGCGCGGCACCTTCATCATCGACCCCAACCTGACCATCAAAACGCTGGAAATCCACTCCAACGAAATCGCTCGCGATGTGAAAGAAACCGTGCGCAAGCTCAAGGCCGCTCAGTACACCGCCGCTCACCCTGGCGAAGTCTGCCCTGCCAAGTGGAACGAAGGCGCCAAGACCCTGGCTCCGTCGCTGGACCTGGTCGGCAAGATCTAAATTATTTCTCGTTGACCTGTGCTGAGGCCTGACCTCACCACATCGTTGATGAATTTGCATTCCCTGCGGGCTCAAGAGGCCTGCGGGGAGCCCTCTGGCCGCCTGAAAACCCATAGGAGGCCAGTTCTCAAAGTCGCTTGATTGAAAAGGATGCACACCATGTTGGACGACAACCTCAAGGCACAACTCGGCGCTTATCTGGAGCGCGTACAACAACCCTTCGAGATCGTGGCATCGCTGAGCGACTCTGAGAACTCTCGCGAGATGCTGGAGCTGCTGCAAACCATCCAAGGTTTGCGCGCCGACAAGATCACCTTGCGCACCGATGGCAACGATGCGCGCAAGCCCTCTTTCACGCTGCAACGTGTGGGGGCGAACAACCACCTGCGCTTTGCCGGCTTGCCGCTGGGGCATGAGTTCACCTCGCTGGTGCTGGCCCTGCTATGGACCGGTGGCCATCCGCCCAAGGTCGAAGCCGACGTCATCGACAGCATCCGCGCGCTGGATGGGGACTTCCACTTCGAGGTCTACATGTCCCTGAGCTGCCACAACTGCCCGGACGTGGTGCAGGCGCTGTCGCTCATGGCCATCCTCAACCCCAAGATCAAGACCACGGTCATCGAGGGCGGCGCCTTCCAGGATGAGGTCACGAAGCGCGAGATCATGGCCGTGCCGATGGTCTTCCTCAATGGCGAGGTGTTCGCCTCTGGCCGCATGACGGTCGAGGAGATCGTGGCCAAGCTCGACACCGGCTCGGCGGCCAAGGAAGCGGCCAAGCTTGATGCCAAGGCCCCTTATGACGTGCTGATCATTGGCGGGGGGCCTGCCGGCGCGGCGGCTGCCGTGTATGCGGCTCGCAAGGGCATCCGCACGGGGGTGGCGGCCGAGCGCTTTGGCGGTCAGGTCAACGACACGCTGGCCATCGAGAACTACATCTCGGTGCTCGAAACCGACGGCCCCAAGTTTGCCGCCGCGCTCGAAGCCCACACCCGGGCCTATGATGTGGACATCATGAACCTGCAGCGCGCTGAAAGCCTGATCCCCGCAGATCAGCCGGGCGGCCTGGTGCAGGTGAAGATGGCCAACGGCGGCACGCTGAAAGCCAAGACGGTGATCTTGTCCACTGGCGCGCGCTGGCGCAATGTGAACGTGCCAGGCGAAGCCGAATACAAGAACAAGGGCGTGGCCTACTGCCCGCACTGCGACGGCCCGCTGTTCAAGGGCAAGCGCGTGTCGGTGATCGGCGGCGGCAACTCCGGGGTCGAAGCGGCGATCGATCTGGCGGGCGTCGTGCAGCACGTCACCTTGATCGAGTTTGCCGATCAGCTCAAGGCCGATGCCGTGCTGGTCAACAAGCTCAAGAGCCTGTCCAACGTCACCATCCACACCAACGCGCAGACCACCGAAATCACCGGGGCCGATGGCAAGGTCAACGGTCTGAAGTACAAGGACCGCGCCACGGGTGTGGAGCACACCGTGGCACTGGAAGGCGTGTTCGTGCAGATCGGCCTGGTGCCCAACACCGAGTGGCTCCGCGGCACGGTGGAGTTGTCCAAGTTCGGTGAGATCCTTGTCGATGCCAAGGGCCACACCAATGTGCCTGGCGTGTTTGCGGCGGGCGACTGCACCACGGTGCCCTACAAGCAGATCGTGATCGCCGCCGGCGATGGTGCCAAGGCCGCTCTGAGTGCCTTCGATCACCTGATCCGTTCGTGATCGAATGCACGGAATTGGCCGGTACTCCGGCCAGTTTTTCAGGGGAATAGGGAAAAGGCACGGCGGCGACACTGGGGGTCCCGGCAGCCTCTCAAGGTGAGGCGGGGAAGGCCGACAAAACTAAGGTCGTCCTGTTTCATCTGGAGAACTTCCATGCCACACACCGCCCAAGAACTGCGTTCCGAATTGATGGCACCTGAGACCACCAAACGGGTTCACGCATTGCATGTTCTGGAGCTGGAGTTGGAACACGCGCCCGAAACCAAGGCTGCAAAAGAGCTGGAAGCCTTGACCGCCCGTGGCATCCCGTTTTACTCGCCCGAAGATCCCCACTACTGCGACTGGGTCAGCAAGGCCATCACCCTGTGGGAGCGTGTTCAACATGAGCATGACCATCCGGTGCCGGTGATGCGGGCTTCTCACCATCGCGTCGAGCGCGTCAAGGCGATTGCCACAGAACGTGCCCGCATCGTCAAGGGTATGCGCGTCTGATCCCTTGATGGGTTCGAGGGTGGGCCGCTAAGATGGTCCACCTGATGACACTGCCTGCACACATCCATGTGTTGGAGCGAGGCTGGCTCTCGTCCAACAACATCGTCTTTCTGGATCCCGACTGCCCGACCGTGGTCGACACGGGCTATGGCACGCATGCGGACCAGACCCTCGCGTTGGTGCGCCAGGCCCTGCAAGGGCGGCCCCTCAAACGCATCCTCAACACCCATCTGCATTCGGATCATGCTGGCGGCAATGCGCTGCTGCAGCAACATTACGAATGCCTGACGGTCATTCCGCCGGGCCTGGCTGATGCCGTGACCGAGTGGGACCCCGACCGATTGAGCTACGCCCCCACCGGGCAGCATTGCCCGCAGTTTCGACACGATGCCGTGATGACACCCGGCGACACGATTGAGCTGGGCGGCGATGACTGGCAGGTGCTGGGCGCGCCAGGGCACGACAACGACATGGTCATGCTTTGGTGTGAGCGACACGGCATCCTCATCAGTGCCGATGCGCTTTGGCAGAACGGGTTTGGTGTGATCTTTCCGGAGATCGTGGGTGAATCGGGCTTTGCCGAGCAACAGGCCACGCTGGATCTGATTGGTCAACTCGATCCGCGCCTGGTGATTCCGGGGCATGGTGCGCCGTTCACGAACGTGAAGGCGGCTTTGGATGCGGCGCAGTCGCGCATCAAATGGCTGGCGGCGGATCCCAAACGCAATGCCGACAACGCGCTGAAGGCCTTGCTGGCTTTCAAGTTGCTGGCGGCTCGGCAAATGAGCGTGAACGACATTGCCGAGCTGTTTCGCCACAGTGCGATCACCCACAAGGTGATCGCGGCGTACTACCCGGTGGCGCCTGAGCTGATGGCCCAGGTGGCCGCCGAGCAGATGGTCAAGCTGGGGCTGGCACGCCGCGAAGGCGACATGCTCAGCGCCCTGGCCTGATTACTTCCAGGCGATGGCCTTGCCGTCGGCCGACTTCATCTCGCCCCATTGCTTGCGGATCACGGTCTTCACCGATTCAGGCATCGGCACGTAGTCCAGTTCCGAAGCCATTTTGTCGCCGTGGGTGTAAGACCAATCGAAGAACTTCAGCACGCCCTTGGCTTGCTCAGGCTTGTCTTGCACCTTGTGCATCACAACGAAGGTGGCACCGGTGATAGGCCAGGAGTTGGCGCCAGGTTGGTCGGTCAGGATCTGGTAGAACGACTTGGACCAGTCGGCACCCGCGGCGGCGGCCTTGAAGTTCACATCGACGGGCTGCACGAAGTGGCCATCGTGGTTGGCCATGATCGCGTAGGTCATCTTGTTTTGCTTGGCGTAAGCCGATTCGACGTAACCGATCGAATTGGGCAGGCGCTGCACGAAGGCCGACACGCCTTCATTGCCCTTGCCGCCAGTGCCCAGAGGCCAGTTCACGGCGGTGTTCACGCCCACCTTGGTCTTCCAATCGGGGCTGACCTTGGACAGGTAGCTCGTGAAGATGAAGGTGGTGCCCGAACCATCAGCGCGGCGAACCACGGCGATCTCCGAATCAGGCAGTTTCAGGCCACGGTTCAGGGCCTGGATGGCGGCGTCGTTCCAGTGGGTGATCTTGCCCAGGTAGATGTCGGCCAGCACGGGGCCGGTCAGGCGCAATTGGCCGGGCTCGATGCCCTTGACGTTGACCACTGGCACCACACCACCAACGACGGTGGGGAACTGCATCAGGCCGTCATGGCTGAGCTCTTCGTCAGTCAGGGGCATGTCAGAGGCGCCGAAGTCGACGGTCTTGGCCTTGATCTGCTTGATGCCTGCGCCCGAGCCGATGGATTGGTAGTTGAGTTGGGCGTGAGTGGCTTTTTCGTAAGCCGAGGCCCACTTGCTGTAAATCGGGGCGGCGAACGAGGAGCCAGCGCCGGTGAAGCTTTCTGCCAGGGCGGCAGAAGAGGCCAGAGCGGCCGAGAAAGCGATGAGAGAGAGCGCGATGTGATTGCGTTGCATGATTTTGCAAAAAGGGGTTGAAGACATCCATAGGATCGCTGTCTTTGATGACAGCAGTGTGTCAGCCTCGGGTGTCTTCGGGGGGCGCCAACCGCGATCGCCCCCGAACCCGTTAGCGTGTCAGCGCTTGTCGCCGTGAACGAAGTCAGCGCGACGGTTTTGTGACCAGCACTGTTCTTCGTGGCAGGTGGCGCGAGGCTTTTCTTTACCGAAGCTGATGGCCTCGATGCGATCATTGGGGACGCCCAGCAAGGTCAGGGATTTGCGAACCGCATCGGCGCGCTTCTGGCCCAGGGCCAGGTTGTATTCGGCGCTGCCGCGTTCGTCGGCATTACCTTGCAGCGTGAGGTGGTCGCTGGGCTGGGCCTTCATGAAGGCAGCCTGGGCTTGCAGCATGTCGTTGTAGCTCGGCTTGACCGTGTAGTTGTCAAAGTCGAAGAACACGCTTTTGCCATTCAGCTCGATGCGCTGCTTGGCTGCAGCTTCGGCCGCCAGTTGCGCCTGATCCACTTCATTGGGCTTGACCGACGCGGTCTGACCCTGAGGCGCTGTCGAGCTCGCAGCGGCGGCAGGGGCCGTTGAGGCAGCGGTCTGGGTGGGGGGCGTGGTACTGCAGGCGGCCAGAAGAGTCAGGACCGACGCCATACCGATCAATTGCAAAGGCGCGCGCATGAATATCCTTGAGGAGTCATTAAACGATGCGATTGTGCGGGCTAATACTTAGGCGAAACTTAAACATCCGCATTCATGTGGATGGGATGCGAAATATGTTGGATCGGCGTGACGGGGTTTCAGGCGCGAGCCAGCGGAAAAGACAGTTGTACGCGCAGGCCACCCAGCCGGGGGGAGGTGTCGAGCGTGACCTGGGCTCCGTGCAGATCGGCGATGGTCTTGACGATGGCCAGCCCCAGACCACTGCCTTCCGTGTTGCCGTGATGCAGCCGGTAGAAGCGGTCGAGGACCCGGGTGCGATCTGCTTCCGGGATGCCGGGGCCCGAATCTTCGATGGACGCGACCACGCAGTCGCCCTGGATGCCCACGTCCAGGTCGACCGTGCCACCGCTGGGGGTGTACTTGATGGCGTTGTCCAGCAGGTTGCGAAACAAGACCCGCAGCGTTTCGGTGTGACCCTTGATGAGTGCCGCCTCGGCCCGATGCACACCCAGGTCGATCTGCCGGGATTGGGCGGCCAGCAGACAATCGGTCAGGGACATCATCCCCACCTGCGCCAGGTCAAGCGGCTCCAGGGGTACGCCCGCATTGGCGCTGGCCTCCTGACGAGCCAAGGCCAACAGTTGCTCCACCATGTGCGAGGCCCGATCGATGCCGGAACTCAGACGTTTGATCCCGAGTTCACGGGCCGCGTCGTCGGTGGCGCGTTGCAAGCCTTGTACCTGCAGTTTCAGAGCTGCCAACGGTGAGCGCAGTTCGTGGGCCGCATCGGCAACGAAGCTGCGTTGGGCTTCAAAGGCTCGGCGCACCCGCGCGAACAACAGGTTGATTTCCTGGATGAGGGGCTGTACTTCTTCGGGCAACCCGTCATCGTTGACGGGAGACAAGTCATCGACCTTGCGCGACGACATTTGTGCCCGCACGGCCGAAATCGGGGCCAATGACCGACTGACTGCCATCCAGACCATCAGCATCAGCAAGGGGGCCATCACGATGCTGGGGATGGCGGCTCGAGTGGCCAGGGCCGTGGCCATGTTGTGACGGTCGGCCATGTCTTGCGCCACTTGCACCGTGCCGGTGGGAGTGCTCAGTGAATAGACACGGTAGATCCGTTCGTCCATCGTCTTGATGGTAGAAAAGCCGGGAGGCGCCGGCTGCCTCAGATTGCGGTGCGCGGCCGACTGAAACAAAGGGATGCCGGCCTTGCTCCACACCTGGATCACAAAGTCTTCGCTTTCCCGATCTTGTGCCGAAGGCCGGGCTGGTTGCGCATTGCCCAGCGGCACCCCGTTGCGCAGGGAGCTCGCCATCTTCTGCATGTGCCGATCAAACAGCACATCGGCTTGGGCCAGGGCTGTTGAGTAGGCGGTGATGCCCTGGATCACGCTGGCCAGCGAAATGGCGCCCAGCAACAAGCCGAGCAGTCTGGCGCGCAGGGAATGCGTCACCTGGGCATTCATGGTCGCGGCACCATGTAGCCCACCCCACGCACGTTCTGGATCAAATGGGTGCCCAGCTTCTTGCGCAGCCCGTGGATGTAGACCTCGACCGCGTTGCTGACCACGCCATCGTCCCAGCCAAAAATTTTGGTTTCGAGTTGTTGGCGAGACAGCACCGCCCCTGGGCGTGACAGCAGGCTGTCGAGCACCGCCCATTCGCGGTAAGACAGCACCACCGGTTGCCCTTCCACCGAGGCTTCGTGGGTGGTGGAGTTGATCACCACGCCCATGTGTTCGTAAACCGTTTCGGTGCGGCCGCAGGCGCGTCGCAACAAAGCGCGCACCCGAGCCAGCAACTCGCCCAGGTCATAGGGCTTGAGCAGGTAGTCGTCGGCACCCGCGTCGAGGCCCTGGATGCGCTGTTCGATCGAGTCACGTGCGGTTGCAATCAGCACCGGCGTGTTTTTGCGGGCGGCACGAAACTGCCGCAGGATGTCCAGCCCATCTTTACCAGGCAAGCCGAGGTCGAGCAGCATCAGGTCATAGGTTTCGGTTGACAGGGCCGCTTCGGCAGCGCGCCCGTCGCGAACCCAGTCGACGGCGTAGTGCTCCGCTCTCAGGATATCGAGAACGGCCTCGCCAATCATCTGATCATCTTCGACCAACAACAGTCGCATCGTCATTCCGCTCAGCCAAACATGCACCGAGCTTAACTATGCAATGGGCGACTTAGGCGAAACTTAAACTTCTTTACGTTTGGAGGGCCTCCGGCAGATGGCGGCGCAAGATCGCCAAGGCTTGGTCGTAGTCCAACTGCGACATGGCCGTGCACAGAGGCTGCCAATCGGCTGCGGCCACGCGCGTGGCCAACGTGGGCTTCAATCCCTCAAACTGCACGGAGGCTTCCAATCGATGCGATGCCAGTGCCGCCATCCAATCCGGCAGGGATATGACGGGGGATGTAATGGGGTCGCTTGGTGCCAGCCAAGGCTGTGCCGCACGGCTCAGATCTTGCAACGCAAGTACGATGCCTTGCCAGGCCTCGATCACATCGGCATGCGGATCGGCCGCCAGGCATTGTTCGGTCAGGCGCGCCTGCTCACCGATGGTCTTCAAGCACAACACCCCTGCCGTGCCGGCGAGCTTGTGCAACATGGTTTTCAGATCATGCGGTGGGGTGTTTGTATCGGCGTACTCATCGACGAAGCGGCGCAACTGGCTTCGATAGAACGCTGGATCCTGGCCCCATTCCCTGGCCAGCCGTGGCGCATCCACCCCCGGCAATGACGGCCAATCCATCGGCAAGGAATCGACCCGAGCAAGGTCGGCCTGGACCGGGATCGACTGCTGTCGGCTTTGCTCGACGTGGCGACGAATGACCTGGATCAAAGACAAGGGCACCAGAGGTTTGCTGGCAAAGTCGGTCATGCCGACTTCGATGGCGCGCTGACGATCCGCTGTCAGCGCCCCTGCGGTCAGGGCGATCACAGGCAACGTGCTGAGTTCAGGGCGTAAGCGCAAGGTATGCGTTGCCTCAATGCCATCCATCACGGGCATCTGGATGTCCATCAGCACCGCGTCAAATGGCAGTGAGGCCGTGGTCAGCTTTTGTAGGGCTTCTAATCCATTGGAGGCTTTTTCAGCATCGGCGCCTTCATTGCGCAGGATACGCAGGGCGACCTCCAGGTTGATGTCGCTGTCATCGACCACCAAAAGCCGCACGCCTTCCAGCTGTCGAACGGACAAGGTATCCCACGCCGTGTGAGACCAAAGCGACTGGGTCGAGGCGTGGAGGGGCCACGCGGCACGGGCCACGGCGTTGTACAGGTTCAATGCCGTCCAGGGATGAGGCAAGTCTGTCGTGGCCCCCGTTCGGTCGGCGGGGTCGTATTGGAGGATCACCGTCGGCGGTCGGGAGTCGTCCTCGATCCAGTGATGCGACAGATCACGCCACCACAGGGAAGTCGCCAACACCGATTCAATCAACACCAGATCCGGTGGCGCCAGTGGGTGCTCGGGATCCAGGTCTTGCAAGGCGGAGTCCCCTTCCCCCATCTGCACCGGCAAGCCTTGCCAGCCCAGCGACTGGCTGAGTTTCAACAAGGCCTGCTGCTCGTCTTCGCGGTTGCCCACCACCCAGACCTTCCAGCCCCCCGTGGCCGTGTCGCTCACCGAGTCGTCTGGTGCCAGCGTCAGGGGTATCACGAACCAGAATTGGCTGCCGGCCCCCTCTTGGCTGTTCACCCCCAACTCACCGGACATCAGTGTCACCAGCCGGCGAACGATGGACAGCCCCAAACCGGTGCCCCCAAAGCGTCGGGTGGTCGAGGCGTCGGCCTGGGTAAACGGTTCGAACAGACGGCTCAAGGTGTCGGGGCTCATGCCCAGGCCGGTGTCGGCGATGGTGAACCGAAGGTCGACCCCCGCATCGGATCGGGCCTGCACCCGGCAGCTGAGCTGGATGCGGCCTTGCTCAGTGAACTTGAAGGCGTTGCTCAGCAGATTCACCAGCACCTGGCGCAGGCGCAAAGGATCGCCAATCACCGCGTCGGGTATGTCATCGGGCACGCTGATGGCAAACGACAGCGATTTGCTCAGGGCCTGAGATACGAACAAGGATTCGACGTCCTTGATGAGCCGACGCAAGGAGAACGGCGTTTGCTCCAATTGCAGCTCGCCTGCCTCGATCTTCGAAAGGTCGAGCACGTCATTGAGGACCGCCAACAATGATTGGCTGGCCGATTGGATCTTGGTGACCCAGTCGCGTTGCTCGGCATCGCGCAGGGAGGTGCGCAACAGGTGCGTCATGCCGAGCACGGCGTTGAGCGGCGTGCGGATTTCGTGGCTCATGTTGGCCAGGAACTCAGTCTTGGCCAAGCTGGCCTCTTCGGCGTGGCGTTTGGCCTCCAGCAAGGCTTGCTCGGTCAGGTGACGCGTGGTGACGTCTTGCAAGGCACCCACCAATCGCCCGGGGCGCCCCTCTTCGTCCACGGCCACGTGTTCCACCCCACCTTGCATTCGAACCCACAATTTGTTCCCGGCGGCATCGACAAATGGCAGCTCCAGATCCCAGCCCTTGTTGATGCGGACGGCGTCGTGAATGGCATGGCGAACCAGTTCTCTTGCCGAGGTCGGGAAGAAGCCCAGCGCCTCTTCCAGCTTGAGCCGGTGGGATTCATCGATCCCAAAAATGACGCGGGTCTGCCGGGTCAGGACCAGGTCGCCGGTGGCCAGATCCAGCTCCCATCCGCCCACGCCGGCCATTTGACCGGCCCGCTCAACAAAGCCTTCGCTGCTGGCGCGCAAGCGTTCTTCCGCGAGCTTGCGGGCGGTGATGTCGGAACGCAAGGAGATGTACTTCTCGATGTGGCCGTCGGCTCCGCGAAACGGGGCCATCAGGCTGTCCACCCAGTACAGCGAACCGTCTTTGGCCCGGTTGCAGACTTCGCCTCGCCACGGGCGGCCCCGAGCGATGGTGCGCCACATGTCAGCCCAGAACGCTTTTGGATGAACGCCCGAGTTGACGAGGTGGTGGGTTTGTCCGATCAGCTCCTGCCGGCTGTAGCCACTGATCTGACAAAAGGCCTCGTTGACGTCGATGATCGTGCCGCGTCGATCGGTGACCGAATACAGACCGTGCAGTTGCATCGTCTCTAGCAGGGCTTCGCTTTGACGCGACGCCACGGCCAATTCGGCGGTGCGCCCCTGCACCTGGCGCTCGAGGTCGTGGGCCAGATCGCGCAGCCGGGCTTCGGCGGCTTTGCGCTCGCGGTTGTCGCGAATCGTGCGGCACAAGGTGTCTGCGGGTTCATGGGCCTCTGACAGGGCCACCACGCTCATTGACACGTCGATGGCGGTGCCGTCGGCTGCCTGCAAAACGGTGTCGATGTTGCTGGCGGCCTGACCAGATGCCACGCTGGCCATCAGGTGGCGGTCCTGGGCCTCATCCCAGGCGTTGCGCAACAAGACGGACCAATGACGGCCCAGCATCTGGCTGGCCGAGATGCCGAAGATGCGTTCGGCGGCCTGGTTCCAGCTCAGGATGCGTCCCAGCCGATCGTGGGTGATGACCGCATCGCTGGTGTGGCGGACAACGGCCGCCAACTGGGCTTCTTGCCGACGCAGTTTGAGCCGGCGCTGACGGCTGTGGGTCAAGGCAAAGCTCAGGGCCGCCAGCAAGGTCGACAAGCCCAGTCCAATCCAGCCGATGGCACTGGGGCGCACTTGGTTCAGCTGGCGCGCAAAGTGGGCGTCGGCGCGGGCCTCGATCAACCAGCGCCGGCCCAGCACCTCGCGGGTGCTTTGCCAGTGAAAAGGCCAGGTGGTCGGCCGTGGGGTGCGAGGCGGCACGATCTGGCCCCCGTGTGTGCCTGGGGTCACATCGGTGATGGCCAGCCAGTTGGCACCCTCTTGCGGGATCAAATCCACCAGTGCGCTTCTCACATCGAAGATCACATACACCCAGCCTGGCCGCTTCAGTGCGGGCGCGCCCTCTGCTGTGCGGGGTTGAGCGGGCAGCAGCACCAATAGGTCTTGAGCAGGTGAGCCTGGGTGCAGCGGCCCGCTGAGGGTCGGGGCCTGATCGACCCATGCCGCATGGGCCGTGGCGATGGCCGCATCGCTTGTCAGCAGCGCGCGCAAGGTGGCGGGCGGCGAATCATCCAAGGACTCGACCCACGGGGTTGATCCGGATTGGGCTTCGAGGTAGCCGAACCCCTTGGCGCCGTTGAACTCCAGTGTCATATCGGGTGACGTACGGAACGCCCCCAACATGTCATGGGACAGGTGCTGAGCATCTGCTCCCAAGATCGCACCCTGGATGCCGCGCAGTCCGTATTGAAACCGAAAGATGCGCTCGACAATCTGGTTGGCGTTTTCGCTGGCTTGCGTGGCGAAGCGCCATTGCGCATCTGCGTTGTTGAACGTTTGTTGTCGGGACGCGAGCAGCATCGTGCCCAACAAGCCCAGCATGAACACCAGCAATGACCACAGCAGCGGACGAGACTTCGGGGTCATGCTCGCCAGGGGTCAGGTCGTGCTCGGGCTAGGCAGCGACGAGACAACAATCCGGTTGCGGCCTGCCTGCTTGGCCCGATACAGTGCCTGATCGGCGTCGTGGATCAGCACCGCCGGATCAGGGCCCTGAGGTTCTTCGTTGGTGCCGCGTCCGCCCGTCGGAATGCGCACCATCGTGGTGGCCCCAATCGACACGGTCGCCACCGGGGCCACTGGCGAGGACGGGTGATCAATGCCCAATCGCGCGACCCCTTCAACGATGCTTTGCGCCACATGCTGAGCGCCGTCCTGATCGGTTTCAGGCAGCAGCACCACGAACTCTTCCCCACCGATGCGTGCCACCTGGTCGGCTGGTCTTTTAGCGAGTTGCTGAATCATCTGGGCAATTCGCACCAAGCAGCGATCACCCTCAGGATGCCCGAGCGCGTCGTTGAACTGTTTGAAGTGGTCGATGTCGAGCATCAACAACGAGATGGGCGCCCCTGTCCGACGCGCCCGATCCCATTCGCGTTCCAGCCCATGCTCGAAGGCGCGGCGATTGGCCAAGCCAGTCAGGGGATCGGTGTTGGCGCTGCGTCGCAAGGCATCGGTTGCCAGTTTGAGCTGCATGTGGGCGCGCACGCGGGCTTGTACCAAGGCCGGCTTGGGCGGCTTGCCGATGAAATCCACGGCGCCAGCATCCAGGCCGCGCAATTCGTTGTCGTCGTCGTTGTGCCCGGTGATGAAGATGATGGGGATGTCGCTGAGCTCGGGATCCTGCTTGAGGGCGCGGCACACCTCATAGCCATGGGTGCCGGGCATTTCGGCATCCAGCAAGATGATGTCGGGAGGCGCTTCGCGGACCAGGCGCAGAGCCTGCTCGCCATTGAGTGCAAAGCGGATTTGCCCCAGCCCTTCCAGCATTCGCCCGAGCGCCTGCACGACCACCGCGTCGTCGTCCACGATGAGAACCGTGCCCTGCGGCAATTTGTCGACCAGCATCCAGCGCTCCCCGCTGTCGGTACAGCCATGCACATTTAATGCGGGCAGAGCGTCAAGAATGCCGTCGCTCGCCTCAACCTTGGCGCGACAATCTCAACTTATGCAAGACAACGCCCCTCAACTGGAACGCTTTCGTGCGCACCTGGCCAACGCGCTCGCGCAGCACACCCTGACCAAGCTTGTGATGACCAACTATGCCGGCAATGAGCCGCAGTTGCAACGGGTGCTGGTCAGGCCGATCGTGCTGAAACAACAACCTTGCCTGTCTTTCGTGCATCGCTATCAGACCAAGGACGTGACCAAGAACCTGCCAGAGGCGGAAGGGTTGGCCTTCATCCTCTCGGCCATCGGGGGCGATGGATTTCGCAATGTGCACGTTCACACGCCTGGGCAGGAGTGGCAGTTGGCGTTCAGCAAGAAAGGCAAGGCCAGCATCCGGATCGGCAAGACCGATGAGCCGGCCGACATGCCCGCCCAGCAAGGCCACAACCGTGACAAGCACCGCTTCTTGGACCTGTCGCGCCCCTTTTTGCATGAGCTGGGCGTGACCGATGCCCAAGGACACTTGATTCCGGCGATGTCGCGCAAGTGGAAGCAGATCAACAAGTTCATTGAGGTCTTCGCCGCGGCCCTGGAGCGCGCGGCCCTGCCTGCGAACGAGCCGATCCATGTCGTCGATTTTGGATCGGGCAAGGGCTACCTGACCTTTGCCATCCACGATTGGCTGCGCGACACCTTGCATCGCGACGCCAGGGTGACCGGTGTGGAGTTGCGTTCTGAACTGGTCGACCTGTGTCTGCGGGTGATCGACAAGCTGCACCTGGAAGGCATGGCGTACGAGCAAGGCGATGTGCGTGATTACCACCCCGCCGTCTTGAACGTGATGATCGCCCTGCATGCTTGCGACATCGCCACCGATTACGCCATCCACCTGGGCATCCGGGCCGGGGCGCAGATCATCCTGTGCTCGCCCTGTTGCCACAAGCAGATCCGGCCTCAGTTGCTCAGCCCTCATCCCCTGCGCCCGATCCTGCAATACGGCGTTCATTTGGGGCAAGAGGCCGAGATGCTGACCGATGGCCTGCGCGCCTTGTTGTTGGAAGCCGCCGGCTACGAAACCCAGGTCTTCGAGTTCATTTCGTTGGAACACACCAACAAGAACAAGATGATCCTGGCAGTCAAACGCAGCAAGCCCCAGCCCACGGACGAAGTCGTCGCCCAAATCCGTGAGATCAAAGCCTTCTATGGCATCCGAGAGCAGGCCCTTGAATCCTTGCTGGTGGCCGATGGCCTGTTGCCGGCGATCTGAGTTCGGAGTCCTCAGCCATGCCCATCCTGCGCACCGTCACCCGCAACCAGACTGTCGCCGACGAGGCGCCCCCCGAATCCAGCCCGCACGCGAAGCCGCTTCCGGCCGATCCACAGAAATTTCCGGTTCGGGTGGCGCCCAGCGCCATCGATGGCATGGGGGCGTTTGCCGAATCGGCCATCCCCGCTGGCGCCAAGATCGGTGAAATCCGGGGTGAGTTCGTGTCCTTGGCCGAGGCCCGTGTGCGGGCCAGGCAAGCCGAGCGCACGACCGGACGCATCTTCATGATCGCCATTTCCGACAAACGCGCGGTGGATGCCACCCATTCCACCGATCCCCTGCGCTTTGCCAACCACGCCTGTGCACCCAACATGGTCCTCAAAATCCAGCAAGGGCGGGTGGCCTTTTATGCCATTCGAAATATTGATGCAGGTGAAGAATTAACTGCTCAATATGGCGAAACCCATCACGCGGGGCGTTTGATTTGCCGCTGCGGCGCCGCCAAATGCCGCGGTCGCATTTGAAAAATGCCCGGCTGAGTTTGTCCGATTTCAAAAAGTCGTGATGCCTAGGAAGGACATGCGACGAGGGACAACCCTGTGAGGGGATGCTGCTCCCCCCCTATTTGCGGGTATAAAAAAGTTGTTACAAATCATTGATTTAGCGTAACTTCCTCGAAAACCCCTTACCAAGGGGCGTGTTGGGTTGCCAATATTGGCGAAGTAACGAGGTAGTAGATGGTTACCGAAACTCGACAGACAGTTCGATCCGCGCTGTCGGAGATCGTCGATGGCAGCTTGAATTCGCGGATTCGTCAGGCACGCACGAGCATGTTGATGGGGCATATATCCACCGTCAGCGTGTTTTCCTGTGTGTTTGCCACCGCGATGTGCTGGCTGATTTATCCGCTGGTCAATCCGATGGTGATCTGGCCTTGGCTGGCCGCCAAATGGCTGATTCTGGTTCCCAGAATCTGGCACGCCCGAGCTTTCGCCAAAACCAGCGATCCGGATCAGGCGCACTGGTACCACGGCTTCATGCTGCTGCTGGCCATGGATGGCTTGCTGTGGGGCGGGGTGGGCTGGTGGCTGACCCCTGTCGCCCAGCTCAATCTGGCTGCGGTGACCTTGGCCTGCGTGGTGGGCATTGCCGCCACTGGCAGCTTCATGTTGCACATGGACGGCCGCGCGGCTGCCTGCCTGCAACTGACTGTGCTCGGCCCCAATGCCTTGTATTGCTTGGCGCGGCACGATCAATTCGGTACTTTCGGCGCGATCAGCCTGGCGGGCTTCGCCATCGTCCTGCAAATGGAAACCTCGCGAGCCCAACGGCGCATGAGCGAGTTGCTGCGTTTGCGCTTCACCCTGGAAAAAGTCGCCGGCGAGCGCGAAGACGCCCGCGCCGAAGCCGAGCACCTCAGTGAGGCCAAGAGCCGCTTCCTGGCCACCATGAGCCACGAAATGCGCACGCCGCTGAGCGGCATCCTGGGCCTGACGCGGATGCTCAAGGACGAAGAAGCCCGGCCCCAGGTGCGCCGCCGGCTGGAGCTGGTCGAACGCTCGGGCGAACACCTGTTGACCGTGCTGACCGAGGTACTGGATTTCTCCAAGATGGCGGCCGGCCACCTGCGCATCGACCAACGGTCCTTTGATCTGGGGGTGTTGATCGACGAGGTGGTCGGTTTGTCTAGCGTGACCGCCCGAGACAAGGGCCTGAGCTTGCTGGTTCACAGCAACTTGGCGGCGTGTCATCCGGTGGTGGGCGATCCGATGCGGGTTCGGCAGGTGCTGCACAACCTCATCGGCAATGCGATCAAGTTCACCGACGAAGGCCGTGTCACGGTGCGCATCTTCCGCGCCCCAGGGGCTGAATCCGTGGTGTTCGAAGTCGAAGACACCGGCATTGGCATCCCCGATCAAGAGCTTAGCCACATCTTCGACGCCTTCCACCAGGTTGATGGCGTGCGTCGCAAGCGCCGTGAAGGCACCGGGCTGGGGCTGACCATCTCGCGTCAACTGTGTCAGGCCATGGGAGGCGATCTGCGCTGCAGCAGCCGGGTCGGACATGGCTCGCGCTTCGTTTGCACCCTGCCTCTGCCCGTGGGGCAACTGCTGGACGATGCCGCGCCGGCTCATTCGTTGGCGGAAGGCGATTCAGCATGGGCAGCGCGCCGCGTGCTGTTGGTGGAAGACAACCCCATCAACGCCTTGGTTGCCGAGGCCAGCTTGCGACAACTGGGGCTGGAGGTGTTGGTGGTGGATGACGGCTGCAAAGCCGTCGACTGCCTTGCCACCCAATCGGTCGACCTCGTCTTGATGGATTGCATCATGCCGGAGATGGATGGCTATGAGGCGACCCGCCAGATTCGGGGTCGCGAAGCCGAGCAATTGCGGCAGCGGGTGCCGATCGTGGCTTTGACCGCCACGGCGGACGAACCCGAGCGCCAGAAGTGTCTGGCAGTCGGGATGGATGGCTTTTTGAGCAAACCCTTCTCGCCCGAGGAACTGCAAGCCGTCTTGGCGCGTCATCTGGCGCCAGCGGCGGCTTCAGAGCCGGATACATCCGCGGCACCCCTTGCGCCACATGCCCCGACTCCTTTGCGAGATCTTCAGCCCCGCATGGCTTGAAGCCAGTAAGGTCTGGGCGGACGGCCCAAAAGAAAAAGCCCGCTCAGTGCGGGCTTTTTGGCAGCTGGAACAGCGTGCTGGGGATCAGCCCAGAGCAGACAGTTCAGCGTTGACCTTTTGCAGGATGTCTTCGGTGATCAGGCCACCGGAGAACTTGGCCACCATCGACAGAGCAAAACCCTTGCCCATGCCGATTTGGGGGTGAGTGGAAATGCCAGGCATGTGCTTTTCCAGAATGGCCTTGGTGGTTTCGTTGTCCAGCAGGTCGCCCAGTTTGGATTCGATCGAGAAGCTCATTGCGGTGTCTCTCAGGAAAAAATGGAGAAGAAAACGCAAGCATACCCGGTTCAAACGACTGTTCATATTGGGTTCAAGGGTTTTCCTGTGTCCCGGTTCAAGGGGGCGTGTGGTTTCCGGGGTGACGCGGTGTGACCGGGGCGTCAGGGCTGTGTCGCCTTCTCATGCCCCAAGCAAGCGCTAGCACAAATTTGGGCCTGGTTCGCGGCTCGATTTGGCGCGTTTTTGTGCTATCCCAGGGCGACTTATCCCCACAAACGAGCATGCGAGTCGTGCGCTGTTTGGGTGCGGTGTCAATCCCCGCCAAACCACGTACGTGTGTGCTAAGTAATTGATTTGTATATGAACTTTCAGGTTGCACCACATTGAAGCAATCGAGGGGAAACCCTGTCGTGACAAGCATTTAGCGAGGGTGTGCATAGGTTTCCCACAAAGTTATCCACAGGATTCGTGGATAAATCAGCCGCTAATGAAATCAAGCACTTAGCGACGGCACTTGCAGTGTCACTTTGGATCGTTTTGGCAAACGTCTGTCACGAGTCGTCCGATTTTCATGATTTGTGCAAAACACGTCATGAGGATCTCAGCTCGGGTGCGAAATCCGTGAACAAAGTCACACCTGGATGACAAAGCTTGTCAGACATCGAGCAACTCGGGAATACCCTGATTCTTTGTGAGGGCCCTATCACTTATCCCCACAAAGTGCCGAACGAGCGCACTCAGGTGGGCCAAAAGGGGCGAATCGGTCAGATGTCCGCGAGTGTGTGCTAAGTTATTGATTCATATAGAAAGTTGTGCGTTGCCTCTCTTTGCAGCAATCTAGGCCAAATCACGGTGCGACAAGCATTTAGCGCACCTGCGCAAAGCTTTCCCACAAAGTTATCCACAGCCCTCGTGGATAAGGGTTGCGCCTAATAAAATCAACGACTTGCCGTTTGTAGTTCAATCCTTGTAGGAAGTTCGGAGACAAGACAGTGCCCCCCTCCCATTCGGATCACCCGCCAGAAGTCGCACCGTGTCGGGTGGGAGTGGTCGTTGAGGCGCCGCAACACAGCGGCTTGCTCGGCCCTCTGGATTACCTCAGTCCCCAGCCCTTGTCCGCCGGTACGGTGGTCCGAGTGCCGCTGGGCCGGCGCGTCGTCACCGGCGTGGTGTGGGACACGACCGACGAGCAGGCTGAACCCTTGAGCGAAGCCCAACTGAAGCCGGTGGCCGAGGTGCTAACGGGCTTGCCGCCTTTGCCGGCGGCGTGGCGCCAGTTGATTCAGTTTGCCGCCAGCTATTACCAACGCAGCCTGGGCGAGATGACCTTGATGGTGCTGCCGCCCGAATTGCGTCAATTGGATGACACCCAGTGGGGACGCCGGCTCAAACGACTCGACAAGCTGATCCAGCAAACGCCCGATGCCGCCCAAGCACCCGAGCTGCCCACGCTGACCGAACAGCAGCAGCAGGCACTGGAAGCCTTGGCGGCGGCAACCGACAAGCCTTTCCTGCTGTGGGGCAGCACTGGTAGCGGCAAGACCGAGGTGTATTTGCGTCAGGCTCAGCGCGCCTTGGATGCGGGGCAGCAGGTGTTGATGATGGTGCCCGAGATCAACCTCACGCCCCAGCTGGAAGCCCGTGTGGCCGAGCGCTTCGCGGGGCGGCGCATCGTGTCACTGCACAGCGGCCTGACCCCGGCCCAGCGTTTGCGCAATTGGCTGCTGGCGCATACCGGGCATGCCGACCTCATCCTGGGCACACGGCTTTCGGTGTTCACGCCAATGCCAAGGCTGGGGCTGATCGTGGTCGATGAGGAGCACGACCCCAGCTACAAACAGCAAGATGGTGCGCGCTACTCCGCCCGGGATCTGGCTGTGTATCGCGCACGGCTCGAGCGCATCCCGGTGATCCTGGGATCGGCCACCCCCAGCTTGGAGTCTTGGTACAACGCCCTGCCCGTCAGTGAGGGCGGAGCTGGACGCTATGTTCGACTGGTGATGCCGGCACGCGTCGGCGACGGCATCATGCCCACGGTCCGCATTCTGGACTTGACGCGGATCCCGAAACCGTTGCCGGGACACAGCCCTCCCCCATTGGCCGCTGAACTGTTGCACGCCATCGAACAGCGCATTGAGCGGGGCGAACAAAGCCTGGTGCTGTTGAATCGGCGCGGCTACGCCCCCGTGCTGCATTGCAGCGATTGTGGCTGGAAGAGCGGCTGCCCTCACTGCAGCGCCTGGCGTGTGTTTCACAAGGCCGACCGCACTCTGCGGTGCCATCACTGTGGCTTCACCGAACGGGTGCCGCGAGCCTGCCCCGATTGCGGCAACCAGGACATCGCTCCGGTGGGGCGAGGTACCGAGCGCCTGGAGGAGCAGTTGGCCGAGATATTGCCGCAGGCGCGCGTGGGCCGCATCGACGCCGATGTCACCAAACACAAAGGGGCGCTTGAGGAGCAACTGGCCAGCGTGCACGCGGGTGAGGTTGATGTGTTGGTGGGCACCCAGATGGTGGCCAAGGGCCATGACTTTCGGCGCATCACCCTGGTGGCCGCGGTCAACCCCGATGCCGCGCTCTTTGCCAGCGATTTTCGGGCGGCCGAGCGCCAGTTTGCCTTGTTGATGCAGGCGGCAGGCCGGGCCGGGCGCGATGCCGAGGTGGCTGGCCACAGCGAAATGTGGATCCAGACCTACCACCCCACGCACCCTCTGTATGCAGCCCTGCGCCGGTACGACTATGCCGACTTTGCGGCCCAGCAACTCAAGGAGCGCGAGATGGCCGGCCTGCCGCCCTACGCCAGCTTGGCCATGCTGCGCGCCGAAGCCAAGACACAAGAGGCTGCACAGCATTTCCTCAAGCAGGCGGCCGAGCTGACGCAGGCGCTGGCCGACACGCAGATCCTGGTCTACCCACCCGTGCCCACCCCGATTCAGCGCGTGGCCAACGTCGAACGGGCTCAGATGATGATCGAGTCCACCCACCGGGTGGCCTTGCTGCGCTTCCTGCAAGCAGCCCAGCCGATCTGGCTCGATGAGGCGCAAAAAAACCGCCGCAGCGGTTTAATCCGCTGGGCGGTGGATGTGGATCCGCTCGCGATTTAGCCGAGCAGGGCTTCCAGGCCCTCACACAGCTCGCTCATCGGGGGCAGTTCCTTGAGGAGGGTTTCGGGGTTGAAGCCCAGCTTGGCGCAGACATCGGCCGGGATGGTGGCGGACATTTCATCCAGGCTCAGCTTGTTGTGCTCGGCACGAGCACGCCAGGCGGCCACATGGATGATGCCGGCCACCGGGTCGAATGGGGCCTGCGCCAAAGGGGCCGGGAAGTTCTTGATGGCGTCCACAAAGGTTTGCGGGAAGCGCCATTGGCGTGCCAACTCAGCGCCCACGGTGGCAAAGTTGTAGCTGAAAGACGACTCTTCCATGTCCAGGCGACGAGGGTCGAGCGGTCCCGCCAGCTTGTCGAGGTGCAGCATCTGCTCTGGCATGCCCGCATGCATCACCAGTTGCCCAATGCCGTGCATCAGGCCGACGGTGAAGGCTTGGTCCGCATTGGTGCCCACTTTCTTGGCCAACCAACCCGCCACGGCAGCGGTGTGCAGCCCATAGCGCCAAAACTGATTCAGATCCAGGCCCGGCATGGACTTGTAGCCACCAGTCAATCCCGAGCTGATCACCAGCGTGCGCACGGTGACAAAGCCCAGCATAGTCATGGCGTCATTGACCGTGCCCACGCTGCGCGACACATGGTAGTAGGCCGAGTTGGCCAGACGCAGCAGGCGCGCCGACAGCACGGGATCCGCAGCGATCTTCTTGGCAATCTCATCGATGGAGATGTCCTCGCTGTTGAAGCTGTCGATCAGCTCATGAACGATTTTGGGTACCGCAGGCAGGGCCTGTGGTTGCTTGAACAGGGCTTCGAGCTGCATGTTTGCCAGCCTCCATCTCGATTCGGACTGAAAAAAAAGGGATCCCTGACAGGTCAGAGGGTTTGAGTCATATCGACCGGCCAGAAGATGACTTGAGCATCGCCGATGAAAGATATTTCAAGCCATGGAAATAACCCGCGTGCAACAGGCCTGTTGTGTCGATTCACAATGGCAGGCATCTTGTTGGCTTTGGTAGGCTGTCACACATGAATCGATGCACACGGCGCGCTTGGGCGCAGATGGGAATCGGATGCACCTTGGGCCTGCTGGCTGGCCTGGCGCAGGCCGGCGGTGCCACCAATCTGATGGTGGAGTGGCGGGTGGTGGCCTCGGCCAGCGGCCAGGCGCAACGGGCGGGTGTCACGGCGGGGGGCGTCCAGCTGTCCACCCAGGATGTCAGCCAGCGCCAAGACAGCGTGCACAGCCTGACCGTCCTCAATGGCGGGCGGGCGCGCTTGTATGTCGGGCAGTCAGTACCCCAAACCAATTGGCAGTTCATCTTCTCGGTGCCTACGGTGGGGGCGTCTGGGGCGGCTTCAACCGGATCGGCGTCAGGCGCACAGGCCAGCGCGGGGGCCCAACTGGTTTCGCAGACCACCTGGATCGATCTGGGCCAGGGCTTGAGTGTGCATCCCCATTGGCCCGGTGGGCGGGCACCGGTCAAGGTTGAGATCGAAGCCCAATCGCGGCAAGCGGCAGGGCCAGCCATCGCGCCCGATGGCATCGCCCCGGATGGCGCCATTCAGCGGCAGGAGGTGGCCACCACCTTGTCGATGCCCCTGGGGCAATGGGTGGTGTTGGCACAGACCCGAAGCAATTACATGCAAAGCG
This sequence comes from Burkholderiales bacterium, assembly GCA_028864885.1. GTDB lineage: Bacteria > Pseudomonadota > Gammaproteobacteria > Burkholderiales > Burkholderiaceae_C > Aquabacterium. The sequence continues at coordinate 2,424 of JAGWLR010000020.1, read as the reverse complement.
TGCGAGGCACTTGGTCCACACGCGACATCGACGACCAGGGTGGCCAGCAACTGGAAGTTCGCATCACCGCACCTTGATCCTCTTTCCATTTACAACCAGAAAGTCGGCCTTTCATGTTCAATCCCCTTGAGCACTTCAATGACATGACCCGTGCCTTGATGGCCAATATCCAGCGGGCGTCTTTCCCGCCGCTCAACGAGCTCACGGTCGAGCAGGCACGGCGGGCCTATAGCGCCAGTGTGGGGGCCATGGAAGGCGGGCGTGAGCATCTGCCACGCGTGGAAGACTTTTTGATTCCGGGGCCGGCCGGCTTGATGCGCGCGCGCCTGTGGGCCCCCGAGGCTCGCACAGCCCACTCGCCCTTGCTGCCGGTGATGTTGTGGATGCATGGCGGTGGTTTCGTGGTGGGCGGCATCGACACCAGCGAGGCGATGTGCCGCTCGGTGGTGGCACAGAGTGGCGTAGCCGTGGTGGCATTGGAATACCGCCTGGCCCCGGAGCACAAATACCCCGCCGCGTTGGACGATTGTTTTGGCGCCTTGCAGTGGCTGGCCAACCATGGCCACACCCTGGGCTTGACTGGCAGCCGTTTGGCGGTGGGCGGCGACAGTGCCGGTGGCAACTTGGCCGCCAGCACGGCCCTGATGGCCCGCGACGCCGGTATCCCCCTGGCCCTGCAGGCCTTGTTTTATCCCTCGGTGCAGTCGTCCATGCAGACCGAGTCCTTCAAGCGCTATTCGCAAGGCACTTTGCTGACGGCCGAGTTGATGCGCTGGTTCGAGATCAATGCTCGGGTCAAGGACGAGCCCATCGACTGGCGACGCGAACCGATCAAGGCCGATCACCATGGCGTGGCTCCGGCCTGGATCGGCCTGGCCGAGTGCGATGCCCTGTATGACGAGGGGCAGATGTATGCCCAGAAGCTGCGTGATGCGGGGGTGCCCGCCGAAGTGCGGGTGTGGCCTGGGGTGCTGCATGACTTCATCAACATGAAGCGCTTCATCCCTGAGGCCGCGCAAGCCCATACGGCCTTGGCTCAGGCTTTGAGCCAGGCCTTGGGCACAGCCCCTCGGGCCTGATCCTGTCTCAGCCTGAGATCAGGGCACGCTGGGCCACAGCACCCACACGCTGAGCGGTTGCTTGGTCCTGCCGGCCTGGTTCAGGGCCTCGTCGCCCCATCCCCAGAAGAAGTCAGCCCGCACCGCGCCATTGATGGCCCCGCCTTTGTCTTGTGCCATCACCAGACGCTGTAAGGGCGTGGCCGGGGCGGGCGAGGTGCTCCAGGCCTGTGGCTGGGTCGAGTCCAGCCACATGGGTGTTCCCAAGGGCACGCTGTCCACATCCACGGCCACCGAACGGCGAGGCGTCAAAGGCACCCCTTGCGCCCCGTTGGGGCCGGATTCAGGATCGCTCAAGGCTTCTTCCTTGAAATACACCACCCGTGGGTTGACGCGCAGCATTTCCGGCACGCGATCCGGGTTGAGGCTGGCCCAATTGCGGATGGCTTGCCAAGAGGCCTGCTCCAGGGTGATGGCCCCTTGGTCCACCAGCCAACGTGCAACCGATTGGTAGGGTTGATCGTTGTGCCCCCCAAAGGCCAAACGGATCACTTTGGGTTGGCCGTTCGGCCCTGTTTCGTCCAGCAAACGAACCCGGCCGCTGCCCTGCACCTGAATCAGCAACACATCCAACGGGTCGGCCAGGTACACCAGTTCTCGCCCAGCCACAGAGGCCCGTCCATCGACCGAGTTGTCGAGCTCCGAGCGGGTGTAGTGCGGCTTGCGGATGCCCAGATCGGCCGGGGCTTTGTAGAGGGGATAGCGATAGCGTGCATCGGGTTGGCGCTTGCCTTCGAGCAGGGGCTCGAAGTAGCCCGTCAGCAACCCGGTCGATTGCCCTTCGTAGCTGAGGACCCGCCAGGGTTTGAAATGGCTCTGCACGAATTGGCGCAACTGGATTTCATCAGGCTGATTGCCCAATTGCCGTGCGCGCTGACACAGGCCCCACCAGCCTGGGGCCGGTTTGCTGCAGCTTTTCAACCAGGCCGGCCACCAGTCCACCAGTTGATCGCGATCCCAGCCGGGCAGATCGCTCCATTGGGCCGGGATCCACTGCGACTTGGGGCGCAGTAGGTCACCCCGGCCATCCGGCTGCGGCATCAAGGTGCCAGGCGCAGGGACCCCGGGTGGCAATTGTGTGGATACGCCCGGCCGCGAGGCCGTGATGGGCGCTGGCGATTCCAGTGGAACAGACGAGCAGCCCGCCAGCCAAGCCACTATCATCGTCGGCATCCACAGCGCCGACCGTTTCAGGCCGAGCTGTCTTTTTTCTTCTCTGTGCAAAACCATCATGTGGCTGATTGTGCTGGAAGCGCTGTGCGCGCTGGTCGTGTTTGTGTTCTTGGTCTGGTGGACCATGTTTTCC
>JAGWLR010000175.1 GCA_028864885.1 Burkholderiales bacterium | reverse complement strand
TGCGACGGCTTTTTCTATCGAGATGAGGTGGTCTGCGTGGTCGGGGGCGGCAACACCGCCGTCGAGGAGGCCTTGTACCTCTCGAACATCGCCAGCAAGGTGCACCTGATCCACCGCCGAGACAAATTCCGAGCGGAAGCCATCATGCTCGACAAGGTTCAGGAGAAGGTAGCTGCCGGCAAGATCGAGCTGCACCTGTTCACCGTATTGGATGAGGTGCTAGGCGACCAAAGTGGCGTCACCGGGGTGCGCCTGAAGGACACCAACAGCGGTACCACCAAGGAAATTGCCCTGAAAGGTTGCTTCATCGCCATCGGCCACCAGCCCAACACCGACATCTTCAAGGGCCAATTGGAGATGAAAGACGGCTACATCATCACCCGTGGCGGCAGCAATGGCTTTGCCACCATGACCAGCGTTCCGGGCGTATTCGCTGCGGGCGACGTGCAGGATCATGTGTACCGCCAAGCCATCACCAGCGCCGGCACCGGCTGTATGGCGGCGTTGGATGCCCAACGCTTCCTGGAACAAGGCAGCGCCTGAGATTTTTGTGATTCAGAGAGAAATAGCCAGTTGGCTTCGTCAAAGAATCTGGCTATAATCTCGGTTTTACCAAAATTCGTCCCGGCGTCAGGTGCGCATTTGAGCATCCAGCGCTGGAAGGGTGTTTACCAGGTGTCTGATTGAGCGATCATCGGCCCCCTGCTCTGAACACCGGTCACCGCAACACCTGCGCTGAATAGCGCAATTACAGTGAACGGAGAAGCGTCATGGCACGCGTCTGTCAAGTCACGGGCAAGCGCCCGATGTCGGGGAATAACGTTTCCCACGCCAACAACAAAACCAAGCGTCGTTTCCTGCCCAATCTGCAGTACCGTCGTTTCTGGGTCGAGAGCGAAAACCGTTGGGTGCGTCTGCGCATCTCGACCGCCGCTCTGCGTTTGATTGACAAAGTGGGTATCGATCAGGTCTTGGCTGACCTGCGCGCCCGCGGCGAACTGTAATCAGGAGACTTGAATCATGGCTGCTAAAGGCGGACGCGAAAAGATCAAGCTGGAATCCACTGCGGGTACCGGCCACTTCTACACCACCAGCAAGAACAAGAAGACCACGCCCGAAAAGCTGGAATTCATGAAGTTCGACCCCAAGGCTCGTAAGCACGTGGCCTACAAGGAAGTCAAGCTGAAGTAATTCAGTCTCGCTCCCCCGCAAAAACCCGCCCGGCATTCGCAGGCGGGTTTTTTGTTTTGAGCAGAACGCCACCCAAACAAAAACGCCCCGACCAGTCGGGGCGTTGGTTTGATCGGTGCGCCGGATCAGCCTTCTGCCAGCTTCTTGAAGGTGGCGATGACCGCATCCCCCTTGAAGGGCTTCACGATCCAGCCTTTGATGCCAGCAGCCTTGCCACGCTCTTTCATGATGGGCGTGTTTTCGGTGGTCAGCATGATGATGTTGACCGAGGCGTTGCCCATCTCCCCCCGGATCTTTTCAGCCATGGTCAGGCCATCCATATTCGGCATATTGACATCGCTGACGATCAGCTTGATCTTGGGATCAGCCTTGAGCTTGGCCAGCCCATCGCGGCCATCCACGGCGGTAGCCACGTCCAACCCATTTTTCTTCAGGAAATCGCCCACTTCGTTGCGAACGGTAGCGGAATCATCGACGACCAGAACTTGTGCCATGTTTGTTCACCTCACTTAGAAATCAATCAGAAGAGCTCCAGCTCACCCGAATCAAACAAATCTTCAACCAATGCTTCGTTTTCCTTGAACTTGTCTGGATTCCAGCTCAAGTTGAAGACGAAGCGCTGATACAAAACCATCGGAGGCATCTGCCCCGTGCGATCCACCAAGGTGTAGCGGAAGCACAGTTGCGGATCCTCAGACCCGAACGAGATGTAGCGATGCAGGTGGTTCACCATGATGGGGACCTGCGAAGCTCGTCCCTCAATGGGGTCATACGAGATGTAGCGATTTTTGAAGGAACCCCACACCAGGTTGGTCACTTCGCCAAGGACATGGTTGATGTCTCGGAAATTGACCTCGGCGGTGGAAATGTGGGTCTTCTCGTTTTCGACAAACTGAACCAGGGGCCCCTCTTCGGTCTGCAACATCATGTAGCCGCGGCACCAGT
>JAGWLR010000097.1 GCA_028864885.1 Burkholderiales bacterium | reverse complement strand
CACGGCGCCGACCTGTTCATGCGTTTCGGGCAGCGCCACAGCCAGCGGGCGTTGGCGATAGGCGGTCAGGCCATCACATTCAAACGGGGTCACGGCCTCGTCCTGCCACAGCACATTGTGTGGGGGCAGCACTTTCAGCAAGGCGGCAACGACCTCCTGCTGTCGTTGAGCACGCTGGGGCGCGTCCATCGGCGCATCCAGCGGTGAAGAGGGGGTGACCGTGGTGTCCATTCGCATCACTTTAACCGCTGTCAGGGGCGCGTGTCTGAGCCATTGTGAAGTTGGGGATGTCCGCGTCGCGTTAAAAGGGGTATGGTAAGGAGGTTGAGAAAGTCAGTTGAATGAAAACAGTCTCCATTCGTCCTGCAGCAGTTCAGGACGCGGCGCAGATCAGCGCCCTGATTTCGAGCGTGGCCCGGTATTTCACGCTGCATCCTCAGGGCTTGGGCGCCGAATCTTTCTTGGTCAGCATGAGTGCTGACGCCATTTCCACTTACATCCAGGATCCCAGCTTTGACTACCTGGTGGCATGGGCCGCAGATGGCAGCATGGCGGGGGCGGCGGCCTTGCGCAGCGACAACCACCTCTTTCACCTGTTTGTGGCCCCGGCTTGGCAGCGCATCGGGGTGGCCACTCGGTTGTGGCACGAGGTGCAGGAGCGCGCCCGCCAGCGCGGTCGCGCAGAAATCCCCTTCACGGTGAATGCCTCGCCCTATGCCGTGCCGTTCTACCAGCGAGTGGGGTTCGATGTTGCAGGCGATCGGGTTGAAACGCGGGGCATTGCCTTCATCCCCATGTCACGTCAGCCAGCTGCCGCAGAGGCGCTGTCGTGTGACACCCGCGCCTGCCCGCTGTGCGGTGGTCCCAACGGCTGTGAAGCCGCTCGGTGTGGGCATCACGATGTACCGTGCTGGTGTTCAGAAGCCTATTTTTCGCCGGACTTGCTGGCGCGTGTGCCTGAGCCATTGAGGGGCCGGGCCTGCATCTGTGCGAAGTGCGCGGCGGCTCAACCCCAGACGGTCAGCACCCCGGTGTACCCGAACAGGTGATAGCGGGCGATTTCGCCGCCGGCAAAAAAACCAACCAACGGCACATCGCCCAGCGCATGGGCCAAGATCTCCATCTCGGCATGGGGTGACCCAAAGTGGCTGCCGCCGCGGCCCGCGCAGCTGATGTAGACCGCGCCAACCGGCCCTGTGCGAGAGCCATCCTGCGGGTCCAATTCTTCGCGGATCTCGGTGGCCATGCGGATCAAGTCTTGCCGGGCGGCATTGGCATTGCGTTTGCAAAACGCCAGTCGCATCCCGGGTTCGACCACATCGGCCATCGCCACCCCATGGCGGCCCGGATCCAGTCCGACCAAATGGCGAACCCGCGTGTCGGCACCGAAATGCTGCCCGTGCTCCATCAGATCGGTGTCGGCATCGGTCAGGCCGACCAGCGTGTTGCGGATCCGTGGAATCGCTTCGCGCTCCCACCCCGCTGTGCGCGCATCGGCCAGCAGGTTCAGATCCTGCAACAGGCACCCCAAGGCGGGTTGCCCATCCAATTCGTAGACCACATTGCGATCCGCATCGGTCACCTCGCGGCTGGGGCCGATCGGCACGCAACCCTGAGTCATGCGCGTCAGCATGTGGGGCCGGTAAGCGAAACTCACCCCAGACAGCCCGCCACGCCACACCCCGGTTTGCGCGGACGGCAAGGCCTGCTTGGGGTCGACGGCCACATGCACGGCATCGCGGCGGCCCACCGTCACCCCACCGTAGAGGTAATGGCTTTGCGTGCGTTGGGCCAGTTCTTCCAGCAACTCCGGCAACTCCGGCACCTGGGCATCGGCGTGCACCAAGGCGGTGTACGGCTCGTATCCGTCTCGGCTGAGCTCCCGCAAAGGTTGGCATCCATTGAAGAGTTGGAAGTCTTCTCGGGGTAGATTGCACACCATCACAGCCAGCGCCGGCTCGTCAAAGTATTCCACCCCGGTGGCCAGCACGCCCACGCCACTGGCCCCCACCCAAGCCACATCGGGCAACAGCTCCCGCAGTGACTGCAGCACCAGCTCGGCCTGCGGGGCCAGTTCATCGGTGAAATAGCACCAGCCCAGCGTGGGGTGGATCGCTTGCACGTTGCGCGAGGCCAGTTGCGCCCACACCAGCCGCACGGCCATCTCTGCCTGCGGATGCGTGGCGTGCGCATGAAGAAACTGGAGGGGCGCCGTGTCCATGGTGCGTGAGCTTAGTCGGCCTGACCGCCAGGTTGGCTTTTGCGCTTCGGTGGGTGCGCCGCAGCGCCCTTGGCTGCGCCGCGCTTGGTGGCCGGTTGCTTGGTTGCCGCCTGCACGGCCTCGGCTGCGCTGGCCGCAGCGGCTGTTGCCGAGGCCGCCGCTTGCGCCATGGTGTTGGTGGCGGCCGACCCGACATTGACGCCAGCCTGTGCTGCCTGGTTGGCCAGTTGGGTGAACTGTTGTGTCAGGGTGTCCCACCATTGCATCGGGTTGATGCCCTGGCCCCCTGCGGTGCTGCCTTCGGGGGGCTCAGTCGGTGGGGCCTCTGCGGCCGGGGCAGACGATTCGGTAGAGGTCGAGCTGGCTCGGGCCTTGAGCGATTCGCGCAGCGCGTCCATCGACACGTTCATGCCCTTGAGGGTGGACAAGGTCATGCGCTGAACTTCCAGCCCTTGAATCGTCATGGCGATCATGCGGGCGTTTTGCTCCAGCCAGAACTGCACGGTCTTCAGGTCGGTGATGCGTTTTTCCAACTCTTGCGGATCCAAGGTGGGCATCGTCCAGGCACCCAAGCTCCCCATCGCGCTCCCGCTTTTGCCGCTGGTCGACCCAGCATGAGGCATGCCGGGCATCGCGCTCCCAGCCGCCTTCATCCAGTCCTGGAAGAAGCCCAGCCCGGCAGTGAAGGGGTTGCTGGAGGAAGACGAAGTCGTGTCGGATGAAGAGTCGGATTGAGAGGGGTCTGCACTCATCTGGGTCTCCTGTGTATTCGGGTCATTGTGCCTTTGAGCGACACATTCCGACGCCATAATGAAACGCGAAATGCATCGACGCCACCTTTTTCGTCAAATGAGCCGCGCAGCCGCTGCGCTGGCTTGGCAGCAGCTGTTTGCCAATCCTGCTTCGGCACAAGTCGAGGTGGCGCCCTGGACCACGTCGGCCAATGTGTTCTCGTTGGGCGTTGCCAGCGGCGAACCTCGGCCGGACTCTGTTGTGTTGTGGACACGCCTGGCTCCCTTGCCCTTGATGGCCGATGGAGGCATGCCCCCTCGACCCATCACGATCATGTGGGAGGTGGCCTATGACGAGCAGTTCTATCGCATCGCCCGCTCCGGCTCGACGGTGGTGCTGCCTGAGCGGGCACATGCGCTGCATCTGGAAGTCGAGGGGCTGGCGCCCGGTCGGCAGTATTTCTATCGATTCATGGCAGCAGGTCAGACCAGCCCGATCGGCCGCACCCGGACAGCGCCGGATCTGAACTCGAAGCCGTCGAGCCTGCGCATGGCCTTGACGTCTTGTCAGCACTATGAGGCCGGGTATTTCACCCTCCATCGCGAGATTGCCGAGGCCGATCTGGATCTGGTGCTGTTCGTGGGTGACTACATCTATGACACCGAGATGCCGGGCCTGACCTGCGTGCGCCAGCATCCGCATGAGTTTCCGCACGACCCATCCAAGTACACGCTGGAGGACTATCGGATCCACCACGCCAGCTACAAGTTGGACCCCGATCTCCGCGCCAACCATGCCGCCCATCCCTGGTTGATGGTGTGGGATGACCACGAGGTCATGAACGACTACGCTGCCGACACCGCTCCCGATGTCGAAGACAAGGAAACCTTCCTGAAGATCCGGGCAGCGGCTTACCGGGCCTATTTCGAACACTTGCCCGTGTCACCCAAGCGCATGCCCACAGGACCGGACATGCCCATGCGGGATCGCTACGAATGGGGGCAGTTGGCCGAAATTTGGACCGTCGACACCCGGCAATACCGCGGGGGGCATGTCTGTCGAGGGCGGCCCTTGATTGGGGCCGGTGAGGCCTTGTGGCGCTGTCGTGCTGCGGGGGCGGAGAGCCGAACCATGCTGGGGCAACCACAGGAAGACTGGTTGGCTGACACGCTGTTGGCCAGTTCACGAGACTGGAAATTCATCGCTCAGTCCACGCAGATCAGCCCAGGCGGATTGCGCACTCCGCTGGGCCGGGTCTATTACGCCGACGGTTGGGATGCCTTTCCCAAAGCGCGCGAGCGCTTGATGTCGGCCATTGGTCAGCCGCGCGTGCAAAACGTGGTCTGCTTAGGGGGCGATGTGCATCGACACGTCGCGGCGAATTTGCGTGTGGATCCCCAAGACCGCAATTCCGAGGTGGTGGCCAGCGAAATCGTGACCTCATCCCTGAGTAGCAAGGGGCTGAGCGAGTTTCTCAGCACCTGGATGCGCATGAGCAACCCTGATTTGCTGCATTTGCGCAGCGACCAGCGCGGCTACGTCGTGCTGGACGTGACGCCGCAGCAACTGGTGGCTGAATTCCGCGGCACGCCGCACCCGGTCATGCCGCAGTCCAAAACGCAGGTCCAGGCGCGCTTTGTGATCGACCAGGGCGTGCCGGGGCTGCGCCGCGTGTGATCAAAACAGCCTGAGCCGGCTGTGCGAGGGCACGCTCGCCAACAGAAACTCCATCTGGTCTGCCAGGATGCGGCGCCCACGCAGGATCATGTCCTCATGCAGGCTGGGCACGTACGGCAGGTAATGCAGCGACCATCCCAGCTCATTGGGCGTGCGATTGCCCTTGCGGCTGTTGCAGCTGCGGCAAGCCGTGATGCAGTTCATCCAGGTGTCGGCCCCGCCGCGTGAGGTGGGCAACATGTGCTCGCGGGTCAGCTCGTCATACGGGAAGACTTCGCCGCAGTAGGCGCAGATCCTGCGGTCGCGAGCGAACAGCTTGGGGTTGCTCAAAGACGGGGTCTGTCGCCACGCTCGAGACGGGATGGCCCCATGCACCGCGATGATCGGGTGCAGCGCCAGGCGCGATTGCAGGCCAGTGCGACGCTGAATGCCTCCGCGAAGGACCACAAACGGATCCCCCAGGGTCCAAGCGACACTGTCGTTTGCATACAGAACCGCCGCATCCTTGACTGATAGCCAAGCCTGCGGACGGCCTGACACATCAAGTTGCAGCACGTCCATGCAGCCTCCACAAAAAGGGCTTGATACATGCAGGATAGTGCAGGTTTGTGAAATTTCTCAACCATTTACGTCACGTTAGGGCAACGATCAGGGGGGTCTGAGTCAAACTCGAGGCCCCCTAGAGTGTGGGAGGAGGGGGGTGATTAGCGAAAACCCTAATCTCCCCCGAGGGGCGCCTGACGTGAGGGCGAGCCGACTGCCCGAAATTTCTCAAAAAATGTGGTGCTAGGGGCTATACAAATGGATTGAATTCTGCAAAATAGCACGACCGTTCGTTTTATTTCGAGGATTGCCAGTGGCCGAAACCCTGCCCCAAGACGCCAAGCCCGCCGCTGAGGTGGTGCGCGAGCGTGGGCGTGGGGCTCATAAGGGTCAGCAGACTCGCGCCGCCATCCTGGATGCCGCGTTGAGCCTGGCCTCCCAAATGGGGATTGAAGGGCTGTCGATCGGCGCGCTGGCTGAAGTCACCGGTATGAGCAAGTCGGGCGTGTTTGCCCACTTCGGCTCGCGCGAAGAATTGCAGATCTCCGTCATCCGTGAGTATCACGCGCGCTTCGCAGACGAAGTCTTTTTGCCTGCCATCCGCGAGCCACGCGGCCTGCCCCGTTTGCGTGCTTTGTTCTCGCGCTGGGTGGACAAGGTGGCGACCGAAATCGATTCTGGTTGCATTTACATCAGCGGTGCGGTTGAATTCGACGACCGTCCTGGCCCGGTGCGAGACGCCTTGGTCGAGATGGTCCGCACCTGGCATGGTGCATTGGGTCGTGCGATTCGCATGGCGGTCGAAATGGGTCATTTGCGCCCCGACACCGACCCGATGCAAATGCTGTTCGAAATCCATGGTTTGATCCTTTCGCTGCACCACGACGCACGTTTTTTGCGTTCGTCGGGCGCGGTGGATCGGGCCCACAAGGCGTTTGAGCGTGTGCTGCAGTTTTATGCTGTGAACCCCGCCCAGGCGTCAACTGGATTGGCTGCTTCACCCGCAGCCAACGTCAAAGGCGAGCGATCGCCGGCGACACCTGTCTAACCCGTCCACCTTAGTGGTGCGATCAACTTATCTGAACTGATTTTTCTGTCCGAGGAGCTTTAAAGATGCCTTCTTACACCCCCCCACTGCGCGACATGCACTTCGTCATGCACGAACTGCTGGGCGCTGTCGACGAACTCAAGCAGATCCCTGCCTATGCAGATCTGGACGTTGACACCGTCAACGCCGTGCTGGAAGAGGGCGGCAAGTTTGCCTCCAAGGTTCTGGCTCCTCTGAATCTGGTCGGCGACGTGCAAGGTTGCGTCCTGAACAAGGAAACCCACGAGGTCAAGACCCCCGATGGCTTCAAGGAAGCCTACAAGCAGTACACCGAAAACGGTTGGTCCGGCCTGTCGGCTGACCCCGAGTTCGGCGGCCAAGGCATGCCTCAACTGGTGAACCAGGCCATCTATGAAATGATGAACTCGGCCAACCAAGCCTGGACCATGTACCCCGGCCTGAGCCACGGCGCTCACGCTTGCCTGGAAGTGCACGGCACGCCCGAGCAAAAGGCCATGTACCTGCCCAAGCTGACCAGCGGCGAGTGGACCGGCACCATGTGCTTGACCGAGCCACACTGCGGTACCGACCTGGGCCTGCTGCGCACCAAGGCTGAGCCTCAAGCTGACGGCACCTACAAGATCACCGGCCAGAAGATCTTCATCTCGGCCGGTGAGCACGACATGGCTGACAACATCGTTCACTTGGTGTTGGCTCGCCTGCCTGACGCTCCTGAAGGTTCCAAGGGGATCTCTCTGTTCGCCGTGCCCAAGTTCCTGGTGAACGCCGACGGCTCGCTGGGTGCTCGCAACGGCATCTACTGCGGCGGTCTGGAGCACAAGATGGGCATCCACGGTAACGCCACCGCACAAATGGTGCTGGACGGCGCGATCGGTACCCTGGTTGGCAAGCCCCACCGCGGTCTGCCCGCCATGTTCGTGATGATGAACGGCGCTCGTCTGGGCGTGGGCAACCAGTCCCTGGGCCTGACTCAAGTCGCTTACGAAAACGCTGTGAACTACGCCAAGGACCGCATCCAGATGCGTGCTCTGTCGGGTCCTAAGCGTCCTGATCTGGCTGCTGACCCCATCATCGTGCACCCCGACGTGCGCAAGATGCTGCTGACTGCCCGTGCTTACGCCGAAGCCGCTCGCGCGCTGGTGTACTTCGTGGCCATCGAACTGGACAAGTCGCACAACCACCCTGACGAAGCTGTTCGCAAGGAATCCGACGACGTCGTCGCGCTGCTGACCCCGATCGTCAAGGCCTTCATCACCGACAACTGCTGGCAAGCGACTGTGCATTGCCAACAAGTGTTCGGCGGCCACGGCTTCATCCACGAGTGGGGCATGGAGCAGTTCGTTCGCGACGCTCGCATCAACATGATCTACGAAGGCACCAACACCGTGCAATCGCTGGACCTGTTGGGCCGTAAGGTGCTGGGCGACGCTGGCGCCAAGCTGACCAAGTTCGGCAAGCTGGTGTCGACCTTCGTGAAGGAAAACGCCGACAACGCCGCGATGCAAGAGTTCACCGTGCCTCTGGCTGACCTGGGCAAGAAGGTGCAAGCCTTCACCATGGAAATCGGCATGAAGGGCATGCAGAACCCCGACGAAGTGGGCGCCGCTGCGGTGGACTACCTGCGTGTGGTGGGCCACATGGTCTACGCTTACTTCTTCGCCCGCATGGCCAAGATCGCTCTGGAAAAGCAAGGCTCTGGCGACAAGTTCTACGCTGCCAAGCTGACGACCGCTCGCTTCTACTTCGCCAAGCTGATGCCTGAAGTCGAGACCCTGATGATCACCGCCAAGGCTGGTCTGAAGCCCCTGATGGAAATGGACGAAGTCCTGTTCTAATCGACAGGCTGTTCAAGGGAGGTGTTTTCACCTCCCTTCATCCATCTCCATTCATTTGAGTTCTGCTAGGAGAGAACATGAGTCAATTCAACGTACGCAAGGTTGCCGTGCTCGGCGCCGGCGTGATGGGCGCTCAGATCGCGGCCCACCTGGTCAACTGCAAGGTGCCGGTCGTGTTGTTCGACCTGCCCGCCAAGGAAGGCCCCAAGAACGGCATCGTCACCAAGGCTGTCGACAACCTCAAGAAGCTGAAGCCCTCTCCTCTGGGCGTGGCTGAAGATGCAGCGCTGATCCAGCAAGCCAACTACGAAGAGCACCTCGAAGAGCTGCGTGGTTGCGACCTGATCATCGAAGCCATCGCTGAGCGTCTGGACTGGAAGGAAGATCTCTACAAGAGGATCGCTCCCTTCGTCAACGACAAGGCCATCCTGGCCACAAACACTTCGGGCCTGTCCATCACGGCCATGGCCAACGTGCTGCCCCAGCAACTGCGTTCGCGCTTCCTGGGCATCCACTTCTTCAACCCCCCCCGGTACATGTACCTGTTGGAGTTGATCCCCACCGAGTTCACCGCCCCTGAAGTGGTCGACCAGTTGGAAACCTTCTCGACCTCCGTGGTCGGCAAGGGCGTGATCCGCGCATTCGACACCCCCAACTTCGTCGCCAACCGCGTGGGCGTGGCCGGCATGCTGCTGACTTTCCGCGAAGTCGAGCGCTCTGGCCTGGGCTACGACATCGTCGACGACCTGACCGGCAAGAAGCTGGGCCGTGCATCGTCGGCCACCTTCCGTACCGCTGACGTGGTCGGTCTGGACACCTTGGCCCACGTGATCAAGACCCTGCAAAACGGCGCCAAGGGCGACCCGTTTGCTGGTGCTTTTGACACCCCCGCCGCTTTGACCGCTCTGGTTGAAAAGGGTGCCCTGGGTCAAAAGACCAAGGCTGGTTTCTTCAAGAAAGAAGGCAAGGCCATCCTGCAATTCAATGCAGCGACCGGCGAATACGTGCCTGCTGGCGGCAAGGCCGACAAGGAAGTCGTCGACATCCTGAAGAAGCCTGCTGCTGAGCGTCTGAAGGCTCTGCGTGAGTCAGCCAACCCACAAGCTCAATTCGTGTGGGGCATCCTGCGTAACAGCTTCCACTACGCTGCTGTGCTGTTGGGTGAGATCGCTGAATCGGCTCGCGATGTGGACTTCGCCATGCGTTGGGGCTTCGGCGCCAAGCAAGGCCCGTTCGAGCTGTGGCAAGAAGCCGGCTGGAAGCAAGTGGCTGAGTGGATCAAGGCCGACATCGACGAAGGCAAGGCCCTGTCGAAGGCTCCGCTGCCCGCTTGGGTGTTCGACGGCCGCGACGGTGTGCACACCGCCGAAGGCTCCTGGTCTGCCAAGTCCGGCAAGTACATCCCCGTGCGCGACCTGCCCGTCTACAAGCGTCAGTTCTTCCGCGAAAGCGTGTTGGGCTCTAACGCGCCTGACGCCAAGACCGCTGGCAAGACCCTGTTCGAAGACGCCAACATCCGTCTGTGGACTCTGGACGACGAAGTCGTCATCGCTTCGATCAAGTCCAAGATGCACACCATCTCGGCCGAAGTCACTGCGGGTTTGACCAAGGGTCTGGAAATCGCTGAGTCCGGCTACAAGGGCTTGGTGATCTGGTCGTATGACGGCCCCTTCTCTGCTGGCGCTGACCTGCAATCCATGATGCCTGCCTTCATGGCTGGCGGCGGCAAGGCCATCGCTCCGTTCGAGAAGCAACTGCAAGACTTCATGCTGTCGCTGCGCTACTCCAACGTGCCGACCGTGGCTGCCATGCACGGTCTGGCCCTGGGTGGTGGTTGCGAACTGGCTGTCCACACCGCCAAGCGCGTGGCCGCCATGGAAACCTACGTGGGTCTGGTCGAAGTCGGTGTGGGTCTGATCCCCGGCGGCGGTGGCTTGGCTTACCAAGCTCGCCGTGCGGCTGAGTTGCTGGAAACCTCGAAGGGTGTGTCGGGCCAGACTCCGGTCGACCTGATGGCTTACGTCAAGGAATACTTCCAGGCTTCCGCCATGGCCAAGGTGGCAACTTCTGCCATCGAAGCCCGTAAGTTCGGCTACCTGCTGGATGGCGACATCGTGGTGCCCAACAAGGACGAAGTCCTGTATGTGGCCATCGCTCAAGCCAAGGCCATGTACGAGTCGGGCTACCGTGCGCCTGCCAAGAAGCTGTTCCCTGTTGCTGGCCGCAACGTGAAGGCCACGCTGCAGTCTTCGTTGATCAACATGCGTGACGGCGGCTTTATCTCGGCCCACGACTACTACATCAGCTCGTGCATTGCTGACGTGCTGACTGGTGGTGATGTGGATGCTGGCACCCTGGTGAGCGAGGAATACCTGCACGCTCTGGAGCGCAAGCACTTCTGCACCCTGTTGGACAACCCCAAGACGCAAGAGCGCATCATGGGCATGCTGTCCACTGGTAAGCCTGTCCGCAACTGATCGATCGGAGACAACAACATGTCTAAGCAACTTCGTGACGTATACGTCGTCGCCGCAACCCGCACCCCGATCGGCAAGTCTGGTCGTGGCGTCTTCAAGAACACCCGTCCTGACGACCTGCTGGTTGCCACCATCAAGAACGCCCTCAAGCAAGTTCCGACCCTGGATCCTGCTGCCATCGAAGACGCCATTGTTGGCTGCGCGATGCCTGAAGGCGAACAAGGCATGAACGTGGCCAAGATCGCCGCGTTGCTGTCGGGCTTGCCCAAGACCGTGGCTGGTGCCACCGTGAACCGCTTCTGCGCGGCCGGTATCACCGCTGTGTCGATGGCAGCGGACCGCATCCGCGTCGGTGAAGCCGAAGTCATGATCGCTGGTGGCGTGGAATCCATGTCCATGGTTCCCATGGGCGGTGCCAAGCCTTCGTTCAACCCTGCCGTCGTGAACCTCGACGAAAACGTGGGCATCGCCTACGGCATGGGCATGACCGCTGAGAAGGTCGCAGAAAAGTGGAACGTGACCCGCGAAGAGCAAGACGCTTTCGCGGCTGAATCGCACCGCCGCGCCATCGCCGCTCAACAAGCTGGCTTCTTTGATGCTGAAACCACTCCGATCGAAGTCGAAGTGCGTACACCCAACCTGGAAACAGGCGAAGTCACCATCACCAAGAAGACCATCACCCGCGACGAAGGCGC
>JAGWLR010000174.1 GCA_028864885.1 Burkholderiales bacterium | reverse complement strand
AGCGGGTAAGCATCGTAGGTGTGCTGAAAACAATCAGCAAACCGCAGCACCGTGATGAACGCCAGATAGGCTAGAGCGTAGAGCAAAAGGGCTTTGGGCGACACCCAGGCCAGCAGTCCGAATCCGACCGATCGAATCAGCCCGATGCCCACCACACGCAGTCGCTGATGGCGACGAGAGGGATCTGTGAAGGGCTGGGCCATCACAAAGCCATGCATCAGCAACTCGACTGCCGGAATGTAGGCCCACTCCAAGGCAAGCACGGTTCGACGAAACCAGGCTGGTGAATCGAGCAGGAACTGCCGAACATCGAACGTGATCACATCCGCACGCTCGACATGATGGCGCATGTGTTTGCGCCGCATGTCTTGAAAGCGTGCATAGCAACTGCCGTTGATCCAACTCATCAAGGTGCCCCACCGTTCGTTCGTCTGAGGCGCACGAAAAATGGCGTGATGAGCGAATTCGTGGATGAAGTAGGCCGACCAGATCAAGCTCAAGGTCAACATGCACCATCCAAGTACATTCAACTCCCATGCCGCACGCGTCATCAGAAACATGCCAGCGAGCCATCCCCCCACCGTCACGGTGAGGGCCAGGATGTTGGGCCAGGTGCCATCCGGGTAGCGGAACACGGATTGTGCGCTCATGGTGTCACTTCCTGCTCAAGGCCTTGACGAACTGAGCGTCAATGGTTGATTCGGTGGTGGGGGTCTGTGTGATCTGCCCCTTGGCCTTGAGCAAATCGGCAATCACCGCGCCGCTGACATAGTAAGAAGTGGTGTCTTTGCCAGGAGCAAACGCCTTGGGCATTTCCGCCAGCGGGATGTTGTAGACCCCATTGAGTTGCTCCTTCACATCTGCAGCACTGATGCCCATGAATTTGCCGATGATGGCGGCAGCTTCGTTGGGCTTGGCTTTCATGTAGGCCAGCCCATCAAGGTAGCCCTTGATCACGCCCTGAATTTGCTCGGGTTTGGCCTTGATGGCCTTGTCGTCGTACACGAGCACGTCTGCGATCAGTCCGGGTGCTTGTTTGGAGGAATAGAGCACGCGGAATTGCTTGCCACCCCCTTGGCTGAGAATCTGCGACACGCTGGGCTCGTAAGTCACGCCCACTGGCATCTGACCCGACGCCATTGCGGCCGGCACCGATTCAGGGGTAAGGCTGACGGATTGGATGTCTTTGTCGGTCAGGCCATGCGTCTTCAAGGCGTAGGCCAGCAAAAAATCAGAGGGAGAAAGTGGGTTGTAGCCCACCGTCTTGCCTTTGATGTCGCTCACTTTGGTGATCGACTTGCTGGCCACGATGGCGTCCCCACCGTTGGAGTAATCAATCGGCATGACGACTTTCATGCCTTTGCCAGCGGCTACTTGCCCGATCACCTGGTCATACGTCAGCATGGCGCCATCCAGTGCACTGCTTTCCAGAGCCGGTGGGATGAGGGCTGGGTCACTGAAGACCTGCAGGCTGACTTTGAGGTTGTACTTCTTGAACAGGTCCAGCGATTCGGCCACATAGAACGGGCCGTAACCGATCCAGATCACGGTGCCGATCTTGACCGACGTGACTGCGGCCGAGGCCGGGGCGCTGAATCCGCTCATCGCGAGCGCAACACCCGTGGCCAGGATGGCACCACAAAGGCGCAAGCTGCTGCGTTTGTTGGGGGATGCGGAAGAGGTCACTTGAGTGCGTTCACGGCTCATACACGGGCTCCATCGGTAGGTGACAAAAGGCGCAGGAAGATGACGTTCAACGTCGCTCTCCCGGGCTTTTGTCCCTCCGTGGAGCCTCGATGACGAGGCCGGGTCACTCTCGGACCAGACACCCACAGAATGTGGGTCGGAACCCTAGTGCCCCTCAGTAGACGTGCGGTCTACCTGCAAGGGCTGGGAATGCATAAGGCGTGCCAACTTTGCCGCCCACGATTGGTGCGTGCGGCCGACGACTCAACCTTGAGTGGGCGGCACGTAACCTTGAACCTGCTCGGCACCCGCACCAAAGAAAAACTGCTCCATCTGGCGGGCCAGGTATTGGCGGGCACGGGCGTCGGCCAAGCTCAGACGGTTTTCGTTCACCAGCATCGTCTGGTGTTTGATCCACATCTGCCAAGCTTCCTTGCTGATTTCGTTATAGATGCGCT
>JAGWLR010000019.1 GCA_028864885.1 Burkholderiales bacterium | reverse complement strand
CTTAACCTTCTATCGAAGTCGAGGTGCTATGGACTACACCAAGCGACTTTCCATATGCGTTCAGATTACGGCTGCAACTAGTGAGACCCAAGTCAAGAGTTCACAAAGAACCCAACCGTCACACTCTGTTTCAAACGCAAAAAGGTGCCCAAGCAAAAGCCATTATCGCAAACCTCAGATGTGGCTTATCTACGCCCAGGCAATAAAAGTGCGTCTAAGCTCATCGGATTGCACTGAAATTCAGAGCTTGAAATAACCGCGATACCAATCAACAAAGGCATTCACACCTTGCTCAACTGAGGCGCCCGGGTGCGCACCGGTCCACGCCTCCAACCGCTTTGTGTCTGCAAACGTCGCTTCGACGTCACCTTTTTGCATGGGTAGCATTTCTTTAGCGGCGGTAACACCAATGGCTGATTCAAGCGCCGAGATGAACGACATCAGCTCCACCGGCTCACTGTGGCCGATGTTGAACACTCGAAACGGTGCCCACGACGAAGCTGGTGTTGGATTTGATCGATCAAACGCGTCATCGGGCTCTGGCACGCGGTCCAGCGTAGCCACCACTCCTGCGACGATGTCATCAATGTAGGTGAAATCGCGTTTCATCCGACCTTCATTGAACACTTTGATGGGTTTGCCGGCCAGGATGGCACTGGTAAACAGCATCGGTGCCATATCGGGCCGCCCCCAAGGTCCGTACACGGTAAAGAAGCGAAGGCCGGTAGTAGGCAGTCCGTATAGATGGCTATAGGTGTGCGCCATCAGTTCATTGGCTTTCTTGGTTGCCGCGTACAGGCTCACTGGATGATCGACTGAATCATCTTCACTGAACGGCATCTTGACGTTGCCGCCATAGACACTTGAGCTGCTGGCATACACCAGATGCTGAACGGCGTTGTGCCTACAGCCTTCTAAGATGTTCACAAATCCGACCAAATTGGATTGTGCATAGGCGTGGGGATTTTGAATTGAATAACGCACGCCAGCTTGCGCAGCCAGATGCACCACGCGATCAAATTTTTCAGCGGTGAACAATGCAGCCATGGCGGCCGTATCGGCTACATCGGCCTCAATGAATCGGAATGACGCTGCGGGCTGTTGCTGCTTGATATGTTCAAGCCGATCACGCTTGAGTTGCGGATCGTAGTAGTCGTTCATATTGTCGATGCCCACGACCTCATCGCCCCTAGCCAGTAGCGCCAAGGTGGTGTGCATGCCAATGAAGCCAGCCGCTCCGGTTACCAGAATTTTCATGGGATGCTTTCAGATTTCAGTATTGGGTGGCCAACGCACGATCAACCAGGCCTGACAAATTGCGCTTGAAGTTGTCGATGGAGAATTTCTCTGCATTGGCTCGGCAATCGATCGCGGAAATCGAGCGCGCCTGTTCGTCGAACTGCCGAACCGCTTGCGCAATGGCTTCGGGTGTTTGCTCGTAAAAAAACGCTCCCGTTGCTTGCGCATCGACCACGCCAAGCCCACGCACCGTTTCCAGCGCGCCACCTCTACCGTAAGCAATAACCGGAGTTCCGCAGGCTTGCGCCTCAACAGGCGTAATGCCAAAGTCTTCTTCGGCGGCAAACACAAAGGCCTTGGCCCTTTGCATATGGTCTTTTAGGGTGGCAAATGGCTGGTGCCCCAGGATCTGTACGTTCGATCCAGCTACCGCACGAATGCGCGCCATTTCAGGGCCATCGCCAATGACGACCAGCTTCTTGTCAGGCATGAGTGCAAATGCCTCCACAATGGCTGGAATCATCTTGTAAGGCACCATGCGAGAGGCCGTCAGGTAGAACTCTTCTTTGTCTGGGCGAAGGGTGAAATGGGTTGTGTCTACGGGGGGGTAAACCACCTCCGCATCGCGCCCATACACCTTACGAATGCGCTTGCCCACAAACTTTGAGTTGGCGACCATCACGTCTACGCCATTTGCAGTGCGCAAATCCCACAGACGGATGTAATGCAGCAAGGCGCGCGCCATGAATGACTTGAACCCCTTGGTCAAGCCAGACTCTCGCAGGTATTGATGCTGCAGGTCCCAGGCGTAGCGAATGGGCGAATGCACATAACTGACATGAACCTGTGAAGGCGATGTGAGCACCCCCTTCGCTACAGCGTGGCTGGAGGACACAACCAGGTCATACCCAGAGAGGTCGAGCTGCTCAATGGCCAAGGGCATAACCGGCAAGTAGGCACGGTATTTGGTGCGAGCAAAAGGCAGCTTTTGGATGAAGGTGGTGATGACCTTCTTGCCTTTCAAAAACGCTCGGTCCTTTTCTGGCACGAAGTCAACCAGAGCAAACACATCAGCTTCGGGCCAGATCTCGAGCATTTGCTCAAGCACTTTCTCGGCACCGGCGTAAACGACCAACCAGTCGTGCACAAGAGCCACTCGACGCGGGCGAGTGGTCGGGGCGGTTTGGGTCGTTTGAGTAGCAGTCATCAGATACGGGTTAGATGTGTGGGCCGCCAATCGCTTCATTCAATGCACTCGCAAGACTCGCCGCGGCTCGTGTCCAGGTCCAGTATTGTCCCTGTCGTATGGCGTTGGCTCGCAACCGATCCCTCAAATGTGGGTCAGTCATGACTGCCATTAATGCAACATACAGGGCCTCCGGATCATGTGGATCAAAGTAGTTGGCGGCATCTGCACACACTTCAGGAATCGATGCGGCATTCGATGCAATCACAGGGCACCCCATGGCCATGGCTTCCAATGGAGGAATACCGAACCCTTCATACAGCGAAGGAAACACAAAGCAAGCCGCATGCTTGTAGAGCGCTGCCAACTCCTGATCGCTGACATAGCCAACATGTTTGACATAGCTTGGCAAAGCGGTGTCCTGGCCAGAAAACACGGCGGGGTTCGTGCCACCGGCAACGACCACATCAAATCCAGGATCGCCACGCCCCTCCAGCGCACGAACCAACAACCCGAAGTTTTTGGCCGGTTGAGCACTGCTGACAGACAAGACATAACGCCTGCTACGCAGGCCACAGCGATCCAGGATCGATTCGTCAGCCTGGACTCGCTGCACATGCTCCCCCCCCTCGGGCAACACCACAACCGACTTGCCCCCCAGCGGTAGAAAGCGCACCAGTTCCTTGCGCGAAAACTCCGACACGGTCCAAAAATGCTTCGCCCTCAATGCAAGACAGGTGTGCAGCAATCGATACGCCACCTTGAAACCCAAGCTGTAAGCCTGAGGCACGGCGAAGACTGCGGCGTCGTGCACCACCGTGGCCTGATTGCGCATCATGATGGGGCCCGTATTGCACAAGTTGAGCAATAAGGCACCGGAGCATGCACGCGGAAGATCCACCTGCTCCCAAAGGTGCCCTTGCCTGCGACCCACCGAACGAAAAGGCATGTTGTCAAACCGTACCTTGGGCTGAACACCAGAAGGCAGAAGTACCTCGATGGGTGGCAGTTGAACCTTGCCCTGCGAAATGAGGCGATCAAGCGCCAGCAGGATTTCGGTTGCGAAGCGTTCGACTCCTGTGACGGGGCGGGACAAGAAACGGCCATTGATGAGGATACGCAATGCAGCAGTCATGGAGATTGAGGGACGTGCTCACACGCCACAAGATTTGCAGGCAAGTGTAGCGAGCCTCATCGCCACACGCCTCATCAGCTCTCGGGTTTCCCCGAAATCAGGGATTCATGAGAATCAATGAAGTTTTTATTATGCGAATGTCTGCAATGGCACCCTCGCAAACATCTCTCGCCACAGCAGCCTTCAAACGGGCGAATGCGATTCAACGCCAAAAATAATTAACTCGCAGTTGTGATGTCCTTGAAGACGAGCAGCGTTAATCGGGAGAGAAAACATTGAACAAAAACCATCTGATTGGACTAGACATCGCCCGGTTTTGCGCTGCGCTTTTTGTGATGTTTTATCACCTCGGAGCACTCTACTTAGTCGACCCAAACAAACCCTTTCTAATGTCCATCATTGATGTCAGCGCTATTCGCCAGTTGGCGTTTGCATCAGCAATATATGGATGGATTGGCGTACAGGTCTTCTTTGTTATCTCGGGCATGGTCATCGCAGCATCACTTGATGGCAAGACCTGGCAAGACTATGTCCGATCGCGCTTCCTTCGCTTGTACCCCGGGGTATGGGTATGTACTGCTATCAGCATGATCTGCGTTGTCGGATCCCATCAAAGCGAAGCAAGCCAATGGTTCCCTCTCTGGCTAAGATCGTCGATCATTTTCCCAGTTGGACCATGGGTTGATGGCGCGTATTGGACGCTACCGGTAGAGATCCTCTTCTACGGAATCATGCTCACAGCAATCGGCCGAAACAGGCAGATTCCCGCTTTGATTGCAGTAACTCTTTGTCTGATAAGCACAATTTTCTGGTCCGTTTATTCATGGGCACCTCAAGGCGGTCTGTTCTGGCGCTGGACAGAAAAAGTGGCGGGCACTTTTAGATTCGACGTAGCCTTTCTCCAATACGCCATTTATTTCGGAATAGGCATTTTATTAACCCACCTAAAGTCACTACCAAAAAAATTCATTGCACTGACCGCGTGCGCACCCATTTTTTTTTATTCAAATTAACAAAATCGCACAGCATGCCTCCGAGTACATGGGCACACAGGTGAGCAGTTGGACACCTTTCGTTATCTGGGTTACGGCAATTTCGTTGATTTTGCTTTCTTCTGAGTGGAATGAACTGATTAGAGCAAAGCTAAGCAAACGCGCAATTCTTCTGATCCGCCAGATCGGGCTAGCAACCTACCCTCTGTACTTGCTACATGTGACTGTAGGCTTTGCAGTGATACACCTGGGAACAAAGATGGGGCTATCAACCATCCCGAGCTGGTCAATTGGCTTGGCCACTGCAATCGTTTTGTCATTTTGGGTTGCCAACAGAATCGAGCCTATCGTTCGACGATCGACTGCTGCGTCGATCGATCGACTGACGGCATACAACTCAAATCCAAAAGCATTTCGAAATTGATCTCCCCCCGCGTTCCAATGGATTTGAACTATCGCTACGATCCTGAGCCTCACTGATTACACAAAGCACAAAAACAAGGGTTTCCCCGGAATCAGGGATTCTGCAAACACGAAGAACTTCTTAGGATGTTCATCTTCGACGGCCAGATTGTTTGTTCATTGCGTCGAGTTTTGATTAGAACCAACCGTGAATCCATCTCTATCCGTATACCTGGATGCCGTTCGCCTGATGGCCGCTGCGTTAGTCATGTTCGGCCACGCGTTCAATTTCACGGGGGGACACTTCCATGCCATGGCGGGACACGGCGCTGCATCGGTAGCAGTGTTTTTCGTTCTGTCAGGTTTCGTGATCGCCTTCGTCACAGACAAGAAGGAACGATCAGGGAGAGACTACGCAATTTCTCGCGCATCCCGCATGTATTCGGTAGCGTTATCGGCCCTCGTCGTCGCGGTTTGCGCCGACTACATCGGCTATCAAACAAATTCGTCCCCCTATACGGGCTACTCTATCGGAGTAGGTGAGGCGCATCGCTTCAATACAGGCTATTTCAATCCTAATTGGCATTGGCTAGACCTACTACGAATGGCAACCTTTACCAACGAACTTTGGCAAGACCATGTTCAGGTTGGAAGCAATGAGCCATATTGGTCACTGGGGTTCGAGGTTTGGTATTACATCATCTTTGGTCTTTACACTTTTGCGCCCACAGGTCGCAAGGGACGTATTGCGTTGGCTGGTCTTGCTGCATTGATCGCCGGGCCGAAGATCTGCTTGTATCTTCCACTTTGGCTTCTCGGTGTTGGTTGCTATAAGCTTCTGACGACAGAGACGACTCACCTAGCGAAAGTGCCAACAGGCATGGCAATAGGCACGTTCCTGGCAACTGCTGTGCTCTATCTGCTGGCAAGGCGATACTCTGCACCATTAACTCAGTCGATGTTTCTGCCCGTTGGCCTGGATATGAAAACCGCTGTGACGGTTCTACATTTCCATTTCATCGGGCTGTTGTTCAGCTTGAACTTGATCAGCTTCTATGTGCTCGCGACGCGCCTTGCCTGGATTGCCACTCTGACCCAGCAGTGGAAAAAGCAAATTCAATGGCTGGCGGGAGCCACCTTCACGTTGTACTTAGCACATCAACCATTGCTGTTGATGTCTTTGGCCCTCAACCCTTTAGAGCGAGGCGGCGCAGCATGGGCATACACCTCGCTCGGCGCAACGGTAGTCATGGTCCTGTTACTGGCCCAGTTTACTGAACGAAAAAAAGAGTTTTGGAAAAAAGGATTGGAAACTCTTGTCAAAGCTCGTTAGGCAAGCGCGTGTACCAACTCAGCCAGTTGACCACTTCTCTCTGACAAGAAGTTTGACCAACTCTTGGCGACCGCACTCCGTGCCTCGACCTTCATCGTCTCATCACTTGCAAGTCGCGCAACTGAGTTAGCCAGTTGCTCGGGTTGACTCAAGCGAAAAATAGCCTCAAGGCCAAACTGCTCAAATCCTCTTAGTGATTCATCTGTCGCGAAAATTGGGCATCCGGCTGCGATCGCGTCAAGCACTTTGACTTTGATTCCCCTTCCGCGCACAACGGGGCTGATAGAACAAACGCATGATGCAAGCATGCTTTGCAAAACGCTCGAGCTGACGAAGCCATAACCCTTGACGTTTGGTACGCCAGCAGCGAGACGATCGGTTCCTCCACCAATCAATGCGATGTGCAGTTGTGGCGCGGCTTTGTGCAAGGCTGGAGCAAACTGCTCAATGATCCATTGCAAAGCATGGGCGTTGGGTGGGTGGTTTGGAGACCCGATGAAAACCACTGAATTCGTATAAGCCGGGTCTACTACAGCGCTGGCCGCAGCAAGCGCATCTGAAGAGCAAATAGGGGGCAGAAGCGCAACGTGCTTGTGCTGATCAAACTTCACCTCGCCACGTTCAAATTCGGAAAGGTGAACCACCTTCTCTGCCATTGCAAATAGTCGCTGTTCGACGCGGCCGGTTCGCCAAGCTTCCAACATATAGTAGGCTTTACTTGCTAAACCTGACTTCATGCTGGCCATTTCAGCAATGTGTGGGAACATAGCATCGTGCGATATGTAAACAAACTTTGCGCCTGAATCGGCCACTTGCTTCAAGTCAATGTTCGCCAACGCATAGTAGTGGTCGATCACGATCACATCAAACGATTGCTGCTCAATGCAACTCCGAATGGCAGCCGCGGCCAAAGCTGAGCGGAACGAGTAGGCCATGACGGGCACTGACTGCCCAAGCACCATTTTCAGCTTGTTGTACAGCCTATTGATGCCACCTCGCTCGGTTAGCAGATCGCCAACGTACAACTGTATTTGAGCCTGCCCAACGAGGTGCCCCCCTGGCACAGGCTGCCCCTCAATGCCAGGCGCCACGGCTATCACGCTGAGCGCGATACGCGAGTCACCAGCAAGCTCCTTGATATGTTCGTGAACGACCAGATCCATGCCCACGCGAGGCTTGACGGGATTTCCCGCAGCGAGATAGAGAACTTTTTTCATTCACATTCGATTGATCATTGCTTTCGATAGAAGGGCCGATATAACCCGAGGCCAACCACGCAAAAGACGAGCGCTGCGAGCGCCTTGAAAAACATGAAGCTCAAATCAGAGTGTGTCTCAGCCAAGCGCAGCGCCGCCAGAGAAATGGCTGTCGCCCCCCCTATGTAGAGGGCTTCAACAGGCCGTCTACAAGGGACCTTCAATACCAACGGCAACGCATATAAGAGACTGAGCACAACGGCCACCACGCCAAACCACAGCCAGAAATAGGGCCTGATTGCTTCGACGTAAAGGGCGGCTCCCATCAAGAACCCAAAGCAAGCCAATTCGACTACCGCATTGGCAATAAGCCGGCGCCCCCAATGCAGCAGGTGCCCAGGGATTGAAATGGTTGTTTGAATCAGGGTGTGCGCAGCAAAAATGATGGCGATTGGCGGGCCAAACTGCACAACCCAATTGCGCAGATGAGGCTTGATGACCAGATCAGCGAGATCCGGCAAAAAAGCGATGGCCCCGCCTAAGAGCAAAAGTACGCACCAAAGCTGGACTTCGTAAATCTGTTTAAGTTTAGGCGCCCGCGGATTCTGGCCTTGCTCAAATTCGACGATGACCCCCGGGGTCAACACGCCCCCCACAGCTGATGTCACCAGGGCAAACGGCTTCTGCAAGATGTCCATGGCCAAAGAAAGTCCTGCAAAGCCATCGGCGGGCAGAAACGCCTTTCCGACCCACCGGATAAACAACGGCACTTGCAGGTGAATATTGGATGCGGCCGCAACCGAAAGGCCATAAACAGCCATCTGCTTGAACAGCGGCATCTGCACATGTTTGGGGCGCCACCGCCACCACTTGGGTGCTGCCACGATGTACACCAATAGAGAAGCCACATAACCAGAGGTGAGCCCCATCAGCGCGTGGTAGGCCGACTGCCCGAAGTACGCTCCGGCAATAGAACATGCCAGCAAAGCAAATGCCCGCACCATCTGCAAGACGGCAAACTCATTGAAACTACCCTGCACCCGCAGAAACACGAGCAACAGATCAGTGAGGCCAATCAGCAAAGCAATGGCCCATCCCAAAAGAACTTCCTCAGCTGGCAGGAACGCTGAGATCGCCGATAACACCGCCAGAACAGAGAGGATCAGCGCTGAACCCATGAAGGCCGCTTGGATGGTGTCCTTGCGCTGCCGGCTGTCTTCATTTCCCAAATTGGCGCAAAAGCGTGAAGCTGCCAACCGCACCCACTCGAACGCCAAGACCGAAACGCTTTGAGCAGAGGCCACAATCAGTGAATAGCGGCCATACTCGCCCCCCGGCAAAAGACGGCTGACCACGAAGACCAGACCCAGGGTGGCAAATGCTTGGACCGCGTAAGCGGCCATGGCTAGAATTTTGTCGATTTTCATTGCCAGCGGATGATACCTAGCTGCTAGACTGATTCGCTAATTTCACGTTCAAGGCGCCTACTCAATTGATGAGCCAGAAGAAAACTCCCCTGTTTTTTGGCGCGCTCGGTCTGTGTGCGGCATATGTATTGATCAATGTGGTTTACCAACGCAGTCAGCAACGCGTCAGTCAGTTTGATGAAGCCTTGGTTTTGCGTGGACAGCACTTATCAGACAACTGCACCGCCTGCCACTATCTGGATCAGAAGGCCAACTTTGTCGGGCCGCATCTGGTGGATTTGATTGGGCGTCCGGTTGGCGATGTGTCCGATTACCCTTATTCATTGGCGATCAAGCAACTCAAAGGCACCTGGACCTCAGAGCGTCTGACCCAATTCCTGTCAAACCCACAGGCCTATGCTCCTGGCACCAAAATGACTGTGCGAGGATGGCCACCAGAAGAGGTTCGCGCCATCGTGGCCTTTTTGAATAGCAAAAGCTGACAAGATGAACTCGCGCAGAACGTTTCTTCAGCGCTCCTGGGCAGGCACATTGGGAGCGGCCGCTGCAAGCCTGTTGACTGAGCAGGCATCTGCCATGTCTGACATAGCGCCAGCCGACCTGTCTCAACTGGCAGAAAAGGTCACGTCTATCTTGCCGGCGCAGGTGTGTCGCGCCGCGCTGACGCGCCTGAATGAGCACATGCGCTCAACTGGCGCACAGCAAAGTACGGACGAATGGCTGAGCCTGGTGAAGTTGCTTCATGCCGATGACCTGGCTGTGCAGCGAGTTCACTTTGTGCAAGGCCTCACGTTTACTGAAACCCAAATCGGCATCCTGACCTCGCTGAGTTCTATGGAGTGGTCAGCCACATGAGCGAGTTTGTCGACGCGCAAGCGCAATCGTTTGAAACCCCGCTCACCACGGACATCTGCATCGTCGGAGCTGGTGCTGCAGGCATCACGTTGGCTCGATCTTTGGCGCAATCGAACCTGAATGTGCTACTGCTCGAATCCGGCAATCTGGATCTGGAGGCACGCACGCAAGCCCTTTTTCAGGGCGAGGTGCGTGGGATCAATTACTACGATTTGACTGCTTGCCGCCTGCGGTACTTTGGCGGCACAACGAATCACTGGGCTGGATTTTGTCGCCCCTATACACAAAATGCGTTTGCAGGGCGCCCCGAACTGGGCGTACCGGCATGGCCGATCAATGAACAGGATCTGAACCCCTATATCGCCAAGGCGGCACATGACCTGGGACTCAAGATGGAGGGGTTCTCCCTTGAATACCAGGCCAAACAGTTAGGGGTGAATTTGAATGATTTGCCAGACAGGCGATCCACTGAATTGGTGACCCAGGTCTATCAACTCACAGAGCGTGTTCGACAAGGCAAATATTGGCGCGATAACCTCCGGCAGCAACGCAACCTACAGGTTTTGCTGCACGCCAACGTCACCCACATCAACATGAATGCCTCAGGCACACAGGTGGAATCCCTGAAGGTACAAGCCCTGGATAAAAAGCCCTTTCAGGTCAAAGCACGGTGGTATGTGCTGGCTGCCCACGGCATCGAAAATGCGCGCTTGCTGCTCGACTCGGACGACGTCGTCAAAGGTGGGATCGGCAACGCGCACGACCATGTGGGTCGCTACTTCATGGAACACCCGAAGATGATTTCGGGTCGGTTTATTCCCAATAAGAACTTTCCGAGCATCTATAACGGCGGTAATGCACACCAAGTGTTCCGCAACTTGAACATCGGGCTAAGCCCCGAAGTAATGCATCGCGAACGCGTGCTTGACTACTACTGCCGCTTTCTGCCTGCCTACGATTACGAGAAGACACACTTCGCAGCAGAAGACATCAAAGAAGGCTTTTGGAAGCCGGCTGATGCCAAGGCCTTGCGCGCCTTAGGACGTATCGTCGGAGACCTGCCCAGCACCTACCAATATCTGCTGTCTCGGTGGAACATCCAGCCCGATCAATTTGATGCGTTTGATCTGGATCACCGCATCGAACAAGCACCCAATCCTGAATCTCGGGTCACGCTGAGCCAGCAGCGTGATGCACTGGGGTGTCGCAAGGTCATCTTGAACTGGCAGTTCACCGATCTGGACTACAAAACCTATGCGGTCGGTCAAAGCTACCTGATCAAAGAGTTGACACGCCTGAAGATGGGCACGTTCGTAGCCCCGCCTTTGACCCCAGAAGCGATTCGGACCTTGGTGATGGGGAATCGGCATCACATCGGCACGACCCGAATGAGCGCGAATGCCAAGGATGGGGTCGTTGATCCCGATTTGAAGGTGCACGGCACCGACAATCTGTTTGTTGCAAGCAGCGGGGTCTTCACCAACGGTGGGCATACGGTTCCCACCATGATCATCATGGCGTTCGCGATTCGCCTGGCTAACCATTTGACCCGTCTAGGAAAGAGCACATGAGCCGTTGGTTATTGGCCCTGATCCTGGCGCCTGTCTCGTTGGCTTTGCCTTGGTTGATCCCCGCTGTTCAAAGACGATGGGGACTGGCAATCGGATTATTGATTTTTTGGTTGTGCTCGGGCCTGGTCATGTTTTTCATGTGGTTTGGTCCAGGCGTCATCGGCTTGGCCGCGACCGGATTGATCGCCAGCTACTTGACCGAAGTTTGATACGGACCGGGTGCCATAGCCCGTGGGAACTTTTCTTCCCGAACCCGCACCTATCGCAATGAATTGACACCAGCCTGAAACATGGCCGTGTCTTAATTGCGCCATTCAGCTCGTTCCACCATGACCAAAGCACTCATTCTGGCTGCAGGCCAGGGCACCCGCATTCGCCCGTTGACCAAGGGCATGCCCAAGCCGATGATCCCCATCCTGGGCAAACCTGTTCTTGAATACCTGATCGAGCATCTGGCGCGACACGGCGTCACGCAGATCATGATCAACGTGGCCTACCACCACTGGAAGATCGAAAACTATTTCGGGGATGGCCATCGCTGGGGTGTCGAGATCGGCTACTCGTATGAGGGCGTTCGCGAGCACGGCGAGATCGTTCCTCGGCCCCTGGGTTCAGCTGGGGGCATGCGCAAGATTCAGGACTTCAGCGGCTTCTTCGATGAAACCACCCTGGTGATCTGTGGTGATGCGATCATCGACCTGGACCTGACGGCTGCCATCAATGAACACCACGCTAAGAAGGCCATGGCCAGTGTGATCACCCTGGAAGTGCCAACGGATCAGGTCAAGAATTACGGCATTGTGGTTGCCAGCGCCGATGGGCTGGTTCAATCTTTTCAGGAAAAGCCGAAGCCAGAAGAAGCGCTGTCGAATCTGGCCAGCACGGGCATCTACCTGTTTGAACCTACTGTGCTGGAGATGATTCCAAAGGGCAAGGAGTTCGATATCGGTAGCCAGTTGTTCCCGATGCTGGTGGAGCACAAGCTGCCCTTCTATGCCCAGAAGCGCCCTTTCCATTGGATCGACATCGGTAAGGTGACTGATTATTGGACGGTTCTGCAACGGGTTCTGGCAGGCGAGATAGCCGACATGCACATGCCTGGCAAAGAGCTCAAGCCTGGTGTTTGGGTGGGGCTGAACACCAAAGTCGATTGGGATCGCGTGCAAATCAAGGGGCCGGTTTACATCGGTTCTGGCTGTCAGATTGATGAGGGCGCCGTGATTGAGGGGCCCGCCTGGTTGGGCAATGGTTGCTGCATGCGCCATGGCAGCAAGCTGGTCCGCAGCGTGTTGTTTGACTACACCCGCATGGACATCAACAGCACACTGTGGGAGGTGATTGCATCGCCTCAGTATGTGGTGGATCGCCATGGCCGAACCACCTATCAAGGTGAAGAAGGCACAACGCTGCGTTGGGGCGATGCGCGCGCTTGAGCGATGGCTGATGCTGGCAATAGCAGCCCTTTGGGTTGCGCCGGCATTCTCTCAGGCGATCAATGAACAAGATGCCGCCCGATTTCTGACCCAGGCCACCTTTGGGCCTACCCCTGCCGAGATCGCCAAGGTCAAGGCCATGGGCTACAGCGCCTGGATCGACGACCAACTGAGCCAGCCTTTGCCGGCATTGGGTCACCAAGCCTATTGGGATCAGCGCAATGCCGCCCTCGTTCCGCTCAAAAGCCACGCCACCACGAATGAAGTGACCGCCAGTTTCTGGCGCATGGCCGTGACCGGAGGCGATCAACTCAGACAACGCCTGGCCTTTGCTTTGTCAGAGATTTTTGTCGTGTCTTTGGCCGACAACTGCGGCGATAACCTGGGTGCCAGGTCCGTGGCCAGTTATTTGGACATGCTGGATGCGATGGCGTTTTCGCGTTACCGAGAGCTGCTGGAACACATCGCGCTGCATCCCGCCATGGGTTGCTACCTGTCACATCTTCACAATGAAAAGGAAGATTTGGACAGTGGGCGGGTACCTGACGAAAACTTTGCCCGTGAGGTGATGCAGCTGTTTTCGATCGGGCTATATGAACTGAATCCGGATGGTACGCGGCAGCTGAACGCGGCAGGACAACCCATTGAAACCTATCAAGCCCGTGACGTGTCAGAGTTGGCGAAGGTATTCACAGGTTTCAGCTGGGATTGCCCTCAGCCACGCAATGAGGGATGTTTCTTGAAAGGCATCAATGGTGTCACTGGTCGGTCGTATGAAGATCGCAATGTGATGGCGATGGTGCCTTATCCGCAATACCACTCAACCTCAGCCAAACACTTCTTGGGCGTCACCATTGCCGCCCAATCGAGCCCGAATCCTCAAGAGAGCCTGCGAATGGCGCTGGATACTTTGGCGTCTCACCACAACACAGCTCCGTTCATCAGCAAGCAGTTGATTCAGCGCCTGGTTACGGCCAACCCCAGCCCAGCGTACGTCGCACGGGTCGCCAAAGTGTTTCTAGATCAAGGGGGAAATCTGGGGGCCACGGTGAAAGCCATCTTGCTGGATCCGGAAGCGCGGGACAGCCGAGTCGCGAAGGCCAGCCAGACCTTTGGCAAGGTACGAGAGCCGATTCTGCGTGTGACCGCCTTGTTGCGGGCTTTCGGGGGCTTGTCGATGAGCGGCGACTATCTGATGCGCCCTACGGATGACCCGGGCTTTGGTCTGGCGCAGTCGCCCATGAAAAGCCCATCGGTGTTCAACTTCTTCAGGCCAGGTTATGTGCCACCAGGAACGGCAGCAGCTGAGGCAGGCTTGGTCAACCCTGAAATGCAAATCGCAACGGCTGTGAGTGCCGCAGGCTATGTCAACTTCATGCGTGGTTTGATCGAGGTAGGCGCGGGCTGGAATGGTCTGGATCAAAAGACTGGGCCAGTAGACGTGCAGTTCGGGTTCAATCAACACCCAGACGATCCGCTTCTTCTTTTGACCGATAGCCCCGAGCGGCTGATGGATGTCATCAATGCCAGGCTGTTCTATGGATGGATGAGCACCGGCCTGCGGGCCAAAATTCTGGAAGCAGTCACGAGCATTGATTTTCATCCCGAAGATGAGAAAGAACGCTTGGCCATGCGTCGCCACCGATTGTGGTCTGCCTTGTTGTTGGCGGTGGCATCGCCGGAATACCTGATTCAAAGGTAAACCATGCCCGCTCATCCATTGCCTGACCGGCGTTTCTTTCTTCGCAGCCTGGGCGCACTGAGCGCCCTCGCCCTGCACGGCCGCGCCTGGGCGCAGAGCAGTGACGATTACAAGGCCTTGGTGTGCGTGTTTCTACATGGCGGCAACGACGCCTACAACACCGTCCTGGCAACGGATGCACCGTCATGGAAGAGTTATGTCCAGACGCGACGTCAGGATCCCGACTCGATTGCTCTTGACCCGACTGGCGTGCACGATCTGGATGTGCTGGACGCATCGGGCGAACGGCAGTTTGCCTTGAACCCCGGGCTATCAGGGTTGAGCCGCTTGTTCAATGACAGTCGGCGATTGGCGATCGTGTCGAACGTCGGGCCCATGCGGAGCAATCTGACCAAAGCACAGTATGCGCAGCCCGATGCACCTTTGCCTGCCAAATTGTTTTCGCACAACGATCAGCAAAGCACCTGGCTGAGCTTCGGCCCTGAGGGTACGCCTCTGGGTTGGGGTGGCTTGTTGGCTGACCGGATCGCCCAGCGCAACGCCAATAGTCTGTTCACCGCGGTTTCGGCGATCAGCTCGACTGTGTGGTTGACAGGCCGACAAGTTCGCCCTTATCAATTGTCTGAGCAGGGTAGCCTGCGCATCGGCACGATGCTTGATCCGAAGGGGACGCCACGGGTATATGGCTCTGATCAGGTAGCGCGTGTGCTCGATGAGTTGCTCAGCACGAGCACGCTGTCGCATGTGATGGCCCAAGATTGGTGTGCCATGAACCAACTGGCCATGGATGCCCAAGGCATCCTGGCCGACAAGTTACCCGGCTCAACCAAAGCCCCATTTTCGAGCTTCAACCCAAGCAATCCGCTTTCGATGCAATTGCAGACGGTGGCCCGGATGGCAAGCATCCAGAAAGAGCTTGGCATCAAGCGTCAGCTATTCTTCGTCAGCCTGTATGGATTCGACACCCATGATCGACAGAACCAACGCCATCTGCGTTTGATGCAGCAACTTGACGAGGCCCTTTGCACATTCGACTCGGTGCTGGGGGAGTTGAACCTGATTGACCGAGTCACCACGTTCACTGCCTCAGACTTTGGTCGTACGTTCACCAGCAACGGAGATGGTACAGACCACGGCTGGGGCGGGCATCACTTCGTGATGGGCGGAGCGGTACGCGGGGGCAGAGTCCTGGGGCGGTTTCCCGCGTACGCGATGAAGAGTCACCACGACAACGAGTTTCCCGACAGCCCGGATCAATTGAGCAATGGTGTGCTGTTGCCCAGCCTGTCTACGCAGGCCTATGCACGGGCCTTGGGCTCTTGGTTCGGTATCCCTGACAACGAGCTGGTTGCGACGCTGCCTGATTGGGACCACCTGGGGGTGGCAGGACAGTTATCAGGCCTGTTCAAGGCCTGACGGTCAAGTTCAGAACCTCAAGGCGTTTCGCGCTTGGCAGCCACGGGCAGGGTCACAGTGGCCTGCTCCGCTGCAAATAACCACCGCAGCAAGATCGAATCTTTTGCCAGGCTGTGCTCAGCGTAGGCACGCGCTTGCGCGCCCCACTCTGTCATTTGCACGGGATCAGCAACGCATTGCAGGATGACATCGGTCAATGCTTGGGCATTGCCCGGCGCGACAATCTTGCCGCAGCGACTCACCACCTGCCCCATTTCGGTATCGGGGCGGCAGGTGGCGACAATGGGCTTGCCGCTGGCCAACATGCCGGTGAGTTTCGATGGCAAGACCAGATCCTCGGCATCGGCACTCTGGGTCAGCAGGTGAAGATCAGCCAATCCCAACAGGTCACCCAGCCGCTCAAGGGGTTGCAATGGTAACAAGCGCACGTTGGGCAAGCCCACGCATGCCGCCTCGATTTGGGGGCGCATGACACCATCGCCGCAGATCACGAATACGATGTCCTGGCGATGCTGCAATTGCTGAGCCACTGCCGGGATTTGCAGCAGGTCTTGCTTGGCACCCCAGGTGCCTGAAAACAAGATCACCTTTTGGTCAGGCAACAGACCTAGCTCATCGCGATAGGTGCTGGCCGCTGACAAGGGCCGCACCCCCGTGATATCGACCCAGTTTGGAAAGAGTTCGACCGCATCAGAGGTGACGCCCTTCTTCAGCAACTTGTCGACCATCTTGTTCGAAATGGTTGACACCTTGTCAAACATCTTGAACAGACGACTTTCAGCCCATTGCGCCAAGGCCCTGGAACGACGACCTTTCAGAAGGTTCATCTGAAAGGCCACATCCACTTCGAAATCCTGCACATGCAGCCAGGCCTGAGCGCCACACAGGCGCGCAGTGAGCCAGCCCACCGGGGCGCAGGCCAAGGCAGGCGCGATCGTCAATACGACATCAGGAGCCCAGAACACTTGGCGCAGCATCAACGGTGCTGAGGTCAGGGCGAAGCTCAACAAATGCACGACACGCTTGATGCCGCCTGGACGAGACGGCACCCACAAGGGCGCCCGCCATACATCTACGCCATGCATGTTTTCACGGCGATAGCGCCACCCTGCATAGCGAGGATCGACCGACCATTGGGGGTAATAAGGCGGTGCCGCGACAACGCGAACCTCATGACCTTTGGCCGCCAACCACTCAGCCATTTCTCCTGAATATTTACCGATGCCTGTAGGCTCGGGCGCATAGTTGGCGCTGTAGATCAAGACTTTCATGCCCACTCCTCAACGGAAGGGATGATTGAGGGCGGAGATAACGCCACAAAGTCGACGCGCATAGTCCGATCGAGCCATCAGTGCCCGATGCAACACCCATGATCCGTTCGGACTATTTCAAACTTCTTCACCTCGTTACCCCCAGGCCTGAAGATGCACGCCGAAAGGAGCATGGCGTGATCCTGCAAGGTGTCGATTCAAGAGTTGGGCCCTCGTTTTCGATGGGCAACCGCGCGGCACGGGCCATCTGGACTGCTGTGTGGTGGACGTTGTTCAGACCTTCACCACGGCCATTTCACGCCTGGCGCGTCTGGCTTTTGAAGTGCTTTGGCGCACGCATTGGCGAGCACTGTCATATCCAAGCCAATTGCCGCATCTGGGCACCATGGCAACTGGAGATCGGTGATCGCGTGGGAGTGGGTGCAGGGGTTCACTTCTACAACATGGCCGCGATCACGGTGGGCAGCGAGGCGGTGGTTTCACAAGGTGCGCATCTGTGCGCAGGCACACACGACTACAACAGCCCCCACTTTCAACTGCAGGCGCACCCCATTTCGATCGCACCACACGCCTGGATCTGCACTGAAGCTTTCATTGGGCCAGGTGTGTCGATCCCTGAGGGCTGTGTTGTAGGCGCTCGTGCTGTGATGACTCGAAGTCCAACAGACGGCGCATGGCATGTTTACGCGGGCAACCCAGCCCGTATGATCAAAAAAAGGATCGTTCGTGAGCTGTGATGCTTTGGCCGTGTCGGTCTTGATCTTCACCAAAAACGAATCAGCTGATTTGCCTGGGTGCTTGCGCAGCGTGGCATGGTGCAACGATGTGCATGTCGTTGACTCAGGCAGCACGGATGACACAGTGACCCTTGCTAAACAAATGGGGGCCCAAGTTTGGAGCCGAACTTATCCCCACACGCAAGCCCCTTTTGGGGGCGATGAATCGGCCCACAAGAACTGGGCGCTTTCAACCATCGACTTTCGTCACCCCTGGGTTTTGATTCTGGATGCCGACGAGCGATGCACGGATGATCTCTTCCGAGACATGTGTGAACAATGCACCCCCACATCCGAAGCAGCGGCCTACCGAATTCAGCGCCGGGATCATTTTTTGGGGACGTGGATCAAACATGTGACACCGACCCCTTTCAAAATCTGCTTGATTCGGCCCGAGAAAGTACGATTTGATCGGATCATCAACCCGGTCACGGTGGTCAATGGCCCGACTTTGGAGCTGCATTCGCACTTTGATCATTTCCCTTTTAGTAAAGGGATCAGCCACTGGTTTGCCAAACACAATGGGTACAGCAATCTAGAGGCCCAACACATCCTGAGCCAAAGCCTCGGCAAACAAACCTACCAGTGGCGTAAAGCCTTGTTCAGTGCCGACCGCAATGAGCGGCGCCTGCATCAAAAGGGTCTGTACTACCGGATGCCCTTGCGCCCCCTCTTGATGTTCCTGATCCTTTATGTGGGCAAGCGCGGATTTTTAGATGGCCATGCCGGGTTCGCTTTTGCGGTGCTGCGATCCATCTACGAATACATGATCGTTTTGAAGGTGGAAGAGCTTAGTCAACCCGCCTTGCTCAATACCTCTCGGTAAACCTGTAGGTAGGCGTCAATGGCGGCGTCCTGCCGAAATGCATCGGTCCAGGCGCGTCGCTGCTCACGGCTTGCATCACAGGCTTGAATAGCCGCCATCAATGAGGGCAATGCAGACCGTGCCCAGTCTTTGAGACACTGCTTGGCCGCCGGCAAGGGCGCGTAGTGGCACAGCGGCCCGCCAATTTCGTTCATGGGGGCATCGTTGGTGGTGACCACGGGGCACCCACACGCCTGCGCTTCGATGATCGGCCAGCCGAAGCCTTCGGCCAAACTTGGAAACAGAAACGCTCGGGCCACAGAGTAGGCCGATTCGAGCGCTTCGTTGTCGAGCCCCTGAAAGAAGTGAACGCGCCCATTGGCAGGTACCTCAGCAAGCGCCGCCCGCACATCCGCGCGCCGCGGAGGTGGGGACACCATCCAAAGCGGCAAAGGGTCGTCCGACTGCTCGACATATGCCGAGTAGAGATGAATCACGCCAGCGGTATTTTTGTACCACTGGTCTCCGCCGACATGAAGCAACATGCCGTCTGGTTGAGCCGGCAATCCAGCCGCTTGCAAGCGCTGCATGGCCACGTGACGTGGCACCTGCTGATAAGGGTGGTTCAGCCCGTTGTACACCACCGCAGAGGTCTGCGGGTTGACACGACCGAAGCGCACCAATTCATCCTGGGTGCGTTTGGAGACTGAAATGAAATGCCGGGCTTGCTGAAAGCCCTGTCGGATATAGCGCTGGTACATCCGCCCCGTCCAACCGGTTGGGTTTTGGGGAATCAAACCCAGTGCCGATCGCAAAGCCAGCAAATCATGCGCATGGACGACATGAGGGCGATTGGCGACCAAAGGCACCCAAGGCCCCAGGGCCTGATCGCAAAAGACAAACAAGGTCTGGGGATCGACTTGAGTCAATTGCCGCCGAACCCAAGCGGGGAACAACACATACTGATCAAGGTAACCCGCCCATTTCTCGAAGCGAGTGCCTTGAAATCGACCAAAGGCGCGAGGCTGAGGAGACCAATAGGTGACTTCGTGCCCTTTGAGAGCCATCCGCTCTCCCAGCATCCTGGCAAACCGCGGCATGCTTTGCGAACGCATGAAGGAGGGATGGCAAAAGAATACGAGCTTCATACGGCCGCAGCCCGATGAGGATCACTGAGCAAGCGCCAAGCCAGCCACGCCACGGTGGATAGGCCTGCGATCAACACCACACTGCGCAGCACATTGAAATAGTCTGCCGTCGCGGCTTCAACGTTCAGCACGGCATTGACAAGCGCAGCGGCCACCATCAAATAGGCCGCTGAACCCAGGCGCCGTGACGCCGCTAGAACGAGGCGATAAGACAGCATCAGCACCAGAGGGTAAACAAACAGTCCAGCCAGCCCCAGATCTGAAAGCCCAGTGGTCAAGATGCTGTTGGCTTCGTCCAGCAGTTCCAACCCGAAATGTGGATTGGCGATGGCTTCTTCGGCGCCCAAAGACAGCACTTTGTACTTGCCTGGCCACAGCACCGACGGCACGTTAAGCGCGACATCAAGCAAAACCACTTGACCATATAGTGGCTCGTGGTCTTCAAGGGCCTGCACCAATTCAGCCGGGTATCCCAAGATGAAGGTGCGACTTCTTTGATTGGATTCCAGTTCGGCGTTCAAACCAGATCGCTTTGCATCCATCAGGATGCCCCATCCTGTTTCAATGAGCGCGACGGTGTCCTTCGCTGAACCCAATTCCCACTTGGCCATGCGCAGTGCAAAGAAAGCTTTGCTGGCGCCCATGATCGCCGCCGCAGCCACCAACAGGGTCAACACCTGACGCCAGGACCACGATGCCGACCTAGAGCGCCCAACGCTGAAGCACATGAGGCACACGATCACGGTGTAAATGAACACGCGGCGCCCCTGATAAAACTGAATCAGCGCAATCAACAGGAAGCCCACGATCAACAGCGTCTTGACACGCCCGTTGGCTTGAGGCAGCAGAAAGCAGGCCAAAGCCGCAGCGGGTACCAAAGCACTGACGGTCAACGCCGCGAGGGGCGAAATGCTCACGCCGCCGTCTGTCATTTCCTGGTGGTACCCAATGGATCCTTTGGCAACCAGCAAGGAGGCCGTGATCGCCACCGCCAGGATCAAACCTGCCCAAACGGCATGATGTCGGGCTTCAATTCTGATGGCGCTGAAAACCGGCGTGGAGTCCAGCGTCGAGGCTGCCATCAGGCCAGCACAGAGCAAAGACATCCAGCCGACGGTCCGATAGAGGTACAACGGGCTGGCGGCGGTCAGCAAGGCGTAGTCGCTCGTCTGCCGCACCCACGTCAACTCAGTGTTGAGTGAACCCAAGCCATAGCCAAGGCAGATGGAGATCCACATCAAGTCCCACAAGGTCGTACGCGAGGCATCGCGTGTGATCTGCAACAGACCCCAGCCACCCAAAAGCGACAAGAGACAAAGGTTGACGAGATAGACCTCGCGCACAGAATGCAGCAGAACGCTGACACCAGCCAGCAGCAGCAACAGCACTTGCGCCCACAAGCTGCCATCGGTTCGAATGGTCAAGGCAGATCGGCTCAAGGTTGCACCTCTGTCAGGATGGAGTTCAACACAGCCTCGTTGCCATAGCCGCTCTTCAAATAGCGATCCCGTCCCTGTTGAGCGATGGATTGCGCCCGATCTGGCGCTTGCAAAAGTTGGAAGCACTGTTGGGCGCACTCTTTGGTGTTGGCCCAAAAAATGGCCTCTTGGCCTTCGGCATAGAGTTGTTGGTGCTCAGGGGTTCTTTCTGCGCACAGAAGGCCGCCCAGGGATGGGATCTCCATCGACCGGGTGGTATGCAAATCTCGGTTGCCTTTGGACAGCAGCCCCAGATTGATCTGGGCGGCCTGGATGGCATGGGCGTAGCTTTCCCCAGAAATAGGCCCGCCTCGCCAGTGCGGTTTCAGAAATTCCCACTCTGGGGCTTTGTGCCATTGCCCCCCTTGAATGGTCAAGGGGACTCCGTGCTTGAGCAAGTCAAGCAGGAACGGCCCGCGCTCTGGCATCCAGGTTCCCAGGAACAGGACATCACAACGCCAACGCTGCATCTGTTCATCAGACAGGACTCGTGGAGCATGCGCCACCTCGTCAGCCGAACGCCAGACCCGCATGACGCGCTTGGCACCCAAGCGCTTGCACTCATCGACATTTTCTTGTCGAACGACGCACAGCAAGTCATAGTGCGGAACCGCACGACGATAGGCACTGAAGCGCGCCCGATCTCTCGGCCCAGTGGGGTCATCGATGTTGTAGTTGATGACGTACCGACAGTGCTGCTTCAAGATCGCAATGACATCTGGCGTCACCCACTCGCCATTGTCGACATGGCACAAGTCGTAGGCTTGTCCCTGAATCTGCTCGGCCATGCGCCGGCTCATCCATCGTGAGAACACGTGTCCGCCAATGCGCCAGGTGATGCGGTCCATCCAGGCTGAATCTGGCAACCACTTTCGCATGTCCAGATGCGTCACCTGATGCCCCAATCGGCGATAGGCATTAGCCCGATCCAGGCAGGTGCCACTGATGGTTCCGATGTACAAAATCCGCAAGGGCTTCACGTCCAGATCTCTCGATAAATCTGTTGCGCCCCCAGACCGTAGTCTCGCCAGCCCCCCAGTCGCCTGACCCGAAGCAAGGCACGCTGGCTCATCAGGCGTCGCACATCGGGTTGGTCAGCCATAAACTGGAGGCGGCGTGCCAGTGCGTCGGCGTCACGGGCGGGAATCACATACCCCTCGACACCATCGTCAAACAGGTCTGCCCCCCCCGTATGGGTTGAGGCGATCACCGGGCAGGCACACGCCATGGCTTGTGCCATGACCATGCCAAAGCCCTCCTGAACGCTGGGCAGCACCATCACATGACTCGCGCTCATGATGTGCTTCAACTCCGTTTGCGGGATGTGGCCATGAACCGCGATTCGGTCTGACCACAGGCCCTTTTGCTTCATCGCGTCAATCACCCGTTGATCTGCGCTGCCCACCAGATGCAGACGCTTGCGAGGATGCTCAATCTGTTTGAATGCCTGAAGCAGATAAGGAATGCCCTTTTGTAAGGTCAAGGCCCCGACAAAAAGAATGTCGAACCGATCAGACTCAGGCATCCGGGTGGGTTCGAACCGAGACAGATTCACCCCGTAGGGCAGCCAGCGCAATTTCCGAAATGGAACACCGGCATCCAGAAAAGATTTCACAGCGAATTGAGAGGGCACGGTGATGCAATCAGCCTCTTCATATTCGGCGCATTCCGTGTCGATCACTCTGGGGTCAATACCATCGAAGGGCAAGCCCCACCGGTCGTGCTCTTCTCTCAGCAAGCGATCCTGGACACGAATGTGAGCCGAGCCACGATCGCACACGTATTTGCCGCCCATGGCGTGCATGCGCCGCCCACTTCGCAGACTAGATCCAGACAAGCCAACAAAGACATCGGTACCGTCGAGGTTGGCCGCGACGTGTCGATCCAGCATCGACTTCCCCAGGTACTCCAAGCCCCGGTTGATCGAGCGATTGCTCAGGCCCCAGCGATTGATCGCCATGTAAGGGGTCTGGACCCACGGAAAGCAGCGCACTTTGTGCGATGGCAGCTTCTCGTCTTTGAGCTTGAAGCCAGGATAGCCGGTGAAAATGGCTCGCAAATGGCCCGCGCTGTTCAACTCGCGAGCCAGATCAAAGGTATGGAACTTGCCAATGGTTGAAAGCGTGATCTTCATGATGCGTACGCACCTGACTGCTGTCGGCGACTGAAGAGATCGGAAGCCAACGTGACACTGATCAGCAGCATGGCCAGTTCTGCCACCAGCATGGCACAGGCGACACCGTCAATGCCCCACTGCCGGCCCAATGCGTAGCCCAAGCCCAGCCAGAGCGCTGACACCAGAACCGACAAGGGGGCCAACCGAACATGTTTGTTGCAAGCCATCAAGACAACCCGAGGCACATGCCAGCTGCCACCAATGGCGGCATAGGCGAGCAACACCCCCATCAAACTGGCGACGAAGGGGATCTTCCCGTGGCTCCAGATTCGCAGCAAATCAGGCCCAATGAAATACAAGACCAAACTGAGCACAGCAGAGCCAGCTGCAGTCAGCCAGGCGAAGCGCAGATAGAGTTGATGGAGCACGGCCATCTGCCCGCGCGCATACAGTCCAGTAATCTCGGCCCACAAAGCATGCGCAAGAATGGCCGTTGTTTGGACGGCCAACCGAGCCAGGGTTCGTACTGCCGTAAAGATGGCAACCCAGGCCGGCCCGAGCAAATGCCCGACCAGCAAGGTTCCGCCCTGGAATGTCAGCGCATTCGCCAACGGAAAAGCCATGAAAGACAAGGCGGGGGTGACGATCTCGCGCACATCCTGGGCATTGGCCTGGTCAACACCCCATCGCAGCCCCTGTGCATCACGAGAGGACTGGCGGATCACCCAGAGGGTACCCAACGCCCTGGCCACACACCCGCCTGCTGCGACCGCAGGAAAAGTGCCCACCGTCGCCAAGGCGAACAAGGTACCCGACCACTCAAGCAATCGAAGCACGTTTCCCCAGAACGTTCCCTGAGCATACCTGCCGGTTGCCTTGAACGCAGCCTCGGTCAAGCCAGAAAACAGTGACAACAGCACCGTGCCCATCAACAGCCAGACGGCCACGGCTTGGTCAGGATCAATCCCCGTGCGCCCACTCAAAAGCACCAAGGTGACACACGCCGCAATGCCACCACACACCCAGAGCATGAACACCGTGGCACTGTGGAAGATACGATTGGCCGCGGCCACATCGCCTCGTGCCACCTCCATCGTCATG
The DNA here is from genome assembly GCA_028864885.1 of Burkholderiales bacterium. Lineage (GTDB taxonomy): Bacteria > Pseudomonadota > Gammaproteobacteria > Burkholderiales > Burkholderiaceae_C > Aquabacterium. The sequence continues at coordinate 23,802 of JAGWLR010000019.1, read as the reverse complement.
CGATTGCCCGCAGCGGCCACCATCCCCACATCGGCCATCGAGAAATAGGCTGGCACGGCCGACAGCATCAACCAGGTGCCGTATTGCTCTTTGGTCCACACCCCCAAAAACAGCGGTAACGAGACCACCTGAATGGCCATGCTGACCAACTGACCAAATGCACCTGCGCCCAAAGCGGCGCCAATTCGGGCTCGCATCCCGGTCATGGAAGGGGCTCCGCCGGCTTGGTTTGCCCGATGAATTTGGCGCGATCCTCGGCTGACAGGGTGGCCAACAGTTGGTCGATAAACCGGGATTGCACCTCAAAAGCATCTGGATTTTCAGTTACTTCAGACACGCGAAACAGCAGCCCATCCATCTTGTAGCCTCGGATGGCCAATCCCAAGCGAGTCAGGTTTCGCTCCAGCGACCCATCGGTAACTCGATTGCCTGTGCGAACGAAATAGGTAATCGGTTCGACGCGCTCCCCCATGACCGCGTGCATTCGGACCGCCTTGATGGCGCCCCAGGGGGTGGAGAGCGGTGCTCTCACCATCTGATCGACCCGGAAGCCCTGTGAGGGGTAGCACATGTCAGGCGTGTGCAACTGGGTGTCGGTGGATTGGTCTCGCCCATAAGCGAGCGACAGCATGAGGACCCGACCGCTGCGTCGATTGACATATGTGCGCGCCACCGTTTCACTGTAGATGCGGTCAAGCATCTCGGCCTGAACCGGATTGACCACCGCCGCCGAGGCTTCAGGCAAATCGACCCAGTCGCCAAACGATGCTGGGAGAAGGTCTGCATAGTGCGGATTGCCGATCTCGTCGGACCAGTAGCGGTGGGGGCGCAGTTGCTCGGCCAAAAGCCATGACAGCGCCATCAGACCAACAAACAAGATCAGGTAGAGCGGCCGCAACGACATGGGCCGAAGGTAGGAAGAAAGCTTCATGTCGCTTTCCCTTTTTGCCTTTTTTCCCAATGGAAGGAGAAGCGCCGCAGCAAGGTATCGATGCCCATCATCAAGAACATGGCGGTGGCAAACAAAACGATGCCTGCAAAGCCATGCAGAAACCCTTGCCCCGCTTCGTCACCAAAGTGATAGGTGATCAAGGTCAAAAACAACACACGGGTCATGTTGGCCACAAACGAAATCGGCACGATCAGCATCGCCAACCCAACATTGCGAATCACTGAGCTGTGTCGGATCACGTTCAAATAGAAGATGCCCATGGCTTCCATCATGAACAGGGTTCGCATCCCGGCGCAGGCATCGGCCACCAAGAGTTGGTAAGGCCCGACCGTGATGACCACACCGGTATGGCTGATCGGATAGCCAAGGGGCCAGAGCAACTCCGTCACCGCCATCGAAATCTTCAACTTCACGAAGTGACTGATGGGGTCGAGAATGAAGCCGGGAAGAGGCACCATGAAGATCGCGAAGAAAATCGGAAACTTCAAGGTCATGAGCAAGTCTCGTCCCCCCATCAGCAAGGCCACCGCCGCCATCATGGGGATGTAAGAGCCCACTTCAAAGTAGATGATGCCAAGCGACCGCCCGGCAACAAACAGAATCAGGGCTATGAGCAGCACAGGCCAGGCCAGCCCTTGACCGCGACTGTTCAGGCTGTGCTCTCGCGTGTGTTCACGCCAACGAGTGACATAAAGCCACATCGACAACGTCAACATGATCGGCCCATGGCTGTGCTCGCCCTGGCTCCACAAGCCGCCTGAATCATTCTGCAAAAGGCGGAAAACGGTCATCCCATAAAAGAGGATGAGGGCCAGCACCAGCGCGACCACATCCAGTGGCAAGGGCAACCATGCATCACCGCGCTTGGATGCAATGGGCAAGGTATCGACGGCGGGTGCAGACATGACAGTCAAAATTGATTCATCAACACGCCAGCCATCTTGACTTTGCTTTTATTCAGCAATTTGACAAGAGACTGCATGCCCATCAGGCGACTGCGATTGGCTCGCCCCACGATCAGGGCTGAACCACAATGGGTCGCGATGACGCGTGCATCGGCGCCCACGGAGGCCGCAGGCGTATCGACCACGATGTAGTCGAATCGACTGTGCAGTTCAGTCAAGAACAGGCTGAAAGCGGGACCCTGCAGCAACTCGGCAGGGTTGGGCGCGAGAACCCCTGCCGGCATCAGATACAGATTGGGCAGATGCGCGATGGGTTTGATCACATTGGGCTGCGATCGACCAGCCAACACGCCAGACAAGCCGGCGTCTTGCTCGACGCCAAAGACTTCATGCATGCGGGGTTCGCGCAAATTCGCATCGATTACCAGAGTGCGACCCGGGAGCTGACTGAACGCCACCGCCAAATTGGCTGCGACAAATGTCTTGCCATCCCCGATATCTGAACTCAGGATGGCCAACGCTTGACGCGCTTGTCCTTCGCCAAACACGCCCATCGCCAACTGCGAACGCAAATCTCTGAAAGATTCGACGTCTTCGTTGAAAGGATCGTTGGCGACGACCAGCTCGCCTTGTTCAGTACCCAGCGACTTCGGTGCATAGGGATATCGAAACTGCTGGGCCAGAGCCCAGACCACATCGTCCGGCTTCGCGAAGCCCAATGCCACCGCTGCTTCGCCAAACCGCATGCCGTGTTCACGCTGATAGGCCAAGGTGTCCTGGATTTGAGCGACAGACAATCCATTGGTTTTTTGCAAGATGTCGCCAAGAAAGGCGTCTTGCGTGGCGGGATCCTCCGCCGCCGAGCTACGATTGGCGTTGATCATGCGACCTTGTGGCTCAAAGCCTTGACAGTGGGACGTTTAAGGGCCAAGCGATCCAGCCAACGCCCGGAAAACGTACGTTGCTGGAAAGCCGGAATGACGCCGATTTGCGGCAACTGAAAGAGGTGCTCCACATCGGACGGCGCACGCAGGCGTGGATCAAATCGCTCGATCAACAGAGCCATGCAAACGGCGAGCACGGATCCGACCAAGATCCCTAGCGCCAAATTGCTGAGTACCCGGGGGCTAGAAGGAACTGACGGTGGTGTTGCCATCTCCAGCGCACTGATATTGGCTTGATTCGCTTGGCTTTCCAGACTGGTGCTATTCATGCGGGCCACCACCCCTTCATACGCTCGCTGTGCGTTGTCCACATCGCGCTGCAGCATCTCAGCCTCATCACGAACAGCCTTCATCTTCAACACCTTGGCCCGCTGCTCATCCAAAGCCAGCTTGATCTGAGCGGCTCGGCTGACGTTCACCGAGTTGCCCACGCCAACGCTGCTGCTGACGCGGCGAACCTCCAACTCCAGCTTGCGTTTGAGTTCGTCGATCCCGCTCTTGGCCTCAACGACTGCAGGATGGCGATCACCCAAACGGGTCGCCAGTTGCTCCAGCGCGGCTTCTTGCCGGTTCAGATCCGTCTTCAGGCCGGCAATGATCGGGTTGTTGAGCACATCAGGTGACTTGTCACCTTGGGCTGCTGCCGCCGCCTGACGGCTACCCGAATCCGCCACCGCTGCCTGCGTCAACACATATTGCGAGGACAATTCGTTCAGACGTGCGGTCTCAACGTCGAAGCGTTCATCGTTGACTAATAAGCCTTGCTGTTGCTGATAAGCGGACAAGCGTGCCTGGGCCTTTTCCAAGGCACTGCGCAGAGAACGAGCATTCTCGTCAAAGAAATCGTTGTACTGCTTGGCTGGCGCTGTTCGCAGCTCCAGAGTCGTATCCAGATAGGCCTGCACAAAACCGTTGGCGACTGCAGCAGCAAAGTTTGGGTCTGTCGCCTGGTACGACAGATAGATCACGTTCGACCCTCGTGAGGGATGGGCCTCCAGGTTGGCCTTGATCAAGTTCGCCAACCAAGACTCGAAGCTGCCGACGCCCTTGGTAGCCTGCAGCCACTTCTGGCGCATTTCCGTGGATTCATTCAAACGCAGGCGATGCACCACCTTGAGGGCCACGCGATTGCTCGTCACCACATCCACCTGCGTCATAAGGTAGGTGGGCGAGGCCAAGGCAGGGGACACATAGCCAGCGATGGGGTCCTGCCCCTTGATGTCCAGGATGATCGAAGCGTTGGCCGTATAGTTCTTGGGCATCAGCCAGGTGAAGGCTGCGACCGACGCAAAGATCAGCGCAAACACGCTAGAAGCCACAAGCCATCGTGCGCGAACGATGGCAAAGAGGAGCTGGAACGTCATACACGACTCTCGTTTTGCAGTACGACGACCAGTCTAGGGATCGAGTATGACAAAACGTAGTCTGAGCCGAATGGCCTAAGCAACTCCCCACATCTGAAGGAATCAAGGGGCCGCACGGCCCCTTGTCATCAAAGTGTCAACTTCACAAACACACGCTCGGGAATGTGCCTGATGATCAGCATGATCAGCCGCCAGAAACCCGGCGTGTACACCACGGCCTTGCCTTGCTCCATGGCTTTGACAATGTCCTTGGCCACTTGATCCGGCTGGGCCCACAGCGCGCCCTTCTTGAAAGATGCCGTCATGGGGGTATCGACAAATCCAGGTTTGATGGTCGAGACCGACACGCCGCATTTGTGCATGCGCTGACGCAATCCGGAGGCAAACGCCGACACCAGCGCTTTGGCACTGCCGTAGACGTAATTGCTTTGCCGGCCTCGATCACCCGCCACCGAAGAAATCACCGCGATGCTGCCCCGGCCCTGTTGGGCGAACTGCTCGGCCGCCAGCGACATCAACGAGATGACTGATGTGCCGTTGGTGGCAATCTCAGACAAGGCATAGCTCACATCAGCCTGAGCCCGTGCTTGATCCGTCAGGGTGCCGTGCGCAATCAAGATGCCGTCCAAGCCACCCAAAGCCTCGCTGGCAGCCTGAATCAGAGCGGCATGATCGTCCAGCTGGTTGGCGTCGAACACGCGAGAGCCAATTTGCTTGGCACCTCGCACCGTCAGATCCTGCACCTGAGCGTTCAATGCGTCAGCGCTGCGTGCCGCCAGGAACACCGCATCGCCGCGTTGAACCCAACGTCTGGCACAAGCCTGTGCAATGGCCGAGTTAGCCCCGACGATCAGAATTTTTTTCATCAAGCCTCCATCACCCTGCGCCAAAAGCCGGAGCTGATGCGGGGGTCTACAAACGATTGAAAGTTCCGCCACTGCGGGTAGCCAGCCTGAAAGACCGGGGCCGACATGCGGCCGTCTTTCGCTGGGTACAGCCGACCGCCATGCTCAAGCACGACCTGATCCAGCGCGTCGAACAAGCGATGCAAACGTGCGCCTCGGTTCGGGAAGTCGAGGGCCAAGGTGGTGCCCTCCTCAGGAAAGGACAGCAGGCCGAGCGAAGGCACCTGGCCAAACTGCTTGAGCACCGCCAGAAACGAGCCTTGACCACTGGCCGCAATGATCTCAAGCAGGCGTTTGGTGGCTTGCAGGGCCGCCTTGGGCGGGACCACACACTGGTATTGATAAAACCCACGCGGCCCGTAGATGCGGTTCCATTGCAGCAAGGCATCGAGTGGATAAAAGAACGGGCGGTAGTGCTGCAACTCGCGCCGTGCATCGCCACGCTGACGGTGGTAGTACAGGGTGTTGAATGCCTTCAAGGATGCTTGGTTGATCAGCGAGACGGGGGGTGTAAACGGCACCGTTCGCGTGTGCTCGACCACACCTGCGGATAAATCGCGATCGAGCCACTGAGGCTGACAAATCGCGGGGGCGTGGTTGGCCCGATTGAACAACCCGCGCCCCAGGCGTCGGCCTGCAAACGCGCAATCAATCCACGACACGGTGTACTCGTGACTGGCTTCAGATGCTGCGCTGAGTTCGAAGAACTCGTCGACGCTTCGAAACCGCACAGTCTCCGAATCCATCCAGGGGTTGGCAATCCGGCGCAACTGGATCTCAGCCCAGGTGATCAAGCCGGTCAAGCCCAAGCCACCGATCGTGGCCTGGAACCAATCGGTATGGTCCAGCGGAGAACAAAGGCGTCGGCTCCCATCAGAGCGAAGCAATTCAAACTGCCGCACGTGGTTACCGAAAGAGCCGGCGACGTGATGATTCTTGCCGTGCACATCGTTGGCGATCGCCCCACCCACCGTCACGAATTGGGTGCCCGGCGTGACCGCCAGAAACCAGCCTTGGGGCACGACGAGACGAAGGATGTCAGACAGCAGCACGCCAGCCTCACAGCGCAACACGCCGGTGGCAGGATCAAAATTGATGAATCGGTCGAGCCGGGTGGTGCGAAGCAAGCCCGCGCCAGGATTCAGGTTGCTGTCGCCATAGCTGCGGCCATTGCCAAAAGGCAACCACGACGAACCTGGCGAACCGTTATCGCCCTCACTGGGCAACCAGGGACGATGCCGGTCGACGAGATCCTGCACCTGATGTTCGGCGCGATGGGCCCGGCCCCATGAGGTGATGTGCTGGGTCTTCGAGGGCATCACGATACCTCATCACATGGCCAGCCACAGCACCACCGCTGCAACCACGCCTGTCAGCAAACTAACGCGATCCTTCAAGGCATAAACCAGCGGATCATCGTGCATGTTGCCGCGGTGAGTTTCAACCCAAATCCGGCTGACCCAATACAGCATCACCGGCACCAGCAACCACACGATTTTGGGATGGTGATACATGACGCTGATCTCAGGCGAATTGACATAGAGGGCCAACACCAGAATGCTCAGATAGCCGGATGCGCTGCCGAGGTTTTGAAGCAGGCTCAGATCCTCCACACGGTAGCCGCGGCCGAAAGCTGACAGCTTGCCCTTCTCTCGCATGACATACAACTCGGCGTAGCGCTTGACGATTGCCAGGCTCAGGAAGATGAAGATCGAGAACATCAGCAACCAGAACGACAAGGGGATGCTGGTGGCAGCAGCCCCCGCCACAATACGCACGGTGTACAAGCCTGCCAGCGTAAGAACATCAATCATCACGATGCGCTTGAGCCCAAAGCTGTAAGCCAGGGTGACGACGTAGTAGGCCAGCAAAACGCCAACGAAAGGCAAGGAGACCCACGCCACACTCAATACTAAGGCCATCATCAGCAGCAAGGGTGCCAGCAACAAGCCATGCAGAAGGCTCAGCCGCCCCGACGCGAAAGGTCGATGACATTTGCTGTGATGTGCCCGATCGGACTCCAGGTCGAGCAGATCGTTGAGCAGATAAACCGACGAGGCACAAAGGCTGAACGCGACGAACGCGATCAAAGCATGCGATACCGCAGAAACGTCTGCGAGCTTATGGGCAGCTGCAACCGGAACGAAGATCAAGGCGTTCTTGGCCCATTGGTGAACGCGCAGGGCCTTGAGCCACAGCTTGAAACCGGCACCCGCAGAAGGAAACGATACCGAGACAGGCGCCACCTGAGCCGCGCGCTCAGCCAATGCAGGCGAGGCATTGACGACCACGGCTTGTCGCGCGTGGGACCACACGGCCAGATCGACCGAGTGATTGCCACAGTAAATAAAGCCTTTTTCACCGAAGCGATCGACCAGGGCTTGCGCCTTGCGCCGCCCGGACAGGTTGGTCACGCCGTCGCTGGCCAGAACCCCATCGAAACACTGCAGATGGTCAGCTACGCCTTGCGCTAATCGTTGATCAGAAGCAGTGCACAACCAGATTGGATGCCCCAGCGCGAGCTGTTCACGCAACCACACCACAAAGGCTTGGGTGTAGGGCAACACAGCCGCATTGAGGTCAACACGCTTGGCAATCTCGGCCTTGAGAACCGCTTTGCCTCGCAACAGCCAGAGGGGAACCAGCAAAAGGTAAATGGGATTGCGCTTGAGCAACAACAAAAAGGACTCGAGCAGCAGATCGCTGTGAATCAGAGATCCATCAAGGTCCACACAAATCGGGGTCTTGTCAGACATGTCCCATTCAACATTCATTCAATTGGCATGGCGCCGCAGTTGCCAGACGCACAACCAACCGATCGCCACGGCAAACCACAAGGTCAACAGACGACACACGAGCGTCGTCAGGATGGCTTGGGGCGCGCTCATGCCATGCGTCACCAACAAGGCCGACATGACGGCTTCGGTACTCCCCAAGCCGCCGGGCAAGAACGACAGCGCACCGACAATGATCGACAACGCATAGATGCCGATGGCCGAAGTGACCGCAATAGGCGCAGCCTCCTGCAAGTCAGCCAGTAGCTTGAGCCCGAGCGCCTCGGCCAACCAAGCCACCAAACCGATCAGCAACCCGTAGGTCAGCATTTTGGGCGTGAGGAAGCGCTGAGCCTGGGCCAGCATGTGGATCAGGCCTTGCCCAAAGGACAGCCTCACTCTGCCCCATGGAATGAGCGCGAGGACCGCCAACAGGCCGACCACCAAAGCCACCGCCACCCAAAAGAAAAACCGATAGTGCTGCAACTCGGTCAACACCACCGAGGCCAGCACAATCATGGCCAGCAGATCCATCAGCCGCTCAACAAAGAACGCCCCGGTCAAGGCCCCGACGCTCAAACCTTTGGGCAGATAGTAGCGAGAGCGCACGATTTCACCCAACTTGCCCGGCGACAAAGTGAAAGCGAACCCCGCCATGAAACTCAGAGCCGTGAAGCGCCACGTGAATCGGTAGCCCAACTGCTTGAGGTAGATCCGCCAACGAACCACACGCAAAGCATAGTTCAACAAGGAGAGGCCCGCCACCGCAAGCAAGGCCGCTTGAGCGTGGGCCAACGTGCTCAGATCAATCTGCACGATATCGTGCTTGAACGCCAGCACACACCAGCCGGCGAACAGGAAAAACAGGCCGTAAGTGCCCCACTTGCGAATCAGACTGAGCCCATCAGAAGGCATCAGCGTCACTCAAGACAGGCGCCTGCAAATCCTTCGGAGCCAGATTGGGCGACAGTCCTGTCAAGGGCCACTCGATACCGATGGCCGGATCAGACCAAAGAATGCTGCGCTCGCAATCCTTGGCGTAGACGTCCGTGGTCTTGTAGAGAAAATGAGTGTCGTCCTGCAAGGCCAGAAACCCATGCGCGAACCCTTCCGGAATCCAGAGTTGCCGACGATTACTGGCGGACAACTCATATCCCACCCACTGCCCGAAGGTTGGCGAACCCTTGCGAATGTCAACCGCCACATCAAAGGCCGCGCCTTGAACCACGCGCACCAGCTTGCCCTGCGGGTGCGGCGGCAGCTGATAGTGCAAGCCACGCAGCACACCCGCCTTGCTGCAGGAATGGTTGTCTTGCACAAAAGGCCGTGGAACGGGCAAGCCCAGGCGCGTCAATTCAGCTTCAAATTTGGCCTGGTTGAAGCTTTCCATGAACCAGCCGCGATCGTCACCGAACACGGCCGGCTCGATCAAAACAACATCAGGAATGCGGGTGGGAATCAGTTTCATCGAATCAATCAGTAAATCTTTTCGTTGATGACCTTGAGCAGGTATTGCCCGTAGCCATTCTTGAGCATCGGCTGCGCCATCTTCTCGACCTGCTCGGCGGTGATCCAGCCCCAACGGTATGCGACCTCTTCAAGGCACGCCACCTTCAGGCCTTGACGCCGCTCAAGGGTGGCGATGAACTGCCCCGCCTCTAGCAGGCTGTCATGTGTACCGGTGTCGAGCCAGGCATAGCCACGACCCATGATCTCAACACTCAACTGCCCTTGCTTCAGGTAGGTGGCATTCACATCGGTGATTTCGAGTTCACCGCGTGGGCTGGGCCGAATACTGGCTGCGATGTCACAGACCTGATTGTCGTAGAAATAGAGGCCTGTGACGGCGTAGTTGCTCTTGGGCTGCTTGGGCTTTTCTTCAATGCTCAGGGCTCGATGTCGCGCATCGAAATCGACCACACCGTAGCGCTCGGGGTCGTGCACGTGATAAGCAAAGACACTGGCCCCGTCGTCACGCGCAGCAGCGTTGGAGAGCAAGTCTTGAAACGCATGACCATAGAAAATGTTGTCACCCAAAACCAGCGCGCTGGGATCGTTGCCGACAAAATCACGCCCAAGAATGAATGCCTGGGCCAAGCCATCGGGACTGGGTTGAACGCAGTAGCTCAGATTGACCCCCCACTGACTGCCATCGCCCAGCAGAGCCTGAAAGCGTGGTGTGTCCTGAGGCGTGCTGATCAGCAGGATGTCTCGAATACCCGCCAGCATAAGCGTGCTGAGTGGGTAGTACACCATCGGCTTGTCATACACAGGCAACAGCTGTTTACTGATGGCCAGGGTGGCTGGATGCAGGCGGGTGCCGGAGCCTCCCGCCAAAATGATGCCTTTTCTTTTGGTCATATCGGTTCCTTGATCATTCACGCTTGGCTCGTGTATTCAGCGAGCATGCGCTCAACGCCCCATTGCCACGCGGGCAGATGAACATCAAATGCTGATCGCAACTTGTGTGTGTCCAGCCTTGAATTGAGCGGCCGCTTGGCGGGTACGGGAAATTCGGTGGTGGCAATGGCATGGATCTGATCTGGCGCCACCTTGATCGCCCGCCCCTGAGTGCGGGCCCATTCGATGACATATCGTGCGTAATCAAACCAGGTCGTCTCGCCTGCCGCCACCAGGTGATAGAGACCTTGCCGCGCGGGCTCATCCAGGGTTCTTCGGATCGCGTGGGCCGTAACGTCGGCGATCAGGTCTGCGCCGGTGGGGGCACCAAATTGATCGGCCACCACTTTCAGTTGATCGCGCTCCGAGGCCAGGCGCAGCATCGTCTTGGCGAAATTACCGCCGCGCGCCGCATAGACCCAACTGGTGCGAAAAATGAGATGCCGGCATGCGCTGGCTGCAATCGCCTGCTCACCAGCCAGTTTGGTGACACCATAGACGCTCAAGGGACCGGTGGCCGCCTGCTCGTTTCGGGGCGTGTTCCCCGATCCGTCGAACACATAGTCGGTGCTGTAGTGCACCAGCAATGCGCCAAGCTCAGCGGCCTCTCGCGCCAGCACGGCAGGCGCTTCGGCATTGATCGCCCGCGCGAGGTCTGACTCGGACTCTGCCTTGTCGACAGCGGTGTAGGCCGCGGCATTGACAATGACATCAGGCTTCAGGGTTCGCACCCGAGCCGAGAGCGCGGCAGCATCCGCCACATTCAGGTCGGACGAACCCGTCGCGATCACCTCACCCAATGTTTGCAGGGATCGACTCAGTTCCCAGCCGACTTGTCCGTTCTTGCCCAGCAACAGGATCTTCATGCCCTGCCGCCTTCGCGACTTTGGTAGTTCAGGCGCATCCAATCCCGGTAGGCTCCAGATCGAACCGTCTCAATCCATTCGGTGTTCTCCAGGAACCAGCGCACGGTCTTGTCGATGCCCGATTCAAACGACTCAGCAGGTTGCCATCCGATCTCACGCTCAATCTTGGTCGGATCGATGGCATAACGACGATCATGCCCGGGGCGGTCAGTGACATAGGTGATCTGGTCTTCGTATCGACCCGATGCCTTTGGCCGCAGCGCATCCAGCTTGCGGCAGATGGTGGTGACCACATCGATGTTGCGGATCTCGTTCTTGCCGCCCACGTTGTAGGTTTCGCCCACCCGACCTTTTTCCAGAACCTGGCAAATGGCCTCACAGTGATCCCGCACAAACAGCCAATCGCGGATGTTCAAGCCATCACCATACACCGGCAAAGGCTTGCCCTCCAGGGCATTGAGGATCATCAGCGGGATGAGTTTTTCAGGGAAGTGATAGGGGCCGTAGTTGTTGCTGCAGTTGGTGGTCAGCGTCGGGAACCCGTATGTGTGGTGATAGGCGCGCACCAAGTGGTCGCTGCCCGCCTTGCTGGCCGAGTACGGGCTGTTGGGCGCGTAGGGTGTGGTTTCAGAAAAGGGCGGATCGGTGTCGGCCAAGGAACCATAGACCTCGTCGGTCGACACATGCAGGAACCGGAACGCTGCCCGATCGGCCTCACTCATCGCTGACCAGTAAGCACGGCACTCTTCGAGCAGGCTGAAGGTGCCGACGACGTTGGTCTGAATGAATTCGTCGGGTCCGTGGATGGACCGATCCACGTGGCTTTCAGCGGCAAAGTGCAAAACGGCTCGGGGCTTGTATTGCGCCAGCGCCGCACGGACAGCTTGACGATCGGCCACATCAGCCTGCACCAAGGTAGCGCGACCAGACTTCAAATGAGCCTCAATGGTGGCGGGGTTGCCGGCATAAGTCAGCTTGTCGTAGACCACCACCGATTCTGTGGCCCGACCCTTGCTGGCCAGACGCTCAAACCAATGGTGAACAAAATTGCCGCCGATGAAACCGGCGGCACCCGTAATCAAAATCATGAAAGGCCTCGTTCTTGCGGTGCCGAAAGGTTAATTCAGGCGTAATGGTTGTGCAGTCTGAGTCAAATACGTTGCCCAGCCCCACCATTTAGGTGGAAACACTTAACTCGAAAAACGCAAACGGCTTTGACTGTTGCATGATGGACAAATACTTGACTATATTTTCGTATAGCGAAATGGCTAAAGCGATGATCTTGGCGGCGGGACAAGGAACCCGAGTGCGCCCTCTGACCAAACAAACGCCTAAACCCATGGTGCCCATCCTGGGCAAGCCGGTGATGGAATACATTATCGAGCACCTCGCGCGCTATGGCGTGACAGACATCATGGTCAACGTCGCGTTCAACCATTGGAAGATCGAAAACTATTTTGGTGACGGTCATCGTTGGGGGATCAACATTGGCTACGCCTACGAAGGGGCGCGCGAACATGGCGAGATCGTTCCCAAGCCCTTGGGATCGGCTGGCGGGATGCGGCGCATTCAGGATTTCAGCGGCTTTTTTGACGAAACCACAATCGTGCTGTGTGGGGACGCGATCATCGACTTGGACATCAAAGCCGCGTTATTCGAGCACCGCACCAAAGGCGCGCTGGCTAGCGTGGTGACGCTGCCCGTCCCCGAAGATCAGGTCAAGAACTATGGCATCGTCGTGGCCGACAAGTCGGGCAAGGTGACGTCTTTCCAGGAAAAGCCCTCCCCCGCCGAGGCTAAATCGAATCTGGCCAGCACAGGCATCTACATCTTTGAGCCGCAGGTATTCGACTTGATTCCGCCAGGCCAAGAATTCGACATTGGTAGCCAGCTCTTTCCTCTGCTGGTCGAAAAAAACCTGCCCTTCTATGCCCAGACCCGACACTTCAACTGGATCGACATCGGGCGGGTCAGCGACTATTGGGCAGTTTGCCAGCGCGTGCTGAAGGGCGAGATTGCCCAGATGGACATGCCCGGCCGTGAGATCCGCCCCGGCGTCTGGGTGGGGCTGAACACCCGCGTGGACTGGGACACGGTCCACATCACCGGCCCCGTTTACATCGGATCGAGCACCTGCATTGAACCTGGCGTGACGATCGAAGGGCCGGCCTGGATCGGCCATGGCAGCCTGCTGCGCCAAAGCAGCACGGTCAAACGCAGTGTGCTGTTTGAATACACCCGCCTCAGCGAAGGCGCGAAATTTGAAGATGTCGTGGCCTCGCCGGTCTATTGCGTTGATCGCTCAGGCAAGACGACTTACCAAGGCGACGAATCGACCACCCTCAGGTGGGGCGACGCCCGTGCCTGAGCCGGCTTGAGTGAGCCTGCGATCTGTCAAAATCCATATCGAGTTTCTATTTTTCTGGGGCTTCAATGAAAGTATCAGTGGTTGGCACGGGCTATGTGGGCCTGGTGACCGGTGCCTGCCTGGCCGAAATGGGCAACGACGTGCTGTGCCTGGACGTGGACCCGAACAAGATCCGCATCCTGGAGGAAGGCGGCATTCCCATCCACGAACCCGGCCTGGATGTGGTCGTGGCCCGCAATGTGAAGGCCGGTCGCCTGTCGTTCACGACAGATGTGGCCAAGGCGGTGGATCACGGCACGATCCAGTTCATTGCCGTGGGCACTCCGCCCGATGAAGATGGCTCCGCTGACTTGCAATATGTGCTGGCGGCCGCGCGCAACATCGGCCGCCTGATGACCGACTACAAGGTCATCGTCGACAAGAGCACCGTGCCCGTGGGCACCGCCGACAAGGTTCGAGCAGCGGTGGCTGACGAGTTGGCCAAGCGTGGCAGCGACGCCCGGTTCGCCGTGGTGTCCAACCCCGAGTTCCTCAAAGAAGGTGCCGCCGTTGACGACTTTATGCGCCCGGACCGCATCGTGGTGGGCGCAGACGATGAACAGGCCATCTTGTTGATGCGCGCGCTGTATGCTCCCTTCCAGCGCAACCATGAGCGTCTGATCGTCATGGATGTGCGCAGCGCCGAACTGACCAAATATGCCGCCAACGCCATGCTGGCCACCCGCATCAGCTTCATGAATGAACTGGCGCTGCTGGCTGAGAAAATGGGCGCCGACATCGAGCAGGTGCGTGTGGGGATCGGCTCCGACCCCCGCATCGGGACCCATTTCCTGTATGCCGGTTGCGGCTATGGTGGCAGCTGCTTCCCCAAAGACGTGAAGGCGCTGATCAAAACAGGTTCGGGCGAAGGGCAAGATCTGCTGGTGCTGCAGGCGGTTGAAGCGGCCAATGACCGGCAAAAGCTGGTGCTGGTTGACAAGATCACGCAACGTTTTGGCAACGATCTGAATGGCAAGCACTTCGCCCTGTGGGGGCTGGCCTTCAAACCCAACACCGACGACATGCGCGAAGCCACCAGTCGTGTGGTTCTGGCCGAGTTGTTCAAACGCGGCGCCACCGTCACGGCCTATGACCCAGTGGCCATGGCCGAAGCCAAACGCATCTTTGGCGACGAGCCTGGTCTGAAATATGCTGACAGCCCGAATGCCGCGCTGGAAGGAGCCGATGCGCTGGTCATCGTGACCGAGTGGAAAGAGTTCCGCAGCCCTGATTTCGAGCGCATCAAGAACACCTTGAAGAGCCCGGTGATTTTCGATGGCCGCAATCTGTATGACCCGCGACTGGTCAAGGCCGCTGGATTGGATTACGACGCCATTGGTCGGGGCGTCAAGTCCGTCTGATCACCTCGGCAAGGTGATCGTGAATCGCCCCCCGCCCTCGGGGGGCGAGTCGCATTTGACGCTGCCGTTGTGACGCAGGGCAATTTGGCGCACCAGACTCAAGCCCAGTCCGACGCCCCCAGCATGCTCCGCATGACCCGGCATACGATAGAAGGGCTCGAAAATCCGCTCACGTTGATCGACTGGCACACCGGGCCCTCGGTCACTGACGCTGATGGACACCGAACCCTGTTGCTCTGTCAACGTCAGCACGATGCCCGGATGGGGTCCGCCATAGCGCTTCGCGTTTTCAAGCAAGTTGCGCATGGCTCGACGCAACAAACGCTCATCCCCCGGATAGGGCTGAATTGCCGTCGCATCGGGAAATGTCGACACCTCTGCCCCCACCCTGGAGGCCTCTTCCGTAGCCATGCCCAGTAGATCAACGGGCAAAACAGATATTTCTGTCTTGGCATCAAGGCGGCTGGCAAGCAGCACCTCTTCGACCAAGGCATCCAGTTCTGAGATGTCTTGATGAATTTCTTCCTTGAGTTGGGCAGCCCGCGCTGGCGGCATGTCGCCCATCAAAGACACGGCCATCTTCATCCGCGCTAACGGCGACCTCAGTTCGTGACTCGCATTGGCCAAAAGATTGCGATTCGAGGTCACGAGGTCTTCAATGCGCTGCGCCGCATCGTTGAAGCTCTTGGCCAACGAGGCCACTTCGTCTCGACCTTCGACCGCCACCCGGTGCTGAAGTTGCCCGGAACCAAAGGCCTCCACCCCACTGCGCAAAGCTTGCAAACGCCGTGTCAGCCGGTTGGCCACAGGCCATGCCCCGGCCGCAACGGCGATGAACAAGAGCACCAGCGACATGATCAAGGCAGGCGCACCTCGGGCAATCCATGGGGGCAACAACCAAGCCAAGGGCCCCAACAACGATTCGCCTGGCGGCAGAGGCGAACGATGCCCCGCTGGCGGCGGGATCAGACTGAAGCGAGGATGGCTGCGCATGAAGGCCGGCCGCAACACCCACAGCACGCGCCCATCGCTCAACTGAATCTGGGTCAGGTTGGCCAAAGAGTCACCGCCACCAGCCAATCGCTGCTCTAGTTCGTGGGATGTGGCCAGCCGGCGGCCATCCGCACTGTCCAGCGCCATGGGCAAACGCAATCGGTCGGCCCACTCAAGAAAGACCTGCGCTTGCAGCTCTTCCGGTTGATCGACCGAGGGCAGGCTGTTTTCGAGCAACTCGGCCCAGGCAATGGCGCGCTCGCGCCAAATGGCCTGGCTTTGGAACTGCGTGCGCTCCTGAACCATGTGGCGCTGCGCCAGCCAGCCTGTGACCAGGGCAAAAATCAGCAAGACGGTCACGACCGCCAGGTAAATCCGCAACGCCAGGGTCTTCATGCAGAGCCCGAATCGGCATCCTGTTTCTTGGCGAACACGTACCCCACGCCCCGCACGGTCAGAATCCGGCGAGGTTCTTTGGGATCATCTTCAATGGCCGCGCGGATGCGCGAGATGTGCACGTCAATCGAGCGATCAAATGCCTCCAGAGGGTGCCCCTTGAGCAGGTCCATGATCTGGTCGCGGCTGAGCACACGCCCCGGGTGCTGTGCCAGCACCCCCAACAAATCGAACTGATAGGAGGTCAGTTCACAGGGCTGCCCATCCAGGCGCACCTGACGTAAGCCGTTGTCGATCTCGAGTCGCCCGAAGCGCCAGACATCGCCATCGTCGGCCACCGGCCCGGAGCGCCGCAACAAGGCCCGCACACGCGCCAGCAACTCACGTGGCTCGAACGGTTTGGGCAGGTAATCATCGGCACCGATTTCCAGCCCGACGATGCGATCGGTTGGCTCGCCACGGGCGCTGAGCATCAGCAAAGGCAGCGATTTGGTCTTGGGCGATGCCCGCAACTCGCGGCACAGATCCAGTCCATCGCCATCGGGCAGCATCAAATCGAGGATGAGGGCATCGCAGGCCTGCCTGGCCAGCATCTCACGCCCCATGGCCAGGCTGGGGGCACTGGAGACCTGATAGCCATGGCTGCGCAGGTAGTCGCCCACCATGGCAGACAAGCGCATGTCGTCGTCGATCAGAAGGATGTGCTCACTCATGTCCTGCATTTTGCGCCCTCCCAGCTCATTTGGCACCCTGGGCAGGCCCCGATGCGTGGTCAGGACGCGACCAGGCCCGGCGATGCGATGCCATGTCCTGAGCCATTTGGGCGCGTTGCTCGGGGGTCAGCACCTGCCCGACATCCAACATGAGCTTGAGCATGCGCTCGCTCAATTTCTGGTGCTGGGCATCCATCTTCTGACGCAACTGTTCTGCCGCTTGGGCGTCGAGCTTGGGCGCGGTCCACAACTTCAAACCTTCGTCGTGCATCGCTCGGGCTTCGTCGCGCAACGTCTTGAGCTCAGGCTCGGCGGCCTGGGTGATTTGGTGAATCTGGTCTTTTTGCTGCGCGGTGGCATTCAGATGTGCCAGCATGCGATCCAGCCCCCGCCCCATCATTGGCATGCCCATGGTCGGTGGAGGACAGTCAGGACGACCGCCCTCTTCTCCGGCCCAGGCACTGAAGCCGAGGACGGCTGAGAGAGCGGTGGCACCCACCAGCCCCCCCAGCACCCAACGTTGACCACTGATCCGTTTCCACAGCGATGTGTTTGGCATGTTGATGCTCCTGTGTTGCTCAGAGCGCACTCCGCGCCCTTGGATGAATTCATGTTGGGCCGCCGGGGTAAACCGCCTGTGGTGTGTGGGTAAAGAAGTGTGTATCGTGCCGCCATGCCCAACATCATCTCGATCTCAAACCTGTCCAAGGTCTACGAATCGGGCTTTCAAGCCCTCAAGGACGTCAACCTGGACATCCGCCGTGGCGAAATCCTGGCCCTGCTGGGGCCCAATGGCGCCGGCAAAACCACCCTGATCAGCATCATCTGCGGAATCGTGACGGCCTCAGCCGGCAAGGTGATGGTGGATGGCCATGACACGGTGCAAGCCTTTCGCCAGGCCCGAAGCCTGATCGGGCTGGTGCCGCAAGAGCTGACCACCGATGCGTTTGAATCGGTTTGGTCCACGGTGTCGTTCAGCCGGGGCCTGTTTGGCAAGCCGCCCAACCCCGCATACCTGGAGCGCATCCTGAAAGATTTGTCCCTGTGGGACAAGCGACACAGCAAGATCATGATGTTGTCGGGCGGCATGAAGCGGCGGCTGTTGATTGCCAAAGCCCTGTCGCACGAACCCCAGATCCTGTTCCTGGACGAGCCCACCGCCGGAGTGGACGTGAACCTGCGCAAGGACATGTGGGATCTGGTCCGCCAATTGAAGCAGTCCGGCGTGACCATCATCCTGACCACCCACTACATCGAAGAAGCCGAAGAGATGGCCGATCGCATCGGGGTGATCAACAAGGGCCAACTGATCCTGGTCGAAGAAAAGCATGAGCTGATGCGCAAGCTTGGCAAGAAGCAGCTGACATTGCAGTTGCAGCAATCTGTCGAAGCTATCCCAGCTGAACTGCAAGGCTTTGGCTTGACGCTGAACCCCGATGGTTCTTCGCTGACCTACACCTACGACTCTCAAGAAGAACAGGTTGACGTCACGGCTTTGTTAGGTGCATTGCAGCAGGCCGGGCTGAAATTCAAGGACATCCACACCACCCAGAGTTCGCTTGAAGATATCTTCGTCAACCTGGTGAGGGACCCAGCATGAACTACCACGCGCTTCGCGCCATCTACCGCTTCGAAATGGCCCGCACTCGCCGCACGTTGATGCAAAGCATCGTGTCGCCGGTGATTTCGACTTCCTTGTACTTCGTGGTGTTCGGCTCGGCCATCGGCTCGCGTATTCAGCATGTGGACGGGGTGAGCTACGGCGCCTTCATCGTGCCGGGCTTGATCATGCTGTCACTGTTGACGCAAAGCATCTCGAATGCGTCGTTCGGCATCTACTTTCCGAAATTCACGGGCACGATCTATGAACTCTTGTCGGCCCCGGTGTCGCCATTCGAAATCGTGCTGAGTTATGTGGGGGCTGCAGCCACCAAATCTTTGATCCTGGGCCTCATCATCCTGGCCACGGCGGGCTTTTTTGTCCCTTTGCAGATTGCCCACCCGATCTGGATGCTGTCGTTTCTGGTGCTGACGTCGATCACATTCAGCCTGGTGGGCTTCATCATTGGCTTGTGGGCAGACAACTTTGAAAAGCTGCAGGTGGTGCCGCTGTTGATCGTCACCCCCCTGACCTTTCTGGGAGGCAGCTTCTACTCGATCAAGATGCTGCCCGAGGCCTGGCAGACCCTCGCCTTGTTCAATCCCGTGGTGTACCTGATCAGCGGCTTTCGGTGGAGCTTTTACGAGCAGGCAGATGTGGCCGTGGGCTTAAGCCTGGGCATGACGGCCGCGTTCATGCTGATCTCATTGGCCATCGTGGGTTGGATCTTCAAGACCGGGTACAAGCTCAAGCGTTGAAAGACACCGCGCTCTCAACTGTTCGCTGACCCCTGAAGTGCAATGCACCAGGCACGCCCGCGCGACGCGCTCAGCGTCCTCCTTGGCACCTTGCTGGGTGTAAAAGTCGATCAGGCGTTCATAGGGCAGGCTGCCATCAAACATGTCGTCGATGTTTGATTCGTACAAAGCGACTGCGGCATCCATCTGCCCCCTTTTCTCAAGATCCTGCGCCTGCTGATTGCGGTCCAGCAGCAGGCCCGTCATCTGGTCGATGTGAACGAGGATGGAGCCTGGGTCTGGGTGACCGCTTTGTTGCGCCACCTCGAGCTGACGTTTGGCCTCGTTGATCTGCAGCTGCAGCGGGCGGCGATCGCCAGCGCGGGCTTCACGCGACAGCCCTGCCACATTGAACACCCTGAACATTTTCCCCAGGATTCCCACCATTCACCTCCCTTAGGCACGGTTGAAATAGTGCCATGAAAAGCGAAAGCCTCAGGCGCGTCAGCCACCTGAGGCTTTACTGCTGGCAATCTACGGACTCAGCTACCCGTCTCTTATCAGTTTGGCGTCACGCCTGTGAAGTAGGTGATCGAATAGGCGCGGAAGTGACCATTGGATTCGGGTACGCCGTAAACATTGACCTTGGCATTGAGCGCAAGACCATTAGTCAGGGCTTGCATGCCACTTGAGGTTGTGATGTCTTCCGGATTCACGGTGACCACGCCGTTCGTCCGATCAACTTGGTAGACAAGCGTCGCAGAACCCGGCGTCGAACTCACATCGACCGTGGCCAGATTGGTGCCGCCCACCACGCTCATCTGGAACGTGTTGCCAGCGGATGAGAATGCCGTTGTGACTGTTCCGCGCGGAAGCGGTGTCGGTGTCAACACAGTCCAAGGTGCGGACCATCCATTCGGGTTGGCTGCATCGCCCCATTTGGCATAGCTGACCCCGTTCGCGTAAACCGCTCCCACTGATCCGCCCAAGTCCACCGTACCAGTCACTGCGGCGTCAAAATCAGAGATCGCCGACGTGCCACTGTCAACCAAGGTGGGATACGCGAAGTTCCAGTACTTGAAGCCGCTGATGGCCGTGTTCGTCAAAGGATCTTTGCCATTGGCCGTGCTGCTGTCGATGAAGGTCAAAGGCTGCACATAATCGTCAGACGACGAGGCAAAGTGGCGGGTGTAAGTGAAGCCGGTCGAGGTTGCCGCAGAAATCTTGCCGTCGAATGGCGCAGTTTCGATGTCGATGCTTTGTGCAACCCAAGGCTCTGGTGCCAATGGATCGGCAACCTGTACGTGTACCTTGAAACCACGCTTGATGTTGCTCAGGAAAGCCGTTCCACTGCCGATCGGGGTGGTATCGCTCAACGCGTTCGAAGGGGTACGGAAATAGAAAGATGTGGCTGCAGTGGATCCGTTGGCGTCTGCAACGGTAATCCAATGATGGTGCCCGGTTTCGTCGGTGACCGAAATTCGGTTGTTCGCCGCGTCAACGTGCAAGACGTGTCCTTCGGGGCTCAACCATACGCTGTTGAAATTCGTGCTGGCGTAGATGCGGGTGGCAATCAGGCTTCCATTCTCTTGATATCGCGCGGCAACACGCACGTACTTACCTGCCAGACTTGATGCCAAAGAGGAGAAGTCTCTGATCGTGCTCCGCTGATGGGTATCCAAGTCGAAGAACAAGGTTCCATTGGCTGAATCGGCCAGGTAGGTGAGGCTTTGATTGGTGGCATCCGGCGTTTCCGGGCTCGCGATCGGCAGATGGGGCAGCAGCTTGGCAATCGTGATGCTGGTGTTGTCTGAAGAAATCGATGAAACGCTGCCGTAGGCATGACGCAGAACCAGACGAATGATGTCAGACACATGTTTGCGTTTCACCGGGCCCTTGAAATTCACCGCCCAAATGGGCGCGGCCGTTGGTGTGGTGGCAGGAACGTGACCCACGAGGAAAGCAGGGTGACTCAGATCGAACTCAAGGTTGAGCGCATTCGTCTGCATGGTGCTCACCACCAGAGGGGCGTCAAACGAGACCTTGACAGGGACCGTCAGATTCCCTGTGGCACCTTGTGTGTGCTGAATTTGAATACGACTGGATGGAATCGGTGTTCCAGCTGCCTCTGCAAAGCCCGATTCTGGATCCTCAGAAACGGTGAGCTGTACATCGCCAGGGTTCGCGCTGATGGTGATGGTTGCTCCGGTATATGTCCCCTCTGGGATGGATGCATTGCCAAGCAATTCACCTAACTGATCGAGCTGCGCGAGGTTCACAGCAGTACCGCCAGATGGCGCCGTGTAGACGGTAACCGGCGCCCCACCACCTTGGGGCGTCAAGGTGATCGACAACAACTTCACCCCAATCAAAGCCCAATCTTCACTTGAAGCATCGCTGATCACGACGGGCACACTGGCCGATTGCGCCGTGGCGACAGAGCCACCTGACGAGGTGCCACCGCCGCCACATGCAGTGAGCATGAATGCCGCAGCAAGACCGACTGTCGTCAACGAAAAGATCTTGAACTTTGAATTGGATGAGGGATGAAGTTGATTCGTCATGATGAACCCTATGTCGGTATAGATTGGTTAATGGATGAGCACGGGAAGCTGTGAGACCCATCGCACCGCGGTGCGACCTAGCAAGGACTCGCTCACTTGCCGATTTGCTTGCTGACCGAGTTCTCCTGCTGGTTCAGCGTCTTTTGCTCTTGCTTGGTGATGTGGCCGCCGTCTTGTGCAGCCATACCCCGTTCCTCTTGACGAATCTGGTGATCTTCCTTGTGCAAGGCTGCAGCCTGAGCCTTGCTCAACTCGCCTTCTTTGACTTCTTTGTGGATGCGTCTGTCTTGGTTGGCCAAGCGATCATTGACTTGATCACGACGAGGATGACGCCGTTCCCACTTGCCACCCTCAGCAAACGATGGGGTGGCCACGGCACCTGTCAGCGCGATGGCGACAGCAGAAATAAGCAGCTTGGACTTGTTCACGTTGATCTCCTACCAGGTAAATGCCTTGCGGCGGTATGTCATCAACGCTGAAGCAGAAAATGGGTCGACACATAAAATGTGTAAACCGCACATTTAACAAATCTTTGCAATCGCCTCGGAGATCACTGACGCGGAGCCCGATGTGTCAGGGGCAGAGGTTTTCCTCCGGCCATACAAAAAAACCCAAGCAGACGAACTGTTTGGGGTCTTGTTTTGACGGAGATGGAGTCCGACCACATATAACTTCACGCCGCATCATTCCGTCTCACTTTAGAGCCTTCCTACTATGTAAACACTGGATTAGTTGACTCATACCGCATCACCCAATATCATCCAATTGCACCCATGTTGATGGGTTGTTAGAAGGATGATTCTTCGATGCCCAAAAAAGCCAAGGAACTGACCGCGCTAGAGGTGAAGAACCTGACCGAACCAGGCTTTCACTTTGTTGGTGGCGTTGCAGGCCTCGCTTTGCAGGTTCTGCCCACTGGCGGTAGGTCTTGGGTGCTGCGGGTCACGATCGGCACCAAACGGCGAGACATGGGCCTGGGCGGCTATCCAGACGTTCCCCTCACCCAAGCCAAAGAAGATGCTCGGGCAGCCAGGACCAAGATCAGGGCCGGGATTGATCCCATTGAAGAAGCCCGAGCCGCCAAGAGCGCCCTGAAGGCGTCCCAAATGGCCATGCTCACGTTCAAGCAGTGCGCCGAGGCCTACATCGAGGCTCACAAGGCTGGCTGGAAAAATGAGAAGCACCAGAAGCAGTGGACCTCGACGCTTGAAACGTACGTCTACCCAAAGATCGGGAACGTTTTGGTGCGTGACGTGGAGCTGCCCCAGGTGCTGGCCGTGCTGGAGCCAATCTGGAAGACTAAGACGGAAACAGCGACCCGAGTTCGCGGGCGTGTCGAATCAGTTCTGGATTGGGCCACCGCTCGAAACTACCGCACGACGCTCAATCCGGCGCGCTGGAAAGGCCACCTAGACAAGCTCCTCCCCAAGCCGTCAAAAGTCGCTAAGGTCACACACCACGACGCGCTCCCTGTGTCGGATGTCGGCTCGTTCATGGTCGATCTACGCAAGCATGAAGGAATGGGGGCACGAGCGCTGGAGTTCGCCATCCTGACCGCCGCACGCTCCGGCGAGGTTCGAGGCGCCACCTGGTCAGAGATCGACCTAGAGTCTGGTGATTGGATCGTGCCTGCCGAGCGCATGAAGGCCGGCAAAGAGCATCGAGTCCCCCTGTCAACTGCTGCAGTTGACCTGCTCAAGGCATTGCCGCGCCTCGCTGGTTCTGATCTGGTCTTCTTTGCCCCTCGAGGTGGCCAACTGTCCGACATGACTCTGTCTGCGGTGATTCGTCGAATGGGGGCTCCATGCGTCCCTCATGGCTTCAGATCCACCTTCCGTGACTGGGCGGCGGAGAGAACGAACTACCCGAGGGACATGGCCGAAATGGCACTGGCGCATACCATCGGCAACAAGGTGGAGGC
>JAGWLR010000018.1 GCA_028864885.1 Burkholderiales bacterium | reverse complement strand
GCCGACATGTGTGCACGCAACTGATGCTTCTGGCCTGTGATGGGCTGCAGGCGATAGCGGCTCAGATCGCCGCGGTGTTCAAGCACCTCGATCACGGTCTCGGCATTGGTGGGGCCCGCCACTTCCTGCATCGCCATGAACTGCGCACTTTCCTGTAGCCGGCTGCGGTGGGTGTAGGGCCAGTTGAGATCTGTTCGGGTGGGGGCGATGGCCTCGTATTGTTTCGCTATCGTTTTGTCTCGAAACAGGTGCTGATAAGCCGCGCGTGTGTGCGGCTGAATGGAGAACAGCACCAAGCCGGCGGTGTCTCGGTCGATGCGGTGCATGGGCGTGAGCGTGTCGAGACCGAGCTTGCGTTTGAGCCGCACCAGCAAGGTCTCTTGCACGTAGCGGCCTGACGGCACCACGGGTAAAAAGTGCGGCTTGTCGGCCACCACAATCCACTCGTCTTGAAACAGCACGGATTCCTCGAAAGGGATGGGGTGCTCGTAAGCCAGGCGGCGATAGTAGTAAACGCGCGTTTGCTTGCGGTAGCGGGCCTCGGGCCCCAAGGGCAGACCTTGCTCGTTCAGCACTTCGCCGGCTTGCATGCGCGCCATCCAGTCTTCGCGGCTGACTGCTGGCAGGCGGTGCACCAAATAGTCGATCAGGCGCAGCCACGGGCCGGGGGGCAGCACCAGTGAGCTGGCGCTGACGCCATCCACCGTAGGTGGGGTGAAGACGCGGTTCATGGCAAAAGCGCTGGCCAGGCCAATTCAAGGATCCAGACGATGGGCGCGTTCCAGGCGCCACTTTTCTTCTGGTTCGTTGGGGTCATAGACCTGATCGATGGTGGTGGGCGTTTCCTGCAAGTGGGTGTCGATGGCCACCCGGCTGTCGAACACGAAGCACTCACCCTGCCAGTCTTTGTTGGCATCTGGCAGGGTCAGGAAGTAGTTGAGGATGCCGCCCTCGAGTTGATAGACATCCAAGCCCTTGTCCTGCATCCAGCCACTCATTTTTTCGCAGCGAATGCCGCCGGTGCAGTACATGGCCACCTTCTTGCCTTGGGCCTTCCACTCGTCAGCGTGCTCTTCCACATAGCGCGGGAAGTCGCGGAAGTTGTGGACTTTGGGGTCGACGGCGTGGTCGAAGTGGCCCAGGCGGTATTCGAAGCTGTTGCGGTTGTCCAGCACGACCACATCGTCGCGTTGAATCAGGTCCCGCCACTGCTCTGGCGGCACATGGTTGGCCGCGGCGCGGTTGTCGGTCAGCCCGGTGATGCCGTCGATGCCGAAGGCCACGATTTCGCGCTTGCGGCGGATTTTCATCTTGAAAAATGGCCGGGTCTGGCAGGGGCTGTGTTTGAACACGATGTCGGTGAAGGCGCCGCCAAAGCGCGGGTCGCCTCTCAGGGCCTCTTCGGCCTCGGCCAAGGCTGCCTCGGGGCCCGCCATCACGCCGTTGATGCCTTCTTCGGCCACGATGATGCTGCCCATGACGTGACGGGTCACATCACGCAGCGCTTCGGCCACCGCGTCTGGGTCGGCCAAGGGCACGAACTTGTAAAACGAGGCGTGAATTTGATTGGCGGGTGCTTCGGGGACATTCATGCCTGAAATTGTCGCACCGAGGGGCATCCACGGCAAAATAGCGGGCTATGACTCGTCCTGCTACTGAATTGCTCTTGCCCGCCGGCTCGCTAGAAAAAATGCGTGCCGCTTTCGACTTTGGCGCCGACGCGGTGTATGCCGGCCAGCCGCGCTATTCCCTGCGCGCGCGCAACAACGAGTTCCGCCTGGAGCAATTGCAGCAAGGTATTCAGGAAGCCAAGCAGCGCGGCAAGAAGCTGTACGTGACCAGCAACCTGATTGCGCACAACGACAAGGTTCGCACCTACCTGCGCGACATCGAACCCATCATCGAGATGAAGCCCGACGGCATCATCATGGCCGACCCAGGCCTGATCATGATGGTGCGCGAGAAGTGGCCCGAGGTGCCGATTCACCTGTCGGTGCAGGCGAACACCACCAACTTCGCCACGGTGAAGTTCTGGGAAAAGATGGGCGTGCAGCGCATCATCTTGTCGCGTGAGCTGAGCTTGGACGAAATCGAAAAGATCCGCCAGGAATGCCCCAGCATGGAGTTGGAGGTGTTCGTGCACGGTGCCTTGTGCATTGCTTACTCAGGCCGTTGCCTGCTGTCGGGTTACTTCAACCGCCGTGACCCCAATCAGGGCACCTGCACCAACGCCTGCCGCTGGGAGTACAACGCCTACCAGGGCACGCAAGCATCTGATACGGGCGAGGTCATCCCCATCAAGCTGGAAGGTGACTTCAACTACGCCAAAGAGCAGGAAGACGCCGAAAAGGCGTTCTCGGCTTGCGGCGATGGTAAGCGTCACCCCGCAGCCGATCAGGTCTACCTGATCGAAGAGGCGGGCCGGCCAGGCGAGCTCATGCCCATC
The DNA here is from genome assembly GCA_028864885.1 of Burkholderiales bacterium. GTDB lineage: Bacteria > Pseudomonadota > Gammaproteobacteria > Burkholderiales > Burkholderiaceae_C > Aquabacterium. The sequence continues at coordinate 46,026 of JAGWLR010000018.1, read as the reverse complement.
ATGGAAGATGAGCATGGCACCTACATCATGAACTCGAAGGATCTGCGTGCGGTCGAGCATGTGGAGCGTCTGGTCAAGATCGGCATCGACTCCTTGAAGGTCGAAGGCCGCACCAAATCTCTGTACTACGTCGCACGCGTGGCGCAGGTGTACCGCCAAGCCATTGACGATGCGAAGGCAGGACGCCCCTTCAACAAGGACTTGCTGCTGCAACTGGAAGGCATGGCCAACCGTGGTTACACCGGGGGCTTGCTGGAGCGTCGCCCCGCTCAGGATTACCAGAACTACATCACTGGCCATTCAGAATTTCAGCGCAGCAAGTTCGTGGCCGAGGTGCGTGGCGTGGCCGATGGCTGGGCCGAGGTCGAGGTGAAGAACAAGTTCGCGGTGGGGGATCACATTGAAATCATTCACCCCAGCGGCAACCAGATCGTGAAGCTCGAAGCCATGCGCAACATGAATGGTGAGGCGATTGATGTGGCGCCCGGCAGCCCCTTGCATGTGCAGATTCCGCTGGAGGCCAAGTACAGTGGGGCTCTGCTGGCTCGTTTGCTGGAACCGCAGGTGGCCTGAGACTCTGTTGAACCAAACGGTGTTTGACAGGCCCGCTTTCATTACTGCTGCAAGCACCATGAATCCAACAAGCAAAGCCAGGGAACTGCTGTTTTATCTGATCGTTTTGGCGCTCGTGTTTCTCCAGTACCGAGGTTGGCGTGTGGGTCACGCCAGCAACATGGCGTACTTGACCACAGCCATGGACGGCGTCTTGAACGGCACCCCGCATTGGCGGGCGTATCAAAACAGGCTGCTTGCGCCGCTGATTTACTCAGCGCTCAATTGGGTTACGCCACAAGGCTATGTCGTCTTTGTGCAGGTTTCCCTGGTGGCCTTGGGCTTGTCCTTGTTTCGCATGCTCAGAAAATTGGGTGTCGACCATGGCGCGGCGCTGACGGCCTTATCTCTGGCTGTTCTATTGTGGACGCTTGAGCAATACAACTCCTTTTACCTGTGGGACTTGATCGATGCGGGCTGGATGTTGGCACTGGTGTATGGGGCGATGACTGGGGTGCTCAAGCGGTGGATCTACCTCGTCTTTGCGATTGCCCTTCTCAATCGGGAAAGCGCCCTGTTTGTTGCGGTGAGCTGGGCGGTCAGTGGGTTCGCGATGTGGCAGCAAGACCGTGGCACAGCCCAAAGCCGGATCAAGCAAGGCGCTGTCATGGGCTTGCTGGTGGTGATCTTTGTCGAGGGCGTGAGAAAGGCCTTGTTTCAACACTCGATGCTGACCGGGGTCGGGACTGACGACGCTCACAAGGCCTTCGAGAACCACATCAAGTTGATCGACAACATCGGCTTCATCATTCCGCAGATCAAGGCAGGTTCGCCTTTGGTCTTCACGCTCATCCTTTACGCGGCCATCCTGGTCGTCGCCACCCGCAACGCCATCCGCTCCCGTCAAGCGGATCTGATCGGGGCGACCATCGCTTTGGGTCTCTACTTCCTGTCCTTGTTCGTCTTCGGTGCGATGGGCGAGCTTCGCTTGTATCAACCCTTTGTGTGGGTTTTGGCCCTCTTGGTGTTTGCGGGTGAGCGTCGGAGCATCGCGAGCTCGTGATGTCAACGGTGCAGTGGCTCAAGCGCTGCGGTGCTGATCGAAAGTCACGAATTCCTGCCCTGCGGCAGGCAGTTGCAGCCAGTCGCGGTGGCTCAGGGTGTGGCGGATGTCCTTCAGGCCTGTATGCCAATGCGTCTGCATCGTGTGAAAGCTGAATTCGTAATCCTTGGCATTGCTTTCCCATTCCTTGTCCTGATAAATCAGGTGGATGACCGAGTATTGGCGTGAGCAGGCCTCCTCGGCGGCTTTTTGGCACCAAGGGTTGCGCTGGCGTTCGGCTTCCGGAATCAGTTCGAGCAGTTCGCGCAGCAGATGGCGGTTCCGTTGCTGGTGCTGCATCATGTCGGTGATGGCCCGCGTGCGGCTGGAGTACTGGATGTCCTTTTGGCGCTCTTGTGCATCGAACACATTGGTGGGCAAGGGGCCTTTGGCGCTCCACAGATCCACCTGGAAGGTGAGCGTGTTGCGGCGCGGCGTGGCATGCAGCACTTCCGCCAATGGGGTGTTCGATACCAGGCCACCGTCCCAGTAGTAGCGGCCTTCTACTTCCACCGCTGGAAACCCGGGTGGCAGGGCCCCTGACGCCATGAAATGCTCGGGGCGCATGCAACCCTTGGCAGGGCCTTTGGTGTTGTCGAAGTAAACAAAGTTGCCGCTTTGCACATCGACCGCACCCACGCTGACGCGCATCAAGCCGGCGTTGATGCGGTCAAAGTCGACATACCGTTCCAATGTGGATTTCAGCACCGAGGTGTCGTAGAAGCTCACAGACGTCACGGGTTCATCCATCCCGAGCCAGGGCGTCAGGCCACGGGGGCTGAAAAAGCCGCTTTGCCCATACGCGACAGTGAGGCCTGCTTCGATTGAGCTGCGCAATTTGCTCAAGGGGGTGCCCACTGTGTGATCCAGGTCTGACGGCAGGAAGGGGATGGACGACAGGTGACGCGGTGGGCTACAGATGGTTTCCCAAAACCCTTGGAGCTTGGACAGCCGAGATTCGGGTGGGTTGCCGGCGATGATGGCGCAGTTGAGCGCGCCAATGGAAATGCCAGCCACCCAGTTTGGCTCGATCCCAGCCTCGATCAGGCCTTCGACCACGCCCGCCTGGTACGAACCCAGCGCGCCGCCCCCTTGTAACACCAGGGCGACGGTGTCCCATTGTGTGCAGGGACCGAATGCATTGCGTACTGCCTGAGCGGTGTTGGCCATGAGCCCCCCTCTAGAAGTTCTACACAAAGAACTTGATCAGTATCGCAGCCGTTTGGTTCCCCTACAAGCTCAGAATGCCGCACAGCAGATGCCAGGTCTTGGCAACCGATTCAATGTGAATCGATTCACCGGGCGCATGGGCGCCACGGATGGTGGGCCCGAAAGACACGATGTCCATGCCGGGGTACTTGGCCGCGATGAGACCGCACTCCAACCCGGCGTGGATGACTTGCAGGTGTGCGGTCTCGCCGTGCTGCTGCTGGTAAACGGCCTGACAACGCGCCAGCAAGGGCGACTGGGGATTGGGGCTCCAGCCCGGGTAGTGGCCTGATGCCCACACGGGGGTGCCCGTCAAGGTGAACAGGCTGATGATCTCCTCGGCCAAGGCGTTGCTACCCGACTCGATCAGCGAGCGCACCATGAAGTTGCAGGATCCTTGCTTTGGACTCAGATCGACCATGCCCAGGTTGTTCGACGTTTCGACGACACCGGGGACTGTCAGGCTCATTCGCCGCACCCCATGCGGGGCTGCATGCAAGCTGCGCAGCCAGATGGCTTGATCGCTGGATGACAGAACCTGGGGCGTGGGCTGGGTCGGTTCTGCATTCAGTTGCAGATGGGGTTCGATGTCGCCCCATTCACGCAGCAGGGTCTGCTGCCAAGTGTCGATGACAGCCTGTAGCGAGGCGCTGTGTTCGGGTGGCACCGCAAGGGTGGCAAAGGCTTCGCGAGGCAGGGCATTGCGTGCCGTGCCGCCCTGCAGTCGCGCCAATCTCAGCTTGAAGCGTGGCAAAAGATCGATCAACACCTGCACCAACAACTTGATGGCGTTGCCACGTCCCTCGTGAATGTTGACGCCAGAGTGACCGCCTTTCAGTCCTTTGAGTGTGAGCGTGACGAACTGGTATTCGTTGGTGAGGCTGGCAGCCGCCCCCACCCGTTCGACATTCACGTCGACCCCACCCGCGCACCCCAGATAGAACTCGCCCCATTCTTCCGTGTCGAGGTTGAGCATCAATCGGCTGTTCAGCCAGCCTTCGGCCAGGCCATGGGCGCCGCCCATTCCAGCCTCTTCGTCCACCGTCAGCAAGGCTTCCAAAGGGCCATGAGGCAGGTCCGGATCTTCGAGGGCAGCCAGAATCATGGCCACGCCCATGCCGTTGTCCGCGCCCAGTGTGGTCTGAGGGGCCTTCACCCAGTCGTCTTCGATGACTGCCTGGATCGGGTCGCGGGTGAAATCGTGGGACGAGTCTGCATTCTTCTGACACACCATGTCCAAGTGCGCCTGCAAGGCGATGCTGTCCGCCTGCTCGCGTCCTGGCGTGGCGGGCTTGCGGATCAGCAGATTGCCAGCTGAGTCGATCTGCGTTTCAAGCGAACGCACCTGTGCCCATTGTCGAATGTGCTCGCGCAAAGGGCCTTCGTGTTTGGAGGGACGAGGGATCTGGCACAGCGTCGCGAAGTGCTGCCACACCAGTTGAGGCTGAAGGGAGTCAAACATCAGAGGGTGTCCAGGGCTTTGGCAATGTGGTGTCGCGCCACGGTGGGGCGAGGGACGCGGACGTTGAACCAACTGCGAACGTCAGCATCCAGCCCGACGCCATGCATGAAGTTGTAGATGGCCTTTTTCAAGGCCTGCCCCATGGCATCGTGATCGACCCCGGTCGGATCGACGAAGGCCACGTCATTTTTGGCGAACGAGACCGGCGGAAGGGGCTGCAATTGGATCCCGTATTCATCGGGATTCTGGCCCACAGGGGAATGCACGGTGCAGGCGAATCGATGGAAGAAGCCGCTTTGGATGCATCCGTTCTCGAACAACTGACGCACATATTCCAGCGCATCCACGGTGTCCTGCACGGTCTGGGTGGGAAAGCCGTACATGAGGTAAGCATGAACGAGCACGCCGGCCTCGGTGAAGGAACGGGTCACTTTGGCCACTTGCTCAACCGACACGCCTTTTTTCATCAGCGCCAGCAGCCGATCGGAGGCCACTTCCAGTCCGCCGGAAATGGCAATGCAGCCGCTGTCTGACAGCAACTGACACAACTCAGGCGTGAAGGATTTTTCGAAGCGAATGTTGCCCCACCAAGAGATTTGTACCTTGCGGCGAATCAGTTCCTGAGCCAGGGCTTTGAGGGCCTTGGGGGGCGCGGCTTCATCGACGAAGTGAAAGCCTGTCTGGCCAGTCTCTTGCACGATGGCTTCGATTCGATCCACCAGGATCGTGGCGTCGGCGTTTTCGTAGCGGGCGATGTAGTCCAGGCTGACATCGCAGAAACTGCATTTTTTCCAGTAGCAACCGTGGGCCACGGTGAGCTTGTTCCAGCGCCCGTCAGACCACAGCCGGTTCATGGGGTTGAGCATGTCCAGGAGCGACAAGTACTCCCCCAAGGGCAGGCCATCCCAGGTCGGCGTTCCGACCTCGGCAAACGGGACGTCGGGTTCAGCCCAGTTGATGAATTTGACTTGGCGGCTTTCGGCATCGCGGATGAATGTTCGCACCAGTCTTTGTTTCGATCGTTTGCCGCTCAAGTGCTCAAGCAGGGCCAGCAAGGGCCGCTCACCCGCATCGAGGGTGACGTAATCGAAGTAATCGAACACGCGCGGCTCAGACAGCTCACGCAATTCTGTGTTCACAAAGCCGCCGCCCAAGGCCGTGGTGATATGGGGGTGCCGCGCCTTGATGGTCTGCGCCATCCTGAAGGCAGCATACACATTGCCCGGAAACGGCGCAGACAGCAAAACCAGTTGGGGCTGATGAAGCTCGATCGATTCCAGGGTCAGTTCGGCCAGAACGTCGTCCACCAGATTGGGCGGCGCGGCGAGAGCCTGCGCAAGCGGCTCAAACGTGGGCTGGCTGGCTGCAATCGACTCGGCATAACGAACAAACTGGAATCGGGGGTCGACAGCGTCGCGCAGCACGTCGGCCAGGTCATTGAGATACAGCGTGGCAAGGTGCTTGGCTCGGTCGTGCATGCCCAGCGATCCGAACGCCCAGCCGATCGGGTCGTCGCCTTCTTCACCGATGGTGTAGCTGTCGATGGTGTCGAAACGTGGGCCCTCGGGCAAGAAGCTGCGGTTGCAGATGCGATGGCCCAAGGTGGGGTCTTTGCCTTGCAGAAACCGCAGGGTGGGGCCAATCGTGTCGACATAGCGTTCGAACTGCTCCTCAAACGCCTGCAGCACAGGCGTGCGAGCTTTACGCGGTACCGCCTGGACGCGTTCCAAGATCGCCTGCAGCCCCTCTCGGGTGAACAAGCGCAATACCAGTTTCAGCGCCAGATCATCTTGGCTTGCCTGCACCCCGCGTGAGCGCAGGAAGCCGGTCAGGTAGGCGGTAGACGGGTAGGGCGTGTTGAGCTGCGTCATCGGGGGGATGAGCGACAGCACGCGAGTTGCGGTCACAGGAAGCGCTCCAACAATTTCTTGGAATGTTTGTCGAGTTGGCGCCAATCCGGCACGCGGTATTGCAGTCCGCTCCCGCTGGCGATCAGCAATTGACCTTCGGACAGACGGCGAATGTCGTCTTCCGTTTTCAGAACCAATTGGGATGCGCCTCGATCCGTCGTCACTTCCCATGTGCTGGGCGTAGAAAACGTCGACACATCGTGGATCTGTTGGATGATCGGGGTGAACTCGCGCACGGCCAGTTCTTCCTCGATCAAGCAGCGACTCTCGGTGGCGAGTTCGCTGAGACGCGCAACCCAGGTCAGCTCATGTCCGTCTGAGCTGAACAGCGACAGTCCTTCATCAGGCGCGGCAATCGGAAAGGCTCGCACCGGGATGACCCCGACATGCTCGGCGCCGCCGTCATCCACATAGACCAGTTTGCCAAAGGCATCGCGTCGCAGATTCAGGGTGCGGGGGGTGCTCATACGGCCTCCTGTTCGGCCTTGCGGGCCTGCGCTTCATACAAACGCCAATAGGCACCTTGCTGGGCCATCAGTTGATCGTGTGGGCCCACTTCCACCACGCGACCTTTGTCCATCACCACCAGGCGATCAGCTTTGCGCAGGGTCGACAGTCGGTGGGCAATGGCGATGGTGGTGCGGCCTTGCACGAGGTTGTCCAGGGCCTTCTGGATTTCTTTTTCGGTTTCGGTGTCCACCGCCGACGTGGCTTCATCCAGGATCAGGATGCGTGGGTCGATCAACAGCGCGCGTGCAATCGAGATGCGTTGACGCTCGCCACCCGACAGGCCTTGACCACGTTCGCCCACCAGAGAGTCGTAGCCATGCGGCAAGCGCAGGATGAATTCGTGTGCGTGTGCCGCCCGCGCGGCGGCCACGATCTCATCGCGGGTGGCGTCGGGTTTGCCGTAAGCGATGTTCTCGGCAATGGTGCCGAAGAACAGGAAGGGCTCTTGCAAGACCAGGCCGATGTGGCGGCGGAAATCCGACACGGCGATGCGGCGGATGTCGGTGCCATCGACCTTGATGGCCCCGTCCGTGACATCGTAGAAGCGGCAGATGAGGTTGACCAGTGTGCTTTTGCCGCTGCCGCTGTGGCCGACCAGGCCGATCATCTCGCCGGGGCGAATGTCCAGGCTTAGGTTGCGGATCACGGTGCGGCTGCCATAGCGGAAGCCGATGCTGTTCATCTCGATGCGTCCCTCGATCCTGTCGATCCGGACCGGATTGACGGGGTCGGGCACGTTGGAGACGTGGTCCAGGATATCGAAGATGCGCTTGGCCCCGGCCGCGGCCTTCTGGGTGACCGAGACGATCCGGCTCATCGAATCGAGGCGTCCGTAGAAGCGCCCGATGTAGGCAATGAACGCCGTCAGGATCCCCACCGTGATGTGGTTGTGGGACACCTGCCAGATTCCGAAGGCCCAGACCACCAGCAAACCGATTTCGGTCATCAAAGACACGGTCGGTGAGAAGAGCGACCAGGTTTTGTTGAGCTTGTCGTTGACCTGCAGGTTGTGCTGGTTGGCGGCGCGGAAGCGATCGGCCTCCCGCTTTTCCTGGGCGAAGGCCTTGACCACCCGGATGCCAGGGATGGTGTCGGCCAGCACGTTGGTGACCTCGCCCCACACGCGGTCGATTTTCTCGAAACCCGTGCGCAGACGATCCCGCACCAGATGAATCAGCCAGGCGATGAAGGGCAGGGGCACCAAGGTGACCAGTGCCAGCCAAGGGTCGATCGACACGAGGATGGCGGCCGTCATGGCAATCATCAGGACGTCAGTGGCGAAGTCCAGCGCGTGCAACGACAAAAACACGTTGATCCGGTCGGTTTCGGACCCGATCCGGTTCATGAGATCACCCGTCCGCTTCGAGCCGAAGTAGTCCAGCGACAAGCGCATCAGGTGCTCGAACGTGGTGGTGCGCAGGTCGGCGCCGATGCGTTCGGATGCCAGGGCCAGAATGTAGGTTCGGGCCCAGCCCAGCCCCCAGGCCAGCAAGGCCGACCCCAGCAGCCCGCCCAGCAGCGAGCCCACCAGCCAGGGGTCGATTTTCTGGCCGTTCTGAAACGGGATCAGCACCTGGTCCATCAGGGGCATGGTCAGATAGGGCGGAACCAGCGTGGCGGCCGTCGCCCCCAGGGTCAGCAAGAACCCCGCCAACAACTGCCACTGGTACGGGCGGGCGAAGCGCCACAGTCGCAGCAGCACCCAGGTCGACGGCGGAGCCTGGGTTTCACGGTGGCAGACCGGGCATTCCTCGGCCTCAGGGGGAATGGGGGCGTGGCAGGTGGGGCAGACCGCAGATTCTTCGTCCAGTTGCGTGGCGTCGGAGGCCTGGGGCGCCTGCAGGCGTTCAAATTGCTCGATCAACCGCATGGCGGCACTGTGATGGTCCAGCGTGAACCGCCACACAGCTAGTCTGGATTTCGAGTTGTGCAATTCCAGGGTGCCCACGCCCGCGTGATCCAGATGCTTCAGCGTCAGATCGGGTGTCACCGGCCATTCCTCCCAGCGGGCCGTCGGGGCGCGCAGAGACAGGAGACGTCGGTTGCTCAGAATCAATTCACCACGGCCAAACCGCAGTTGATCGTCCAAGTCAACCGAAAACGATGCTAAAACGTTCTCTCCATCAGCCAGCGGTATCGGCTGCGAGGGGCGTGGCGTCTCTTGTGAAGGGTGTGTGTGCATTGGGGACCTACGTCAAGGCCTTCATTTTCGCCCAAGGCCGCCGGCTCAACCGAGAATCACGAGATCCCGCTGGGTATGACTCACAAGAACGACATCAAACTGTTGCGCATCAATTACCTGCGCGGGCCCAACATCTGGACCTATCGTTCTGTGCTGGAAGTGTGGCTGGATCTCGGCGAGCTGGAGGATTGCCCCTCCAATTCGCTGCCGGGTTTCAATGAGCGACTGACCGCTTTGCTGCCTGCCCTGGAAGAGCACCATTGCGGGGTGGGCGAGCGCGGCGGCTTCATTCAGCGCCTTCAGGAAGGCACCTGGGCCGGCCACATCCTGGAACACGTGGTCATCGAATTGCTGAACCTGGCGGGCATGCCCACGGGGTTTGGCCAGACGCGCAGCACGTCTCAACACGGCGTCTACCGGATGGTGTTTCGCGCTCGCGACGAGCAGGTGGCGCGGGTCGCGTTGGCCGAGGGCCACGCACTGCTGATGGCCGCGATCAACGACCGGCCCTTTGACGTCGAGGCCTCAGTCAATCGGGTGCGGGCGCAGATTGACGACTGTTACCTGGGTCCCTCCACGGCGGCCATTGTGGGCGCCGCGTCAGACCGTGGCATTCCACACATCCGCTTGAACGACGGCAACCTGGTGCAGCTGGGTTATGGCAAGGCGCAGCGCCGCATCTGGACCGCCGAAACCGATCTCAGTAGCGCGATTGCCGAGGGCATTGCCGGTGACAAGGATCTGACCAAGACCTTGTTGAAGTCGGTAGGGGTGCCGGTTCCCGAAGGTCAGGTGGTCAACAGCCCCGCCGAAGCCTGGGAAGCCGCCCAGGACATCGGCTTGCCGGTGGTGGTCAAGCCATCGGATGCCAACCACGGACGCGGGGTGTCTCTGGAGTTGACCGAGCAGGCCGACGTTGAGGCTGCTTACGCAGTAGCCGATGCCGAGGGCAGCGATGTCATCGTCGAGCGCTTCATCCGTGGGGACGAGCACCGGGTGCTGGTCGTGGGTGGCAAGGTCGTTGCCGCAGCACGGGGTGAGAGCCTGTGGGTGGTCGGTGACGGTGTCAATACGGTGGCGCGCCTGATCGACCTGCAACTCAACACCGATCCCCGACGTGGTGAAGCCGAAGAATTTCCGCTCGAAACCATTGTGCTCGACCGCGAGCCAGCCATCCGCTTGCTGCTGGATCGTCAAGGTTTGACCGGCGACACGGTGCCCGCTGCAGGGCACCGTGTGCTGATTCAGCGCAACGGCAATGTGGCGATGGACTGCACCGATGAAGTTCACCCCGATGTGGCTTTCCTGGCCAGCCTGGCAGCCCGAGTGGTTGGGCTCGACATCGCCGGGATCGACCTGGTCGCGCAAGACATTTCCCGTCCCTTGCTGGAGCAGGGGGGGGCGATTGTCGAGGTCAACGCGGGTCCGGGGCTGCTGATGCACTTGAAGCCGGCCATTGGCTTGCCCCGGCCGGTCGGCAAACACATCGTGGACCACCTGTTTGACGAGACCGAGTCCGGCCGCATCCCCATCATCGGTGTGGCAGGCAGCCAAGGCGGGACTTCGATCGCTCGTTTGTTGGCATGGCTGTTGCAGCTGGGTGGCCGCCATGTGGGGTTGGCTTGCAGTTCGGGGCTGTTTCTGGGTGCGCGCCGTGTCGACGCGGCCAACAACGCGCATTGGGCTGCCGGCCACCGCCTGCTGATGAACCGCGAAGTCAACGCCGTGGTGCTGGAAAACGGCCCAGTATCGATCTTGCAAGATGGGTTGGCCTATGACCGTTGCCAGGTCGGCATCGTCACAGACCTGGACTTTGTGCCGGGCATCGGATTGGAAGAGCACGACGTGCATGATGCCGTGCAGCTGTTTCGGGTGCTGCGCACTCAGGTGGATGTCGTGCTGCCCGAAGGCACAGCCGTGCTGAACGCCGAAAACGAGCGGCTGGTGGAAATGGCCAGCCTGTGCGATGGCGAGGTCATTTTTTACGCCGAAGACGGTGCCAACCCAGCGATCGTGGCGCATCGAGCTGGCGGCGGCCGTGCGGTCTTTGTACGCGACGGCCATGTTGTGATGGCCCAGAACGGTGCTTACGAGACGCGCTGCCTCAACCTCCACAGCGCGGCCGTCCAGAAACTGAGTCAACAGGATCCGGCAGAAGACACCGTTCGCGTGCTGTTGGCGGTGGTGGCCGCAGCCTGGTCGATGGGGGTGGCGCCTGAGTTGATCACCGCAGGCATTGAAACCTGCGAGCAGGCATCCAAGTCGGCTCGCTGATTTCAGGCCGTGTACCAGATGAGAGAGATTCGCTGATGGAAGTTTCCCGTATCCGGCCCTTGCGGGGCCCCAACCTCTGGAGTCGCCACACGGCGATTCAGGCGATCGTCACCTGCGAGCCAAGCGAGTGCAATCTGACGGAGCTGCCCGACTTCGAAAAGCGTCTGCGCGAGCAGTTTCCGGCGATGGGGGCTTTGCGTCCCGATGGCCGCCCTGGGCAGATCTCGCTGGCGCACGCCTTGGAAACCGTCGTTTTGGCCATGCAGGCTCAGGCGGGGTGTCCGGTTACCTTCAGTCGAACGGCAGCGACCATCGAACCGGGTGTGTTTCAGGTGGTGGTCGAATACAGCGAGGAAGACGTCGGCTTGCTCGCCTTCAAGCTGGCCGAGGCCTTGATCCAGGCGGTTTTGCGCGGTGAACATTTTGAAATCGACCAGGCCATTGGCCGTCTGCGTGAGCTGGATGAGGACGTTCGGCTGGGGCCCAGTACCGGCTCGATCGTTGAAGCTGCGGCAGCGCGGGGCATTCCCTGGCGTCGTCTGACCAAGGGCAGCCTGGTTCAATTTGGCTGGGGATCCAAGCAGCGCCGCATTTGGGCGGCTGAAGTCGACAGCACCAGCGCGGTGGCCGAATCCATTGCGCAAGACAAGGATTTGTGCAAACGATTGCTGGCTTCGGCAGGGGTGCCCGTGCCCATTGGGCGTCCGGTCTCGGATCTGGAAGACGCCTGGTCGGTGGCTTGCGAAATCGGTGTGCCGGTGGTGGTCAAGCCTCAGGACGGCAACCAGGGCAAAGGCGTGACTGTCAATGTGGTTGACAAGGAGCACCTGGCCATTGCGTTCAAGGCAGCCGCCGAGATTGGCACCGTCATGGTCGAAAAATATTTGCCCGGTGCCGATTACCGCCTGCTGGTGGTGGGCGATAAGCTGGTCGCCGCGGCACGACGTGATCCACCCCATGTGATCGGGGATGGTGTCCACACGGTGCGCGAACTGGTCGACAAGGTGAACGCCGATCCCCGTCGCGGCGACGGCCATGCCACATCCTTGACCAAGATCCGCTTTGACGACATCGCCATTGCCCGTCTGGGTTTGCAGGGGCTCCAGCCCGAGTCTGTACCCGAGAAAGGTCGTCGCGTCATCTTGCGTAACAACGCCAACCTCAGCACCGGCGGCACGGCCACTGACGTGACCGATGACGTTCACCCCGAAGTGGCGGCCCGTGCCATTGCCGCAGCCCAGACTGTGGGGCTGGACATTTGCGGCGTGGACATGATGTGCGAAAGCGTGCACCGCCCGCTGGAAGAGCAGAACGGTGGCGTTGTCGAGGTCAACGCCGCACCTGGCTTGCGCATGCACCTCTCGCCTTCGTTCGGTAAGGGTCGTAACGTGGGTGAGGCCATCATTTCGCATCTGTACAAGCAGGGCGGCGATGGGCGCATTCCTGTTGTGGCTGTCACCGGCACCAATGGCAAGACCACGACAGCGCGATTGACCGCCCACCTGGTGGCGACCAGTGGCTCGCGTGTCGGCATGACCAACACGGACGGTGTGTACGTCAATGGCCGCCAGATCGACAGTGGTGACTGCAGCGGCCCCAAGAGTGCCCGCAATGTGCTGATGCACCCCGATGTGGATGCCGCCGTGTTTGAATCGGCACGGGGGGGCATCTTGCGTGAAGGCTTGGGTTTTGACCGCTGCCAAGTGGCGGTGGTGACCAACATCGGGGCCGGTGATCACCTGGGCTTGAACTACATCACCACCGTGGAAGAGTTGGCCGTGCTCAAGCGGGTCATCGTGATGAACGTGGCCGCGTCGGGCTATGCCGTGCTCAATGCGGCCGACCCGATCGTGGCCTCGATGGCGCCCAAGTGCACGGGCCAGGTCATCTTTTTCGCCCGTGATTTTCAGCATCCGGTGCTCACTGCGCATCGGGCGCAAGGCAAGCGAACCGTGTCCGTCGATGGCGACTGCATCGTGGCCGCCGAAGGCAGTTGGCGCGAGAGCATTCCCCTGCGGGATGTGCCCATCACCCGCAATGGCACGATCGGCTTCCAGGTTGAGAATGTGATGGCCTCGGTGGCCGCCGCATGGGGGGTGGGCCTGGACTGGGACACGATCCGCAATGGCTTGGCGAGCTTTGTCAACGATGCCGACAACGCGCCAGGGCGCTTCAATGTGTTCGATTTCAAAGGCGCAACGGTGATCGCCGATTACGGCCACAACCCCGATGCGATGCGGGCCCTGGTCGCCGCTGTAGAGGGCATGCCGGCCAAGCGACGTGCGGTGGTCATCAGCGGGGCCGGTGACCGTCGCGATGAAGACATCCGCGAGCAAACGGCGATTCTGGGGCAGGCGTTTGACGACATCATCCTGTTTCAGGATGCCTGCCAGCGCGGCCGAGCCGATGGCGAGGTGTTGAAGCTGTTGCGCGAAGGATTGGCCGACGCCACTCGTGCCCAGCATGTCGAAGACGTCTATGGCGAGTTTCTGGCGATTGATCGGGCGCTCGATCGCCTCGCTCCTGGCGACTTGTGTCTGGTGCTGGTGGATCAGGTCGAAGAGGCGCTGGCTCACCTGGCACGGCGGGCCCAGGAGGGCTGAACGCCGCAGGGTGTGTCTTTTTGGGGGCGGCGTCCGAAAACAAGGATAGGCAAGTACGCTGCCACGTTGTAGCCTCGCGGTCAGGTCGTCCTGATTGTCGAGGTGAGCATGCTCAGATCCTTGTCCGATGACATCCTCAGCCAATGGTTGCGTGAAGACGTCCCCTATGGCGATGCCACCTCGCTGGCCCTGGGGCTGCAGGGGGGCGTGGGTCATCTCACCCTGGCTGCCCGTCAGCCCATGACGGTGTGTGGGGTAGAAGAGGCCAAGCGCTTGTTTGAACTGGTCGGCGCGCATGCGCAGGTTCATGCTCGGTCGGGTCACCATGTGCGTGCCGAAGTCGAGTTGCTGACGGCTCAAGGGCCGGCCGAGGCCTTGCTACAGGCCTTTGGTGTGGTGCAGAACCTGGTTCAATGGGCCAGTGGCGTGGCAAGCGAGGTGGCTCGGATCGTCACTGAACTGAGGGCGGCCGGGCTGCACCAGCCTTTGGCCTGTACGCGTCACACGCTTCCCGGCATGCGGGCCTTGTCAGTCAAGGCCGTGCAGGCGGGCGGCGGCATCATGCATCACCTGGGGTTGTCGGACGCGGTGCAACTCAATCCGGAGCACCGGGTCTTTCTGGATCTCAGCGTGGACGACATGGTGGGCCGGCTTCGTCGGGCGCAACCTGAAAAGAAGATGGTGGCGCAGGTCCAGTCGCTGGAGGAAGCGATGGCTTTTGCCGTGGCCGGGGCTGACATCCTGCAGTTGGATCAGTTCACGCCCGAGCAGGTGCGGCAGACTCGGTTAGCGCTGCACAACAGCCGGCTGCACCCTGCTTTGGCCGTATCCGGTGATGTGACCGCAGCCAACGCCGTGGCTCATGCCGAGGCCGGGGCTGATGTGTTGGTGTCGTCCGCCCCCTATATGGCCGCGCCTCGTGAGGTCGAGTCCCGATTTTCGCGAGCCTTGTCTCAGTAGGTCACCACGTAGCGGTAGTTCTTGAACTGGAACACAGCTGACTTCAGTTTGATCTCATCCAGCTTCAGGCCGGGGGCGGCCTGATCCCCTTCATGCAAGACCTGACCGTTGATGATCAGGATGCGCTGAGATGGGGTGTCGGAGTACATGGCGCCACCGATCGAGATGGTGGGCAACTCCTTGCGGATGGCATCGGGCAATTCTTGCAGCTTGTAGATTCGATGACTCTCATCGACCGGGGATGGCGCCGTGGGCGTTGCGGCAGGCGCAGCTTTGACGACGGGTGGCGTCGGCGCCCGCAGGAGCGGGGGCTCGGCCTGAGTGCTTGCTTCCAACGGCGGATAGATCGGTGCGGTCGGCGTCTGCGGAATTGCTGCCTGCGGCAATGGTGTCGCAACCGTTGCAGCAGGCTCAGGCTGAACGGGCTTCGCGGGTTGGGCTTCCTGCGTGGGGGGCGTTGGCGCGGGCAGTGGAGCCGGCAGGGGCCCCTCATGGCGACTGAAGACCCACACCAAGATCAGAATCAGCAGGCTTGTCAGGGCCGCAACCGCCCACAGCAGTTGGCGATTCAAGGGATGGGGACGGAGCGGTTCAGATGGAACATGCGTTTGCGTGTGCAGCCCCGGCACCTCGCCTTGCTCACGCTCGGCGTCTGCTTTGCGCAGTGCATCAAGGATGTACGACATGGCGACCTTGCAGTAGCGGTTCGTCCACGCCCAGGGCGCGGTTCAGTTGCATGAATGTGGTGGGCCCCGGTATTCCGTCGGGAGGCAGGCCCTGCGCCAGCTGGAAGGCATGAATGCGAGCCTTCAAGGCTGCATCCAGTTTTTGTTTGCCGTTGGGGGCGGGGTCGTGCTGAACCACCGCCAGTTGAGCCGACAGCCAATCAATCAGAGGGCCGCCTTGGCCCTCGCTGAGCTTGCTGCGATAGTGCTCAGGGGCGCGCCACAGGGTGGCGAAGTCACCGCGCCACATGCGCGACAACTGGGCGATGCTCAGCTCGTACGTCTGCGAGCCCAATTGCAGTGTGGCGGTTTGTTTGTCCAGATGGGTCAACAAGCCATAAGCGGGCCGACCTTGTGCATCGAACAAGCTGAGGAGGGCGGGGCGGTTGAGCTGTTGCAACAGCCCCAATCCATTGCTGGAGCGGAAGCACAACACTTGGGCCTGACGCGCCTGCTCGCACGGCTCGGCCGAGTCCAATTCCAGGTGCCAGGCTTTGGCCAGTTGCTGCCAGGCGGGGTTCTCTTGTCGAAAGGCTTGATCGAAGCCGTGTTGCCAGTCAAAAGGTGGGGGAGCTGGCGGGGGGGCCGAGGCCGCAGCCGGGGGCGAGCTCGCTGTGTTGCTGGCCGTTGATGCCGCCGACTGGACCGACTGGAGCGAGCTCGCTGACTTGCCGGCTCGAGCCAATGCGACTGAGTCAGGCTTCACCTCGCTTTGCTGGAAGACACTCCATCCCCCCAGCGCCAACGCACTGACGCCCGCCGCTGAGGCCAGCCACCATGACCAGGGCGCACGAGATCCGCGCCGTGGCGCAGCGGCCTTCGCGGGCGTCAGCTTCTGCTTGGTCGTCGGGCTTTCAAAGACCTCGCGTGCAGCCTGAGCCACGATATCCTCGCTGACCTGGGGCAGCCCTTTGGCATACGCCCCCAACAAAGAGCGGTCGCACAGCAGATTGATCCGGCGAGGCACGCCCCGGGTGATCTGATGAACGCGGTGAACGGCGTCGCTGTCGAACAATTTGCCCTGCTTGAGGCCAGCGATGGCCAAGCGGTGCGCAATGTATTGTTCGGTTTCGGCTTCGCTCAGCGAGTCCAGATGGAAGCGCGCAATCACGCGTTGCGCCAGTTGCTCCAGCTCGGGCCGGGCCAGCATGTCGCGCAACTCGGGCTGCCCGATCAGGATGATCTGCAGCAGCTTGCGTTCGCTGGTTTCCAGATTGGTCAGCAGCCGCAACTGTTCCAGCACGTCAGACGACAGGTTTTGCGCTTCGTCGATGATCAGAACGTTGTTCTGGCCCACCGAGTGAGTGCGCAACAGGTATTCGTTGAGACGATCCAGGTAAGTCTTGACCGTGGCTGTAGCGGGATCCAGGTCCTCGCAGGGGATTCGAAATTCCTGGCAGACGGATTGCAGCAACTCCATCACCGTCAACTTGGGGTTGAAGATGTAGGCGACATTGCAACGTCGCGGGATCTGTTCCAGGAAGCAGCGGCATACGGTGGTCTTGCCAGCGCCGATTTCACCGGTCAGCAAGACAAATCCGCCGCCCCCACCGACTCCATACAGCAGGTGAGCCAAAGCCTCGCGATGCCGCTCGCTCATGAAAAGGTAGCGAGGGTCTGGCGCGATGGAAAAGGGCTCTCGCTTCAGGCCAAAGTAGGACGCATACATGAGCGCAAGAATACCGCCATCCGCGCTGGTCTCCCGCTAGTCCGAGTCGGTAAAGTTTGTCGAGGCGCTTGCGGGCAACCCCGAGGATGTCGCCCAGCCAGATCGGGGTGGCCTTGAATCAGCAAAATGCGTCGACTCATCGGTAGACTTGCAAGATGGTGTCCAAACCGACTCATCATGAACCAGACCCGTTGCAGGCCGAATTGTCGCAACGTAAGGAAGCCACCGAGGATTTACCCGATGCCACTGGCACCTGGGTGGTGGACACGAATGTCATCCTCGTGGCCAACGGTCAACATGACGGGGTGGACGCTGCATCGGTCGATACCTGTGCGAAGTGGCTTCAGGCGCTGATGCAGACCGGTCGATTGGCGCTGGATGATCGCCATGAAATCGTGGGTGAGTATCTCCACAAGACCCATGCCAGTGACGGGAAGGGCGTCGGTGACGCCTTTTTGCGGTGGGTGCTGCACAACCAGGACAACCCGGCGCGAATTGATCTGGTCTCGATCGCGGCTGATCCGCTGCGCGGCTATGCCGCTTTTCCGGACGACCCGCGACTAGCGCACTTCGATGCCTCAGACCGAAAGTTCATCGCCGTCGCTCGGGCGCATCCTGAATGTCCGCCCATCTGGCAGGCCACCGACTCAAAATGGCTGGATTGGGCCCCGGCTTTGGCCGACCATGGTGTTCAGGTTCGGTTTCTCTGTTCGGCAGTGCTCGAAGCCTTTCACCGGCACAAATTTGGATTCTGACGATGACATTGATGAGCGAGTTCTTCCGGTTTCCCCATACCCCTCACATCGCCTGGCTCGCCTCGGGACAGCCGCGAGACGACAAAGTGCTGTCTGTGCAAGAAGCCGAGGCGATGCTCGCGCATGAGGTGGTGGTGGAGGAAAAGCTCGATGGGGCCAACATGGGCATTTCGTTCTCGCCCGAGGCTGTCTTGCATGTGCAGAACCGCGGTCAGTACCTCAATCGCCCCTATGGTGGGCAGTTTTCTCGGGTGGACGAATGGCTCGCCACGCGCGAGGACGATTTGTTCGACGCCCTGGGCAGCCGCTTGATGCTCTTCGGCGAATGGTGTGCGGCTCAGCACTCACTTGACTACGATGCCCTGCCAGACTGGTTTCTGGCGTTTGACGTGTTCGATCGCCAAGAGCAGCGCTTCTGGAGCACCGCTCGTCGCAATGCGCTGGCCGAGTCTCTGGGTATCAAAGTGGTGCCGCGCGTATCCAAAGGACACACGAGCCTTCCGGCCCTCACGCAATGGGTGCAAGACAAGACCAGCCACTATCGGCAGGGGCATCTTGAAGGCGTCGTGATTCGACATGAAGACGACGACTGGCTGATTCAGCGCGCCAAGCTGGTCCGCCCGGATTTCGTGCAGAGCATCGAAGAGCACTGGCGTAGCCGTGCGCTCCAATGGAATCGAATCAGTTGGGAATGAGTGACGAGAACATTTGCCAGCGATGTGGGGCTTGTTGTGCCACCTTCCACGTGTCGTTTTACTGGGTCTAGGCGGATGACGGCCCAAGCGGCTTCATGGTCTGCCCTCAATCGGATAAGGGCGCGAGTAATCCGCTTAGTTCGTCCTCGTTGAATTTGGTGGCGAACTCGTTGTCGTGTCCGAGCACGGCCGCCGCCAGCGCTGATTTGTGTTCCTGCAGGGTGAGGATGCGATCTTCGATGCTGCCTTCAATCACCAGTTTGTAGACAAACACCGCGCGCGCTTGCCCAATGCGGTGTGCTCGGTCGGTCGCTTGCCGCTCTACTGCAGGGTTCCACCAGGGGTCGACATGGATGACCGTGTCTGCCGCCGTCAGGTTCAATCCGACCCCGCCGGCCTTGAGGCTGATCAGCATCAGGGGTGACAGCCCTTCTTGAAAGCGGGCAACGATCTCGCCCCGTTGGGGTGGAGGCGTTTGCCCCGTCAGCATCAAGTGGTTCAGACCCAGATGGCTCAGGTCAGCCGAAATCAATTGCAGCATTTCTGCGAACTGAGAGAACACCAGAATCCGTCGCCCCTCGGCGATCAGCTCGGGCAAGGCTGTTCGCAACCATTCCAGTTTGGCTCGTTGCATCGTCGGCGGCAGTTGTCGGCCTTTGAGCAGATAGGGGTCGCAGCACACCTGTCTGAGTTTGAGCAAGGCATCCAGGATCGAGATCTGTGAGCCTGCGAACCCTTGACGCGTCAATGCACGGCGCACGAACTCATCGGCGGCAACACGCACGCTTTCATACAGATCGCGCTGCAATCCCTCTAGCCGCAGGCGTTCCACGATTTCAGTCTTGGGCGGCAGTTCAGTGGCGACATCTTCCTTGCGTCGGCGCATGACGAACGGTCGAGTGCGAGCGGCCAGCAACTGCGCCCGCAAGCTCTCGCCATTTTTTTCGATGGGGTCACGCCAGGTTCGCTGAAAGTGGGCCCAGTCACCCAGAAAACCTGGCATCAGAAAATCGAATTGGGCCCAGAGCTCGCCCAGATGGTTTTCCATCGGCGTACCCGTCAGGCAGAGCCGGTGCTGAGCTTCAAGGCGTCGAATCGCCAAGGCGCTACGGCTGCGCGGGTTCTTGACCGTCTGTGCCTCATCCAGAATCAGCAGGTGAAACCGATGCGCCCGCAGGGCATCCACGTCTCGCCAGACCAGAGGGTAGGTGGTGAGAACAAGATCCCACTGCGGCAGATCGTCGAACGCCTTTCGCCGATCGCTGCCTTGCAGGGGCAGCACCCGAAGGCCGGGCGCCATGCGTTGGGCTTCAGCTTGCCAATTGAACACCAGGGACGTGGGCACGACCACCAGTGCCGGCTGGGTCAAGCGGCCCGCCTGCTTTTCGGTCAACACATGCGCCAGTGCCTGCGCTGTTTTACCCAGCCCCATGTCATCGGCCAGGATGCCGCCAAGTTCATGCTGTCTCAAATGCTGCAGCCAGGCCAGCCCCTTGAGTTGATAAGGTCGCAACTCAATGCGCAAGCCATTGGGCTGACAGACATCGTGTGGCACGCCATGCGGGCTCAGTCGATTCACCAGCTCTTGCATGGGCTGATCGCATTGCCATTGCCAAACATGCTGCCCTCCCAGGCGCTCATGCAGCGACTGGTTCAATTCGGCGTGCAGGCGTTCCAGCCGTGCCACATCCCAATCTGAAACGACGATGCCTTCACGGTCTGCTCGGGGCTCCAGCAGCAACTCCAGCATGGACGACACAATCGCCTTGATGGGGCCAACCGCCGCTTTGATGCGCTTGCCGCCGGGCGCTCTCAGCAACACCGATGCGTGCTCATCCATCAGCGCCACTTCACGGGCATCCAGCCACCGTGCATCGCGTTTGATCAGGTCGGCCAGCAGGGGCGCCAGGTCCAGGCGCTCCCCGTCCAGCTCGACGCCCATGGTGACCAGCCAGGATCCGGCTCGTTCAGGCAGCGCCAGCTTTTGGATCTGAATGTGCCAGCCTTCGGGGTCCTGAGGGTGGTGGGCAAAGCCGGGCTGGATGTCGACCTCCCATCCACGTTCACGCAGGGCTGGCACATGCTCGGCGCAGAAGTCGGCGAAATCGTCCTCGCGCACGAGGGTCCACCAATCGTGTCCCTCGCGACGAAAGCGCCGAGCTAATTCGTCGCTGCGCCATTGCACGGTGGCTGCGGGAATCTGCACCAAGCCCATTTGCATGGCAAGGTAAGGCGCTGGCGGATCCAGTTCAACCACGGTCACCTGTCCGCCTCGTGGCCCCACCTTGCCGAAAGGCATCAGCCCCAAAAGACCATCCCCACGACCCAGGGTGCGCAAGGTCATTCGGTAGACCGGTTGCGCAGACCCTGAAGGGCGTGGGGATGAGGTGGCCTGACGGCCGAAGCGAGAGGTGTCAGACATGAGGGCCACATTGTGACCGCTCATGCCCCATGTTCATTCCAGAACCAGATCCTCGGGCTCCTGCGCCCGTTGGCTGGGAAACGAATGGCGAAGGATGCGCCAGACCACGGATCCGAACTGTCGAGGGAAAGAGCCGGTGCTGTAGTGCTGACCATAGCGCTTGCAGATGGCTTGCACTTCGGGTGCGATCTCGGCGTAACGGTTGGCCGGAATATCTGGGAAAAGATGGTGCTCGATCTGGAAGCTCAGGTTGCCCGACATCACGTTGAGCAGCTTGCCGCCTTTCAGGTTTGACGAGCCGCGAATCTGACGCAGATACCAATGAGCACGGCTTTCGTTTTTCACCACGCTGCGGGGGAAGGTTTCGACCGTATCGGTGAAGTGACCGCAAAAGATGATGACGTAGGTCCAGATGTTCCGGATGCCGTTGGCCACCAGGTTGCCCAAGAGCACGGGCATGAAGAATGGGCCTGCCAGCAGCGGGAAGACCACGTAATCCTTGACCAGTTGACGACGGGCCTTTTTCAGAGTCGGAATCGACTGCTTGAGCAGGGCCTTGCCCGAAATCTTGCCCAGGAAGTAGCGACCAAGCCGAAGGTCTTGAATGGCCACGCCCCACTGGAACAAGAGCGCAAAGATGACAGCGTACAGAGGTTGGAAAAGGTTGGCTGGATGCCACTTCTGTTCTGGGAAAAGCCGCAACACGCCATAGCCGCCGACGTCATCGTCCATGCCATGGATGTTGGTGTAAGTGTGATGGCGGAAGTTGTGCGTCTTGCGCCAGTTGTCGGCCGTGCCCACGATGTCCCATTCGTAGGTTTTGCCGTTCAGATGAGGATCGCCCATCCAGTCGTACTGGCCATGCATCACGTTGTGGCCAATCTCCATGTTTTCCAGGATCTTCGTGATGCCCAGCATCAGGGCGCCCAGCAGCCACACGGGCGGGAACCAACCGGCCGCCACCAACATGGCGCGGGCGGTGACTTCCATCCAGCGTTGCACCTTGATCACGGTGCGGATGTAGCGGGCATCTCGTTCGCCCAGGTCGGACTGAACCCGTGCACGCAGGGCATCGATTTCGGCGCCGAACTGTTGCAGCTCTGGCTGAGTCAACGCCCGGCTGCGGGAAGGGGAGGTTTCCATCGTCATCGTCTTCAAAGGTCCAGAATCAAATCGGTGCTGGCGCTGCTGACGCATAGGCGCACAGCGGCCTGCGGTTCACCCTGCGCCTGGCCGTTTTGCAGATCGCGCGTGGTGCCGCTCACCTTGTTGCAAGAGCAGGTGTGGCAAACCCCCATACGGCAGCCATGTGGAATCTGCAGGCCATGGGCTTCCAAAGCTGGTAGCAGGGCCTCCTGGCTGGACACCGTCACAGTGCGGCCAGATTGAGCCAGGGTGATGTGGACGGGGTGAACTGCCTCATCGGCGTTCAGGGCTAGCGTGGGCGGGGTGAAAGCCTCGGCCTCGAAACTTCGGGCCCGCTCCCCCACGGCGGTGCGAGCCGTTTCCACAAACCCTGCCGGCCCGCAGGCAAACACGTGGTATCCGGCCAGATCCGGTATGACCGCATTCAGGATCACGCCATCCAAGCGACCCGCCATCTCGCCATCGATCAGGTCAGGCTCTTGGGACAGCACGACATGAAGCGCAAAACCTGGCTGACGTGCGACCATTTGCCGCAACTCGGGCAAGAAGCACAGATCGGCTCGCTTTTTGGCGCAGTACACCAGGGTGATTGGGTTGGACGCTTGTCGCTCGCGCGCTTGCCGGATCAAGCTGATCAGCGGGGTGATGCCGCTGCCTGCTGCCAACATCAACCAGGGGCCGGGTGCATCCGCCCCGTTCATCTCGCCAAACGGCTCGCCCAGCTCAATCACGTCGCCGGCTTGAGTGTGGTGGCACAGCTGGGTGCTGACCCATCCGTTGGGCACATGCTTGACCGTGATCTCAATCGTGCGGTGGCGTGCATCGATCCGGGTTGGGCTGTAGCAACGTGTCGTGCGCCGGCCATCTACCTCAACGGACACGTTCAAGTGCTGCCCAGCCTGGGGCAATTTGCAGTGCCTATTGAGGGCCAAGGTCAGGGTCACCGTGTCGCGTGCTTCCAGACGACGCGCTGTGACCGTCGCCAAAGGGCGATTCCAAGCGGCACGCGGTGAAATCTGTTGCACCCAGAAATCGAACGTCCCCACGTCAATGAGGGGGGCAAGCAGGCGATGCAGGGCGCCAGAGGCAGGGATCGACACAGTAGCTCCAGAAATGCGTGCAATAAGGCACGACGCTGGACGCGATTATAGGGATTTGGATACGTATGTCTATACACGTGTGCATTAATGTGTAACGGTATGATGGGGTCATCGTTTTGCAGTCACCCCCGATTTCACTTGAGCACTCCGCCCGCCATCCCCCGTGAACGAGCCGTACCGCTAGGGCGCAAGGCTGTGATCTCCCGCGAGGACATCATCGAAGCCGCGCTGAAATTGGTCGGGCCTCATCGAAGTGTGTCCACCCTTAGCTTGCGCGAGGTGGCCCGCGAAGCCGGCATCGCGCCCAACAGCTTCTACCGCCAGTTTCGCGACATGGACGAACTGGCCATCGCGCTCATCGACCGCGCGGGCCGTTCCCTGCGTCGCATCATCGGTGAGGCACGGCATCGCGCCAACTCGGGTCAGAGCGTGGTGCGTGGGTCGGTTGAGGCCTTCATGAAGCAACTTCGCGCCGACGACAAGCTGCTGCACATGCTGTTGCGCGAGGGCACGGTGGGCTCGGACGCGTACAAGCGGGCAGTCGAGCGCGAGCTGCTCTTCTTTGAAGATGAGCTCCGTCAGGACCTGATCCGCTTGGCCGCGATCAATCAAACCGGACTATACGAACCGGCCATCACCGCCAAGGCCATCACCCGTCTGGTGTTTGCCATGGGCGCCACGGCCATGGATTTGCCGGAAGAAAAGCATGCCGAGTGGGCTGAGCAGATGGTCCTGATGGTCAGGATGATCATCGTCGGCACTCAGACCCTGGCCAATCTTCCCGGCAAGGTGGATTGACTCAGGCTTGGTTCAGCCAGTGCTGAACCAGCTTGACCCACAAGGTGGCCCCCAGCGGGATCAACTGATCATTGAAGTCGTAGCTCGGGTTGTGCAGCATGCAGGGGCCAAGGCCATGGCCCCCTTCCCGGTGGGTGCCGTCACCGTTGCCAATCAGGAAATAGGCTCCGGGCTTCTCTTGCAGGTAATAGCTGAAATCTTCGGCGCCCATGGTGGGTTCGAATTCCAGCACGTTATCGGGCCCCACCACCTCGGTCATCACCTGACGAACAAAGTCGGTCTCGTCTGCGTGATTCACCGTGGGTGGGTAGTTGCGCTGAAACACGAACTCACACTTGGCGCCATAGGCAGCACAGGTGTGCTGCGCCACCGTGCGCATGCGCTCTTCAATCAGATCCAGCACATCCTTGGTAAACGTGCGCACGGTGCCTTGCACCGTGACGAAATCGGGCACCACATTGGTGGCTTCGCCGGCTTGAATCATCGTCGTTGAGATCACGCCCGTGTCGATGGGGCGCACATTACGCGACACGATGGTCTGAAAGCCTTGCACCATCTGGCAGGCAATCGGCACCGGGTCCACACCCAGGTGGGGCATTGCGGCATGGCAACCTTTGCCATGGATGGTGATTTGAAATTCATTGCTCGACGCAAAGCATGGGCCGGGCTTGATCGCGAATTGCCCCACGGCCATGCCAGGCCAGTTGTGCATGCCAAAAATGGCATCCATCGGGAAACGGGTGAACAGGCCATCGGCCATCATCGCGCCAGCCCCGCCGCCGCCTTCTTCAGCCGGCTGAAACACCAGATAAACGGTGCCTGCGAAGTCGCGGTGCGCAGCCAAGTATTGAGCGGCTGCCAACAGCATTGCCGTATGCCCATCATGGCCGCATGCATGCATCTTGCCGGGGAGCTTGCTGGCGTGGGCGAAGCGATTGTGTTCGGTCATCGGCAGAGCATCCATGTCGGCGCGCAAGCCCACCGCACGCTTGCCGGGGTGGCCTTGGATCACGCCAACCAAGCCTGTTTTGCCGAGGCCTCGGTGCACCTCGATGCCCCAGCCTTCCAACTGGCGTGCCACCAGCTCGGCTGTGCGCAACTCTTCGAAGCACAGTTCGGGGTGCGCATGGATGTCCCGCCGCAGTGTGGCGATGGCCGGGCTGAGACTCAGCAGTTCAGGCAAGACAGGCAGAGACGGATCCAAGGTGGTGGCAGACATGGCGCGGGCAAGCCCTCAAGATGAACCAAACACATCTTACTCGCGGCCACACGGCGCTACACTGCGGCCCGCAGTTCATTTCACTTGAGATTTCATCATGGCAGACATCCACATCACTCGTCCCCACACTCTCGGCCTGGCTACTGCGCGCGAGCTGGCCAACAAGTGGATGGAGGGGGCCGCCCAGAAAATGGGTTTGACTTGTTCCCTGGTTCAGGGTGACACCGAAGACCAGATCCAGTTCGAGCGCTCGGGGGTAAACGGTGTGATGAAGGTTCGCGGCGATGCCTTTGAGCTGGAAGCTAAGCTGGGCCTGATGATGAAAGCGCTCAAGCCGATGATCGAGGCCGAGATCGACAAAAACCTCTCGCGCCTGCTCGAAAAAGCCGGTCAGGCTTGAGCGGTCGCATATGAAAAAGGCCCCGAGCCGGTTGGGCTGACGGGGCCTGAAAAATCAGGGCGATGCTGGTCGCCCCGCGGCACAGGGCCACTGATCCATCACTGGTTGAGGGATTCGATCAGAGCAATATAAGTTTGCTTGGCTTGTTCCAGGCTTTGACCTTTCAGGTCAGCCCAGGCGTCGTACTTGGCACGGCCGACAAAGTCGGTGAACCCGGGACGATCGCCCTGCACATCACCCGTGGTTGCTTGTTTGAACAGCGAATAGATCTTCAGTAGCGTGTTGTTGTCAGGCTTGGCAGGCAGCAGCTTGGATTGCGCTACGGCTTGCTCAAAGCGAGTGTTCAAATCGGACAAGGTTGTCTCCTCGGTACACGGTCAAAATGCAGGCGAATCCTACTGTGGACCCTAGGGTTTGTGTTGATGGATTGACCCCTTAAAAAAGGGGGCTCCCCCGTCTCTCTACAATACAAACCCCATGAAAGCGGTTTCTTTTCACAACATTGCCAAAACCTACCATTCGGCTGGCCGAGCGCTGCAGGCGCTCAATGGGGTTTCCTTCGACATCGAAGAGGGCGAGTTTTTCGGCTTGCTGGGCCCGAACGGCGCAGGCAAAACCACATTGATCAGCATCCTGGCGGGGCTCAGCCGGGCCACCTCGGGGCAAGCTCAGGTTTGTGGATTTGATGTGGTCAAGGACTATGCCAAGGCCCGCCAGTCGCTGGGCGTGGTGCCTCAAGAGCTGGTGTTCGATCCGTTTTTCTCCGTGCGCGAAACCCTCCGCATCCAGAGCGCCTATTTCGGGCTGCGCCGCAACGACGACTGGATCGACGAGTTATTGGCCAATCTGGGTTTGTCTGACAAGGCCGACGCCAACATGCGTCAGTTGTCGGGTGGCATGAAGCGTCGCGTGCTGGTGGCTCAGGCTTTGGTGCACCGCCCTCGAGTGATCGTTCTGGATGAGCCAACGGCCGGGGTGGATGTCGAACTTCGCCAGACCTTGTGGCAGTTCATTGCCCAGCTCAACAAGCAGGGGCACACCGTGCTGTTGACCACCCATTACCTCGAAGAGGCTGAAGCCCTGTGTCACCGCATTGCGATGATCAAGCAGGGGCAACTGGTCGCCCTTGATCGCATGTCAGCATTGCTGGCAGGAACTGCCAGCACCATGCTGCGCTTCAAGACCGATCAGAGCTTGCCGGCAGAATTGGCAGGGCGCGCACGCATCACCGGGCGCATTGTGCAGTTGCCCGCCAAGGACGCGGGTGAAATCGAATCCATCCTGGCGCAGTTGCGCCTCGGCGGCTGTCAGGTCGAAGACCT
This sequence comes from Burkholderiales bacterium, assembly GCA_028864885.1. Classification (GTDB taxonomy): domain Bacteria; phylum Pseudomonadota; class Gammaproteobacteria; order Burkholderiales; family Burkholderiaceae_C; genus Aquabacterium. Next base: position 19,011 of record JAGWLR010000018.1, on the reverse strand, counting down.
GGAGTTGGGCCGAGCCGATCTCGAAGACATCTTCCTGAACATCATGCATGGCCAGAAATACGGCGTGGGAGTTCACGCATGAGCTTGTTGGCGGGCGCGCGCCCCTTGTTTTACAAAGAAGTCCTGCGGTTCTGGAAGGTCAGTGCGCAAACGATCGGGGCCCCCGTTCTCACGGCCATCTTGTATTTGCTGATCTTTGGACATGTGCTGGAAGATCATGTTCAGGTGTTCAAGGGCGTTGGCTACACCCGGTTTCTGGTTCCCGGTCTGGTGATGATGAGCATCTTGCAGAACGCGTTTGCCAACAGCTCGTCTTCGCTGATCCAGAGCAAGATCACGGGTAACCTGGTGTTTGTGCTGCTCACGCCCTTGTCTCATCGCGCCTGGTTTGCGGCCTATGTGGGCGCGTCTTTGGTGCGTGGTCTGGGGGTCGGGCTGGGCGTCTGGGTGGTGACGGCCGCTTTCGCGTGGCCAGGGCTGGTGCAATGGTGGTGGATCCTCATCTTTGCGATCCTGGGCGGAATCTTGTTGGGGGCCCTGGGGCTGATCGCCGGTTTGTGGGCGGAAAAATTCGACCAGATGGCGATGTTCCAGAATTTCGTGATTGTGCCCATGACCTTCTTGTCGGGTGTGTTTTACTCGGTGCACTCCTTGCCCCCGTTTTGGCACACCGCCTCCCGTTTCAACCCGTTCTTCTATCTGATTGATGGATTCCGTTGCGGCTTTTTCGGTGTCAGCGATGTCAGCCCATGGACCAGCCTGACCATCGTTCTGACGGCTGTCGTGTTGGTGTCTGCCGTGGCGCTGCATTTGCTGAAAACGGGCTACAAAATTCGTTATTGACGGTCTTTTTTGTCTATCTTCTTGAAAGTCACCCATGGCTGATCCCACTCCCGCCGAAGTCCGGCAATACATCGCCGACGGCCTGCCGTGCACTCACTTGGTGGTCGAGGGCGACGGACAGCATTTTTTCGCCACCATCGTTTCGGCAGAATTCGACGGCAAAAGCCGGGTTGCGCGCCATCAGCGCGTTTATCAGGCCCTGGGCGATAGAATGCGGGCTCAGATTCACGCTTTGTCGATGAAGACCCTGACCCCGGCCGAATGGGCCGCCCAGTCCGGCGCTTGAATCCGGCTTGTTTTTACTTCTGATTTCGGCGCGATGTCAGCCTAGCGGCGGCCTCGTGCCCTTTGTGTTTTCATGGACAAACTCCTGATTCGTGGCGGTCGTCGCCTGCAAGGCGAAGTGACGATCTCTGGTGCCAAGAACGCCGCCTTGCCAGATTTGTGCGCTGCTTTGCTGAGTGCAGAACCGGTCACGCTGGTCAATGTGCCTCAACTGCAGGACGTGTCCACCACCTTCAAGCTGCTGGCAAACATGGGCGTGATGTCCGAGCGTCACGCCGACGATCCCTCTGCCGTCACGCTGGACGCGGGCAAGGTTGCCAACCCAGAAGCCCCCTACGAGTTGGTCAAGACCATGCGTGCGTCCATCCTGGTGCTGGGGCCGCTGCTGGCGCGCTTTGGGCGTGCGCGCGTCTCCCTGCCGGGTGGCTGTGCCATCGGTTCGCGCCCAGTGGATCAGCACATCAAGGGCCTCCAAGCCATGGGGGCTCAGATCACGGTCGAGCACGGCTACATCGAAGCGCGTACTCCGGTGGATGCCAACGGTAAACCGACACGGTTGAAGGGGGCCCGCATCACCACTGACATGGTGACGGTAACCGGCACCGAGAATTTCTTGATGGCCGCTTCTCTGGCCGATGGCGAGACGATCCTGGAGAACGCGGCTCAAGAGCCCGAGATCGTGGACTTGGCTCACATGCTGATTGCCATGGGCGCCAAGATTGAGGGGCACGGCACCAGCCGGATCCGAATCCAAGGCGTCGACAAGTTGCATGGCTTGAAGGGCGAGCAAGCGCACCACATCATTCCTGACCGCATCGAAACAGGCACGTTTCTGTGTGCGGTAGGGGCTGCCGGCGGCGATGTCACTTTGCGCAAGGCCAATGCCGAGCACCTGGAGTCGGTGATCGAAAAGTTGCGTGAGGCTGGCGTGTCCATCGAATCCGGCGCCGACTGGATCCGTGTCAAAGCGGATGCGCGCCCCAAGGCTGTTGGCTTCCGCACCCGCGAATACCCCGCTTTCCCCACTGACATGCAGGCCCAATTCATGGCCCTCAACTGCGTGGCCGAAGGCACCGCGGTCATTCACGAAACGATTTTTGAAAACCGTTTCATGCACGTCAATGAGTTGATTCGCCTTGGCGCCAAGATCGCAGTCGATGGGCACAGTGCCGTGGTCACGGGCGCGGAAAAACTGTCCGGCGCCACGGTGATGGCAACCGATCTGCGCGCCTCGGCCAGCCTGGTCATCGCGGGCCTGGTTGCCGAGGGCGAAACCCTGGTCGATCGCATCTATCACCTGGACCGTGGCTATGACCGCATGGAAGCCAAGCTGCGCGCTATTGGCGCTGACATTGAACGCGTGAAAGCATGATCACACTCGCACTTTCCAAAGGCCGAATTTTTGAGGAAACCTTGCCTCTACTGGCTGCGGCCGGTATCACGGTTACCGAAGACCCTGAAAAATCGCGCAAGTTGATTCTGGGTACCAACCGCGACGATGTGCGCGTGGTGCTGGTTCGCGCCACCGATGTGCCCACCTATGTAGAGCATGGCGGCGCCGACATCGGCGTTGCCGGCAAGGATGTGTTGATCGAGCATGGTGGCGACAACCTGTACCAGCCGCTTGATCTGAACATTGCCAAGTGCCGCATGAGTGTGGCCGTGCGCGCTGACTTCGATTACGAAGCGGCCGTGAAGCAAGGCTCGCGTATTCGTGTGGCCACCAAGTACACCACGATTGCCCGAGAGCACTTCGCCAACAAGGGCGTGCACGTGGACCTGATCAAGCTGTATGGCTCGATGGAGTTGGCGCCGCTGACCGGTCTGGCTGATGCGATCGTGGACTTGGTGTCCACCGGAAGCACCTTGAAGGCCAACAAGTTGATCGAGGTCGAGCAGATCATGAACATCAGCTCGCGATTGGTGGTCAACCAGGCCTCGCTCAAGCTCAAGCGCGAGCCCATCCGTGCCCTGATTCAGGCTTTCGAGTCGGCCATTCCGGCCTGACGTTCTAGACCTTTCGTAGCCATGACCGTCCAGATTCGCCATCTCTCTACTGCTCAGCCCGACTTCGATGCTGCCTTCAAACAGGTGTTGCATTGGTCGGCCGAGACGGATTCGGCCATCGAAGACCGCGTGGCCGCCATCCTGGCCGACGTTCGTCTGCGTGGCGATGATGCGGTGCTGGAATACACCGCGCGGTTCGATCACCTGCAAGTCGATGGCATGGCCGCTTTGGAGTTGGGGCAGGCCGAGCTCAAAGCTGCGTTTGACAGCCTGCCACCCGAGCAACGCACGGCCTTGGAAAGCGCCGCGGCCCGCGTGCGGGCCTACCACGAGCGCCAAAAGCAGGCTTGTGGTTTGAGCTGGTCGTATCGCGATGAAGACGGCACCTTGTTGGGCCAGAAGGTCACCCCGCTGGATCGCGTGGGCATCTATGTGCCCGGTGGTAAGGCGGCTTACCCCTCGTCCGTCTTGATGAATGCCATCCCTGCCCATGTGGCCGGTGTGGGCGAAATCATCATGGTGGTGCCCACCCCGCGCGGCGAAAAGAACCCGCTGGTGCTGGCCGCCGCTTATGTGGCTGGCGTGACCCGTGCCTTCACCATTGGGGGGGCGCAAGCTGTGGCGGCACTGGCTTATGGCACGGCCACTGTGCCCCAAGTCGACAAGATCACTGGCCCCGGCAACGCCTATGTGGCTAGCGCCAAGAAGCACGTTTTTGGTCAGGTTGGCATCGACATGATTGCCGGCCCCTCTGAAATCCTGGTGTTGGCCGATGGCTCCACGCCGCCTGACTGGGTGGCCATGGATTTGTTCAGCCAGGCTGAGCACGATGAGTTGGCGCAAAGCATATTGCTGTGCCCAGACGCCGACTACATCGCCAAGGTGCAAGCTGAAATCGATCGTTTGCTGCCCACCATGCCGCGGGCGGAGATCATTCGGGCTTCACTGCAAGGGCGGGGCGCCTTGATCCTCACTCGCAGCATGGAAGAGGCCTGTGAGATCAGCAATCGCATTGCGCCTGAGCACCTCGAAGTCAGCAGCCATCAGCCGCACAAGTGGGAGCCCTTGCTCAAGCACGCGGGCGCCATCTTCCTGGGGGCTTACACCTCTGAGTCCTTGGGTGACTACTGCGCTGGCCCCAACCACGTGCTGCCCACTTCGGGTACCGCGCGCTTTTCGTCTCCATTGGGTGTGTACGATTTTCAGAAGCGCTCCAGCCTGATCGAAGTCAGCGAGGCCGGTGCGCAGATTCTGGGCAAAACCGCAGCGGTGCTGGCCTATGGTGAAGGCCTGCAGGCACACGCACAAGCCGCTGAGTTTCGTCTGAAGAAGTGAGCGCGCCACCGAGCCCCTAAAGAGCCACAACAGAGCCCCACTATGAGTCTGCTCGAAGTCTTCCGTCCCGATGTGCTGGCCATGCACGCCTACCATGTGCAAGATGCCGCCGGCTACATCAAGCTCGACGCGATGGAAAACCCCTTCACCTTGCCGCCTGAGCTGCAGGCCAAGCTGGGTGAACGCCTGGGCCGCGTGACGCTGAACCGCTATCCGGGCACTCGCATCAACGACTTGCATGCTGCCCTTCGCAGCTACGCCAAGGTGCCGACCGACTATGGGCTGGTGCTGGGCAATGGCTCAGACGAATTGATCTCCTTGCTGTCAGTCGCGTGCGCCAAACCCGGCGCGGTGGCGCTGGCACCGTTGCCTGGCTTTGTGATGTACGAAGCCTTTGCCAAACAAAATGGCATGCGCTTTGTGGGAGTGCCGCTGACCGCAGAGTTCGAGTTGGACACGCCAGCCATGCTGGCTGCCATCCGTGAACATAAGCCGGCCATCACGTACATTGCCTATCCCAACAACCCCACCGCGAACCTGTGGGATGACGCTGCCATAGAGCAGGTCATAGAGGCGGTGGCCGCCAATGGTCAGGGCCTGGTGGTCATGGATGAGGCCTACCAGCCATTCGCCTCGAAGTCTTACCTGGGGCGCCTGACCCGCCACCCTCACGTGCTGTTGATGCGCACCCTGTCCAAGTTTGGCTTGGCTGGTGTTCGCCTGGGCTACATGATGGGTCGCAAGGATTTGATTGAGCAGGTCGAAAAGGTGCGCCCTCCCTACAATATCAGTGTGCTCAACACCGAGGCGGCCCTGTTCGCATTGGAGCATGCTGACGAGTTTGCGCGCCAAGCTGAAACCATCAAGTCCGAGCGTGAGCGGCTGCTGGCTGCACTGGCCCAGATGCCGGGCGCTAAGGTCTACCCGAGCCAGGCCAACATGATTTTGGTGCGTGTGAACGATGCCGCTGCGGTCTTCGCTGCGCTGAAAGCGCGTCACATCCTGATCAAAAATGTGGCCGGATTGCACCAATTGCTGGCAAACTGTATCCGCCTGACCGTGGGCTTGCCTGCGGAAAACGACGCCTTGATCTCTGCTTTGGCTGAAATCCTGCGCGAACCCCTTACTTTCAACCCTGCATGAACGCTCCAGAACAGGTCGTAAGCGACCGCATCGCCGAAGTCACCCGCAATACAGCCGAAACCCAGATTACCGTTCGTGTGAATCTGGACGGCACCGGGGCCGCCAAGCTGCACACCGGCATTGGCTTCTTCGACCACATGCTCGATCAGATTGCCCGTCACGGCCTGATCGATCTGGATATCCATGCCGTGGGCGACCTTCATATCGATGGTCACCATACTGTTGAAGACGTCGGCATCACCCTGGGCCAGGCCTTTGCCAAAGCGGTGGGGGATAAAAAGGGCATTCGCCGCTATGGTCACGCCTACGTTCCGTTGGACGAGGCCCTGTCGCGTGTGGTGATCGATTTTTCTGGCCGTCCCGGCCTGCACATGGACATCCCCTTCACAGCAGGCAGCATTGGTGGCTTTGACACCCAGTTGACCTTCGAGTTTTTTCAGGGCTTTGTCAATCACGCGGGCGTCACGCTGCACATCGACAACCTGAAGGGCGCGAACGCGCACCATCAGTGTGAAACCGTTTTCAAGGCGTTTGCCCGAGCCCTGCGCGCTGCACTCGAGCGCGATCCCCGCATGGCTGGCGTCATTCCGTCGACCAAGGGCTCATTGTGAGCCTCCTTTGTGTGATGACTTCTCTTTGACTCCATGAGCCAAACATCCACAGTGGCCGTGATCGACTACGGCATGGGCAACCTGCGTTCGGTTTCGCAGGCCGTTGAACACGCAGCCAAAGATCTGAACTTGAAGGTGGTTGTCACCAACGACCCTACCGTGGTCCGTTCTGCCGAGCGCGTCGTTTTGCCCGGGCAGGGCGCGATGCGTGACTGCATGCGTGAATTGCGAGAAGCGCACCAAGGCGAGTTGCTGGGGGCGGTGCTGGATGCCGCCGCCAACAAGCCCTTGATGGGTGTGTGTGTGGGCATGCAGATGCTGCTGAACCACTCAGAAGAACAAGACACGCCCGGGCTGGGTCTGATCCCAGGCAAGGTGATCAAGTTCAGGCTGGATGGCATGCGCCAACCTGATGGCAGCCGATACAAAGTGCCGCAAATGGGTTGGAATCGTGTCAAGCAAACTTGTCACGATGGCGTTTGGGGTGGTCAGCCCCATCCAGTGTGGTCAGGCATCCCAGACAACAGCTATTTCTATTTCGTCCACAGTTATCACGCGGTTGTGGATAATCCCCAACACAGCGCCGGTGAAACTGAATACGGCGTCCGCTTTACCTGTGTCGTGGCAAGGGATAACATTTTTGCCACGCAATTCCACCCCGAGAAGAGTGCGGAACACGGCCTGGCCCTGTACCGCAATTTCTTGTCGTGGAAACCTTGATTCATCTATCCTTTTCCCCACCCTCTGTAGCAAAAATATGCTGCTGATCCCTGCGATTGACCTGAAAGACGGCAAATGCGTGCGCCTCAAGCAAGGCGACATGAACGACTCCACCACGTTTGGTGAAGACCCGGGGGCCATGGCCCGCCGCTGGTTGGATGCCGGTGCTCGCCGTCTCCATCTGGTCGATCTCAATGGTGCGTTTGCCGGTAAACCCGTCAACGAAGCGGCCATCAAATCGATCATCCAGGAAGTGGGCGGCGACATTCCGGTTCAACTCGGTGGCGGGATTCGCGATCTCGACACCATTGAGCGCTACCTCGACGACGGTCTGAGCTACGTCATCATCGGCACCGCTGCGGTGAAGAACCCCGGCTTCCTGCGTGATGCCTGCTCGGCCTTTGGCGGTCACATCATCGTCGGCTTGGATGCCAAGGATGGCAAGGTTGCCACCGATGGCTGGAGCAAGCTGTCTGGCCATGAAGTCATCGATCTGGCCAAGAAGTTTGAAGATTACGGCGTCGAAGGCGTGATCTACACCGACATTGGCCGCGATGGCATGCTGTCGGGCATCAACATCGAAGCCACTGTCAAATTGGCGCAGGCCTTGACCATCCCGGTGATTGCCTCGGGCGGTCTGTCCAACATCAAGGACATCGAAGCGCTGTGCGCCGTTGAGTCTGAGGGCGTGGAAGGTGTGATCTGCGGTCGCGCCATCTACACCGGCGACCTCGATTTCGCTGCAGGTCAGAAGCGCGCAGACGAACTCAACGGCGAAGGCTGATCCTCGTGCTGGCCAAACGCATCATTCCCTGCTTGGATGTGACGGGCGGGCGGGTTGTCAAAGGCGTCAATTTTGTTGAGCTGCGCGATGCCGGTGATCCGGTGGAAATCGCCGCACGCTACAACGATCAAGGCGCCGATGAACTCACGTTTCTCGACATCACAGCCACCAGTGATGGCCGTGATCTGATCCTGCACATCATTGAGGCCGTGGCCAGTCAGGTTTTCATTCCTTTGACGGTGGGCGGCGGCGTCCGTACGGTTGAAGATGTGCGTCGCTTGCTCAATGCCGGTGCTGACAAGGTCAGCTTCAACTCCGCAGCCATTGCGAACCCCCAAGTCATTCGTGATGCGTCGGACAAGTACGGTTCACAGTGCATCGTGGTGGCCATTGATGCCAAGAAGCGCCAAGGCGACGACCTGGCTGTGCGGGGTCCTGGTTGGGATGTCTACAGCCATGGCGGTCGCAAGAACGTTGGCTTGGACGCGGTGGCCTGGGCCAAGCAGATGGCCGATTACGGTGCCGGTGAAATCCTCTTGACCAGCATGGACCGTGACGGCACCAAGTCCGGGTTTGATCTGGAACTGACACGTGCGGTCAGCGATGCGGTTGCTGTTCCGGTGATTGCGTCGGGCGGCGTGGGCAACCTGGATCACTTGGCCGACGGGGTGCAGCAGGGCGGAGCCGATGCGGTTCTGGCCGCCAGCATCTTCCATTACGGCGAATACACCGTGGCGCAGGCCAAGGCCTTGATGGCGCAACGAGGGATTCCGGTCAGGCTCTGATGGCCCCTTTTACATCGTGACGCTGTGCACATCAATCGGGTAGCTACCGGTCAATTGCCATTTCCGAAATTTCCGGATCGGCGTAATCTGAAAGCCTCGGTTGTGAAATTGCGTTCCGGAAAGGACTCTGCGATGCCTCAAGCCAATCGTTTCAAGCCGTTGACGTTGATGTCGATGGCGCATGCTCCGCACCTGCCCGCCGTGGCCAGAACCGCCGAGCCGCATCACCCCGCCTTGAGCTTGCTCACCGACCTGCAACAAAGCCCCTGCGTGGTTGCAAGTCACGGTGACGGCATTGAGGCCACCCTGTATCTGATGAAACGCGCTGGCGTTCGCATGGTGTTTGTGTCTGGGGCGGATGGGGGGCTGGTCGGCATGGTCTCGGCAGAGGACATCCAAGGTGAGCGGCCAGTGGTGAGGGCTTCCAGTCACCATGTGCCGGTGAGCGAACTGACTTTGTCTGATGTGATGGTGCCAGTCGGTGCCTGGGATGTGATCGATCTCAGTCAGGTTCGCACTGCGCGTCTGGGCGATATCGCGGCCACACTGCAAGAGCACAATCTGCGCTACCTGCTCGTGACGCAGACCAAGAACGGGCAGTCCTACCTGCGTGGGTTGTTTTCGGCTCGCCGCTTGGAAATGGCGATGCGCCAGCCAATTCAGGCCGACATGCACTCGCGCACTTTTGCCGAGCTAGAGTCGGTACTCGCACATTGACTCATCCCGTTTGGTGCGGCCTGCCGGTCGCAATCAAGCTGGATTGTCGATGTCGATGAACTGGTGTTCGAGCGCGTATTCGTGCGCGATGCGACGGCCCAGTGCTTGAGCCCCATAGCGCTCGCTGGCATGGTGCCCGCAAGCCAGGAAGGCCACGCCTGTTTCTCGGGCGTAATGGGCTTGTGGCTCTGACAGTTCACCCGTCAAGAACACATCCGCGCCGGCCTGGATCGCACCCTCGAAGTAGCCTTGGGCGCCACCGCTGCACCACGCCACTCGTTTCAGTGGCCGACCATCGCCAGGGATCACCGTGGGCGCACGGCCCAATGACTCGGTCAGTTGGGCGGTCAAATACGGCAGCGTCATGTCATTGGGCGCATCCCCGATGAACCCCAGGTCCTGGTCGCCAAAACGTTGATCGGCCGCCAACCCAAGACGCTTGCCCCATTGGGCGTTGTTTCCGAGTGTGGGGTGCGCATCCAGCGGCAGATGGTAGGCAAAGAGATTGATGTCATGCGCCATCAACGCGGCAACACGGCGTTTCATCCACCCCGTCAGGCGGCCATCTTGCCCTCGCCAGAACAGGCCATGATGCACCACGATGGCATCGGCCTTGGCTTCGATCGCGGCTTCGATCAGTTGCAGGCTGGCCGTCACGCCGCTGATCACCTTGCGAATCTCGGTTTTGCCCTCAACTTGTAAACCGTTCGGCCCATAATCCTTGAATCGTGACACCTCCAGTAAATTGTCCAGGTGTTGGTCCAATGTGTCTCGATCAATCACGGCTGACCTCGCTTCGGGCAATGACATTGATATGCGTAAAGTTTGGTTGATTTTCTCGCAGAGCGCCACTGTTGCCATGGCGGTGTTGTTTGTGGTCGCCACCTTCAAACCCCAGTGGTTGCAGGGCGTGACATGGCGCGCTGCCTTGCCTGACGCCACCGTGGCGGTGGCCCCGCAGGCGGCGTCTCTCCCGGGGCGTGCTGCGTCGGGGGTGATTCCCCCGTTCAGTTTCGCCGATGCGGCCAAGCGGGCGGCGCCTACCGTGGTGAGCGTGATCACCAGTTCATCACCTGCCCGCAATCAGCGGGGGGATCAGTGGTTTCGCTATTTCTTCGGAGATCAGCAGGCGCAACCTCAGTCGGGGGTGGGGTCCGGTGTGATCGTGTCGCCCGAAGGGTACATCCTGACCAACAACCATGTGGTCGATCACATGGACGACATTGAGGTCATGTTGGCAGATGGGCGCAGGGCCCAAGCCAAGGTGATCGGCACCGACCCCGATACCGATCTGGCTGTCTTGAAGGTCGATCTGGATCGGCTTCCGACCATCACCTTTGGCGACTCGGACACCCTGTTGGTGGGCGACGCTGTACTGGCCATTGGCAACCCGTTTGGCGTGGGGCAAACGGTTACGGCGGGCATTGTGAGTGCGTTGGGGCGAAATCAGTTGGGCATCAACACCTTTGAAAACTTCATTCAAACCGATGCTGCGATCAACCCTGGTAACTCGGGGGGGGCCTTGGTCGATGCGCGGGGTAATCTGGTCGGGATCAACAGCGCCATCTATTCCCGTTCCGGGGGGAGCCTGGGGATCGGCTTTGCCATTCCCGTCTCTGTGGCCCGGCAGGTGATGGACAGCCTGATCCGAGATGGTCAGGTAACCCGCGGCTGGATCGGTGTCGAGCCCCGCGACCTGACGCCAGAAATCGCTGAAACCTTCAATCTGCCGATCACACAAGGTGTGTTGATCACCGGCGTTCTGCACAACGGACCGGCTGCGCTCGGAGGCATCCGGCCCGGGGATGTGGTCACGCAGGTTGGTGGCAATGTGGTGGCGAATACAGCCCAGTTGCTCAACACAGTCGCAGCGTTGTCGCCGGGCAAAACCGCTGCCATCAAGGTTCAGCGTGGCAATGACACCCTGAACTTGTCAGTCGTGGTGGCCAAACGCCCCAAGCCTACTGCTCAGTTCCGTCCGCAAGAGGAAGAGGAGCAGCAGTGATCCGAGAGCCTTACAGGCTCTTTTCTTCTTCGGGGGCCTGCGTGTGTTTGACGAACAGCGCCGCAGCCCAGATCCCCAGTTCGTAGAGCAAGCACATGGGAATCGCCAGCGAGAGCTGCGAAACGATATCCGGCGGGGTGATCACTGCGGCGATCACGAAAGCGATCACGATGAAGTAACTGCGGAACTGCTTGAACTTGTCCACGCTGACCATCCCCATGCGGGCCAAGATGACCAGCACCACTGGCACCTCGAAGGCCGCGCCAAAAGCCAGGAACATGTTGAGGACGAAGCTCAGATAGGCCTCGATGTCAGGGGCCGCCGTGATGCTTTTGGGGGCAAAGTTCTGAATGAACGCAAACACCTTGCCGAAGACAAAGAAATAGCAGAACGCCACGCCCGCAAAAAAGAGCAGGGAGCTGGAGATGATCAGGGGTAGCACCAGCTTCTTTTCATGGCTGTACAGGCCTGGGGCAACGAACGCCCAGATCTGATACAGCACCACAGGCAAGGCCAGCATGAACGCGGCCAGCATGGTGACCTTGATCGGCACCATGAAGGGCGAAATCGGGTTGGTAGCGATCAGGGTCGCTCCCTTGGGCAGATGGGCCACCAAAGGGGCTGCAAGCAAGTCGTAAAGCCCGGAAGGGCCCGGGTAGATCGCCAGCACCAGGAACACCACGCCGACGGCCATCAAGGCCCGAATCAGGCGATCACGTAGTTCAATGAGGTGGGTGATGAACGGCTGCTCGGTGCCCTCCAGTTCATCTGGACGTTGAGATGGATCACTCACAACAAACGATCAATGACGGTTGGGGGTTTGGGGCCTGAAGCGGGCGACGCGGGCGGCACCGGACTGGGCGTGACGACGGATGCCTTGGCGCTGCTTGTACCAAAGGGGGGTGGCGCTGCGCTTGATGCGCCAGTTTTTCTTCACCGGGGCAGAAGCACCAGAGTAGCCATGCCCGGTATGCTCATACGAGTAGGTACTGGTAGAGGAATCGCTGGCCCCATACAGGCCATCGGCGGCTTCGTGCAGTCCTGCAGATACCTGCTGATTGATGTCTCGGGCAGCCTCTTCGATGCCCGACTTCATCTTCTTGAGCTCTTCCAGTTCCATGGACCGGTTGACCTCGGATTGAACCTGCGCCACGTAGCGTTGAGCCTTCCCGACCAGCACGCCGACCGTGCGGGCAACGCGAGGCAGCTTTTCTGGGCCGATGACGATCAGGGCCACGGCCCCGATGATCGCCAGCTTGTCAATGCCGAAATCAATCACGGATCAAGACTTGGTTTTGGCATCGACGTCAACGGTGTTGGCGTCTGTGCGAGCGGTGTTGGTGACCTGTTGTTGAGCGTTGGATGCGGCAGAGGCGTCTTCGCCGCCCTTCATGCCGTCCTTGAAGCCCTTGACCGCGGCACCCAGATCTTCGCCGACGTTCTTCAGCTTTTTCGTACCAAACACCATCACAACGATGAGCAGCACGATCAGCCAGTGCCAGATGCTAAAGGAACCCATGTTCAGTACTCCAGTCAATATTGCAAATCAAAATCCACCCGAGCTTGACCTCAGGCACCTCGACACTCTAACCCGATCACATGTCTGACGTTTGGCATATTGCGCCTACCTGACGTGTCCAAGCAAGTGGCTTGCCAAGTGACCACACCACCAGACCTTATCTGGGGGCACTGCCTGGCTGCGTCAAGGTGCGAGCGGCAAATTCTTCGAGGCCGGACAGCCCCTCACGGCGAGCCAACTCGGCCACCACGTCTTGCGGGCCCAATCCCAGGTGTGCCATGGCCACCATCGAATGAAACCACAGGTCAGCCAGTTCACCCACCAGCGCCTGACGATGCTCGGCGGACGGGGCCAAAGCCTGATCCTTGGCGGCCAAAACGGCTTCGGTCGCCTCTTCTCCGACCTTTTTCAAGATGGTGTCGGTCCCTTTGTGAAACAGCCGGGCCACGTAGCTTTTATCCGGGTCTCCGCCTTTGCGGGATTCAATGACGGAGGCCAGTCGAATCAAAACATCCAGGGAAGTGTGCGCTTCGGTCATCGTGCGGGTCATTTGTAGATGGTTTCGGGGTCTTTCAGAACCGGATCCACGGCCTTCCACTCACCGTTTTCGTAACGGCTGAAAAAGCAGCTGTGCCGTCCGGTGTGGCAGGCGATGCCGGGCTCATGGCCCAGTTGCGTGATCTTCAGCAACACCACGTCGTTGTCACAATCCAGCCGAATGTCGTGGACCTTCTGGATGTGGCCGGATTCTTCGCCTTTGTGCCACAGTTTTTGGCGCGAGCGACTCCAGTACACCGCTTCGCCAGTCTCGGCCGTGCGGGCCAAGGCGTCTCGGTTCATCCAGGCAAACATCAGCACGTCTCCCGTGCTGGCTTCTTGGGCAATCACCGGGACGAGCCCGTTTTCGTCCCAGCGAATATCATCTAACCAACTCATCCTGCCAGTGTAGCAACCGGGCGCGCATCTGGCGTCCTTGTCTTGCCAGAACCCTCATCGCGTTATGACGTCACCAACACCCGCTGATCGCTCCGCTGTATTGGCCTTCACCATGGGTGATGCCTGCGGGATCGGTCCCGAAATTCTGGTCAAGCTGTGGGCAAGGGGGGCTCCAGCGGGGCTGGTGATTGGGTGCCCAGAGGTGATGCGGCGGGCCTTGGCGTGTGTGCTCAAAGTTGGTGCAGCAGACGTTCGACTCCCTCGAGTCGTGCCGCTGGCGGCTGCACGCGACTGGGTGTCGCTTTCGGATGGTGAGATGGGCGTGTGGTCCCCTCCCGGCGTGCCGGGTGACCTGATGCAGGCGCCGCTGGGGCAAATTGATCGGCGGGCGGGGCAGGCCGCGGCAGCCTGCATCCGCGCGGCGATGGCTTTGGCGCGATCCGGCGAGGTGGACGCGATCGTGACCGCGCCGCTGCACAAAGAATCGCTGGCCTTGGCGGGTGAGCCCTATCCAGGGCACACCGAGTTGCTGCAACAAGAGGGCGCCGAACCGGGGCAGTTGCCCTTGCCGGTGCGCATGATGCTGATGAACGACCAGCTCAAAACGGTGCTGGTGACGATCCACATGAGCCTGCGTCAGGCAATCGAGCAAGTGACTTACGACACTGTGCTGGAAACGATTCAGATCACCCACCGAAGTGCGCGCTCATGGGGGCTGGAGCGTCCTCGGATCGCAGTGGCCGGCCTCAATCCCCATGCGGGCGAGGGCGGATTGTTTGGCGACGAAGAGATTCGCATCATCGGCCCCGCGGTGGAAGCCGCACGACGGCAGGGTATCGACGCCATCGGGCCGCTGGCGCCCGACACGGTCTTCATGCGCGCGCGGCATGCCCCCGATCATCCTGGTGAATTCGATGTGGTGGTGGCCATGTACCACGATCAGGGCCTGATCCCCGTCAAATACATGGGCCTCGATCATGGCGTGAACGTCACCCTGGGGTTGCCATTTGTTCGCACCAGCCCGGATCACGGAACTGCGTTTGACTTGGCTGGGCGAGGGGTGGCCGATGCTTCCAGCTTGATCGAGGCGATGCGAATGGCCCAATGCCTCGTGGCTGGGCGAGCGTCAGGCCGCTGATTTTTTCGGGACGACCAGCGCGGCGAGTTGTTTGCGTGCACGCACAGTGGCACGTTCGATCAGCTCGGATTGTTCGAAGGCCTTGAAACGCCCTGTCTCGCACATTTTGGCGACGGTCCGACCCGTGAGGGAAATCGTCTGCTTGTGCATGTGATGTCCCTGGGTGAAGATGAAAAACGAACGACCTTCGCTGACCCAGGTCAGGCGCACTTTTTTCCACTGGCCTTGCATCAGCATCTGGTAGGCCGTGCCCTTCTGGATGTGGTGCACCAGTTGGATGCCAGCCGCGGGAGGGGGCGGGATGTCCAGATTGATGTCCAGCTCGGACAGGGAAGGGTCTGGCTCTCCTGGCGCATCCAGGTTGATGTCCAGTTCGCCCTCGGCCGCCACCACCGATTCGTGCACGAAGCCCGCTTGCTGCACTTCGTCGGGCGACAGTGCGGTGACGACCGTCAGGATTGGCGGGGACGACAGGTCGCCCAGAGACGAGGGCAGTGGATCGTTGGCCGCTTCTTCTCGGCTGGGGATCGCAATCTGCTCAACTTTGTTGAGGGCGTTTTCCTGCAGGCGCTGAGTCAGTTCATGTTGCGGCGCAGCCTTCAAGCACTCGGCGTGGGCCGGCAGCAGTTGCGAGAAAAACTCTTTTTTGGCCTCGTCCGGCCACTGAATCAGAGCCAACCCTTCGTTGAGATCTTTCATCAACTTGGGCAATTTGAGCAAGAAGTCCTTGCGCAGCAGCGGACTGCCTTTGGGCTGCACGCTGTTGACCAAATCGTGTCCAGCCTTGCGCATCCGAAGCGCCAGATCTGATTGGGGGCCTTCCTTTGCGGACGCCATGACCTGCACCTGGCTCCAGATCTGAGCCAGGAAATCGCGCACGAATTCTGGCATCTCGATTTGGGCCAGTTCCTTGCGCAGGATCTGCATGTAGCGCTGTTGCACCCGCAGATCGGCTTCCTTGTTGTTCAACAGCGCCGACACGGCGGCATGCTCGGCAGCTTCGCGTTCGGTTTCGGTGTCGGTGAACGATTCCAGCTCTTTCAGCTTGGCCTCGTACAAGTCCATCTTGTCAAAGTCGCCCTCGACGATGTCGTTGACAAGCTGGGTGGCGTGTTCCAGAAACTGTTTGCCCGAGCCGTCCGCCAGACTCTCGAAAGACGCAGCCAGAGACGCAATGCGGTTCACGAAGCGGCGAACGGGATGTTTGCGTGAGTTGAAGAAACTCATGTCGCCCAACGCAACGCGCAACACAGGCATTTGCAGTCGGGCAATCTGGCGTGCAGCTTCGGGGGGGACCTTCGGATCTGACAGCACCTGATCGAACAAGGCCGCGACGATGTCGATGACCATCTTGTCCAACGCAGCGCCGCCACTGGCCTGGACCAGTTCTTCGCGGTGGACGCGGATCAAGTTGGGGGCCATCAACTGCGCCGCAAACCCCGAAGCGGGCCCGGTGGCGATATCGATGGCGCCGCCGGGCATGGTGGCATGCCAATCGGTCGCGGCAGTTTGCAGGTTGATCTGCCGCAGCAGATGCTGGAAATCGGGTGAAACCGGCGCGAAATGACCTGGGGTGGCTCTGCCCCGCAATCCCATGGGAATCGGATCGCCGGCACTTTGGCTCGGTACGCTGACCCCAAACATGTCACTTAAGGCCTGAGCGGCGCGGATCAAGGACTCCTGGCTCTGGGGTGGGGAGGCGTACCCGCCCAATGGCGCAGGTTGAGTTGGCTGATGCCAGCCCCCTGATTGGGTCGTCGGCTCGGCGTCCTGAAGGCCCGCAGGACGCGTCGGAGCATGGTCGCCGCCACCTAGTGCAGAGGTGGGGCGGCTTCGTTGCACCGACAGGGCTTGTGGTTGGATGCCCAGGCTCTTCAGCTCCTGAGTCGTCTGTTCATACGCCTGGTTCAGTTGCTTCGACAGCAAGCGGCCGACCTGTTGCACGATCAGATTGATGACCTGAAGATCGTCTGACAGGTCGCCCAGGGCTTTCAGCCAGGCTTTGGCAACAACCTGAGGGCGCAGCGGATTCTTGTCGGGGTTGCTGTTGTCCAGCGCCGAACTCAGATAGCTGTTGAGGGCCTCCAGCGCTTTGTCGCACTCCACCGCGAGTTCTTGCGCGAGTCGATCGGCCGCCACGCCGCGCTCCACCTCGGCATCGTCGACCAAAGACAGAGACGACCAGTCCGTATCCGACAGGAACCCGCCCTTACTGTCTTGCTGGGGACGCTGGATTTCCTTTTCAACCCGATTCTGCAGTTCCTTCGAGAAACTGCGCAGCAGCTTGGTTGAGTCGCGCTGGAGCAGAAGCTCCGCATCCATCAACAGCTGCCGTTGGGCGGCATTGTTGGCGTTGAGTGCAAGTTGCCCCAAGACAGTGCCCGAATGCGTCGCCGCGGCATTCATGGCCGACTCCAGGCGGTTCAACGCCGCCTGCAAGACGGAATCAAGTCGGGGGTCGGTCACAGCTTGGTCCAGTCAGTTCGTATCGCAACATGTTCTTGCCAGCCCTCTGGCTACGTTGGATATCGACTGGAACTGCCGAACCTTTTGTCATCGTTTCAAATTGTCACGAATTTCTCGCAGCAACAGGATGTCCTCGGGTGTGGCAGCTGGGGCGGCGGGTGCAGCCGGGGTTTCTTTCTTGATCCGGTTGATCTGCTTGATCATCACGAAAATGATCATGGCGAGGATGGCGAAGTTCAGGGCCACGGTCAAAAAGTTGCCGTAGGCGAACACGGCGCCGGCCTTTTTGGCCTCGGCCAGTGGCAGCCCCGGGGTCTGGTTGGCTAGGGCGATGTAGTAGTTGCTGAAATCCAGCCCCCCCACCACCTTGCCGATCAAGGGCATGATCAGATCGTTCACCACGGAATCAACGATCTTGCCGAATGCACCGCCGATGATCACCCCGACGGCCAGATCGACGACGTTGCCTTTGACTGCAAATTCTTTGAATTCTGAAAAAAAACTCATGCTGGACTCCTTGGTCTGATGGACATCGAGTGGCTTACTCTAAAGCGCGCAAGCACAGCCTAAATCGCTCCAGTCCTATCCCGCTGTTGTGAAAAAGCCATACAAAAGCCCTACAGGAGAAAGCAAATATGTTGAGCTGCCTCTAATCTGGTGGGGGGAGGTCGTCCGTTAGAATTGGAGGCTGACCCCAATCTAATGTCATCGTCCTCGAGGATTACCATGAGCAATCAGCCAGTGGATCAAAGCCGTCGGACTTGGGTGACCATGGCCTGCGCCGCCGGTGGCGTAGGTGGCGTGGCCACTGCGATCCCCTTCGTTTCGACTTTCCAACCATCCGAGCGTGCTCGCGCAGCTGGCGCTGCCGTCGAGGCTGACATCAGTGCCCTGAAGCCGGGTGAAATGATGACAGTGGAGTGGCGTGGCAAACCCGTGTGGATCATCCGTCGCACGCCTGAAGAGCTGGCGATGCTCAACAAGATTGACGATCGTTTGGCTGATCCCAATTCCGAGCGCAAGCCCAACGAGTTGACCCCCGTTTACTGCCGTAACCCCTATCGTTCCATCAAACCGGAATACATGGTGGCTGTGGGGATTTGCACCCACCTGGGATGCTCGCCTTCGGCCAAATTCCAGCCGGGTCCTCAGCCCTCGCTGCCAGATGACTGGCCGGGCGGTTTCCTGTGCCCCTGCCATGGCTCCACCTTCGATTTGGCCGGGCGCGTGTTCAAAAACAAGCCCGCTCCAGACAATCTGGAAATCCCTCCCCACATGTACCTGTCTGACACCAAGCTGCTGATTGGTGAAGACAAGAAGGCCTGAACGGAGACACACAATGGCTGAATTCAAGCAAGCGCCGGCTGGCGCCTCGGCAGGCGAGAAGTTCATGACCTGGATCGACAACCGATTCCCGGCCACGAAAATGTACAAGGAGCACATGTCCGAGTACTACGCGCCGAAGAACTTCAACTTCTGGTATTTCTTCGGCTCGCTGGCCATGTTGGTGCTGGTGATCCAGATCGTGACCGGCATCTTCCTGGTCATGCATTACAAGCCGGACGGCACGCTCAACGCCGCCGGCATCCCGGTGGCCTTCGCCAGCGTCGAGTACATCATGCGCGACGTACCGTGGGGCTGGCTGATCCGCTACATGCATTCGACCGGCGCCTCGGCGTTCTTCATCGTCGTCTACCTGCACATGTTCCGCGGTCTG
>JAGWLR010000017.1 GCA_028864885.1 Burkholderiales bacterium | reverse complement strand
GCACGAGATCGTCGTGGCCATCTCGGTAGTCATCTGACCTGGCGTCGGTGGCGATGGCTTGTACGTAGCCCTTTTCGGTGCCGGCTCGGGCATCCAGATAACCATCGAGTCGCCCGTAACTGGCGGCGGTGAGGGCGCCTTGCGCGCTGTAGCCCGGCTGGGTGTATCGAGTGGGTTGACGTTCAAAAAGAACCGTGCCGGCCGAGTTGCCAGGACCGTACAGCACGGTCTGCGGCCCTTTGATCAAGGTGAGTTGGTCAAACGAGTCGGGAAACACATAAGCCGTGGGCGGATCCATGCGCATGCCGCAGCCACCCATGATCTGTTCCCCATCAATCAGGATGATCAATCGTGAGGCGGCCATGCCGCGAAACACGGGATCGCCATCGGTGCCGCCCTTGCGGATGACGCTCATGCCTGGAATGGACTTGAGTAGGCTGGCGCCGTCGTTCGCGGGCAGGGGTTGCTGTGGGGCACGTGGATCGACGCGGGTGACCAGTGGTGTCTGCATGGCAGGGGCCGTCACCACGATGGGTTCGAGCGATTCGGTGGTCTGGCTCCAGGCAGAAGTCGGGGTCGCCAGCCAAGGCAAGGCAGCAGTGAAGGACAGCGCGAGGGCTGTCGGACGGTGAAAGGTCGACATGAGAGGCTTTCTTCTTCAGACAAACACAGCCACGCGACCAGACCGCTACAGCCTGATCGCGAGGGTAACAAGAGAAAAGTGGGTCAGCTGAAGAAGGGCGGGGCCCGTGGCGGCGCGTGGCTCAGGTCAGGCGCACGCGGCAGGATGCCCATGCCTGCCATGGAGGGCAGGGTGTCGTTCGCCATGGCGGCGAAGACGACGTCAGGATGACTGGAGGGAACTGGTGTGGCGCCGGCTGCATGACAGACCGGGCAATGCTGATGCAGCAAGCCGTGATGGATCGGCTTGCTCGGCACGCTGCGCCCGCTGGCGGACGCAGAACAGATCTCACCTGTCAGCCAGGATTGCGCCTGGGCTTCGATTTGATGGCGATCACTCAGGCCACTTGCCCACAGTTGCACACACATCACGAACAAGCCTAACCAGGCGGTCAGGCGTGCGCGTCGGGTGGACTGGGTCAAGGACAACATTCCTCTATTCTATAAACTGGATCAAGGTCGGTCACTGAGCCTGATCAAATGACGAGATTGAAAGTCGAGTGAATCCCATGCGTGAATTCTGGAACCAGAAGTTTGAAGGCGACGCCTACAAGTACGGCGAGCAACCCAATGCCTTTTTGAAACAGGAAGCCGGGCGCATTCGCCCCCATGCGAGCGTTCTTGTGCCCGGCGATGGAGAGGGCCGCAACGGTGTGTGGTTGGCTGAGCAAGGGCATCAGGTGTGGTCGGTCGATTGCTCAGATGTGGGATTGGCGAAAGCGCAAGATCTGGCGCGGCGGCGCGGGGTCGAACGGCAAGTCCAGACGCGTTTAGCAGATTTGACCGAATGGCGTCCTGCGCGCCAGGCCTTTGATGCCGTTGTGGTGTGCTATCTGCATTTGCCGTCCAGCCAGCGGCCTGCTGTGATGGCCAACCTGTTGCAGGCGCTCAAGCCCGGTGGCCTGTTGATCCTCGAGGCCTTTCATCCGAATCAGTTGGGCCTGACGAGCGGCGGGCCCAAAGATGTCGATTTGCTCTACACCTTGCAGGCTTTGCGTGACGATGCAATCCGCAGCGATGTGGCAGGAGCAGAGTTACTGGGTTGGGAGGGCGAAGTTGACCTCGACGAAGGCCCGTTTCACCAGGGGCGCGCACAAGTGACCCGTTGGATCTGGCAGGCCGCGGGTTGACGCTGCGGCCGCCATCTTCGTTTATTTCAGCTGCTTGCCTTCGCTGTCACTGACCATCACCTTCACGGGGATGCCTTGTCCCACGCTTTGGGTCACGGTGCAGAAGGCCTCAAATTGGTCGAGCACGCGATCCAGATGTTGAAGGCTGGCCGCAGGTACGCCCAGCTTCAAATGCGCCGTCATCGACAGCACGCGCAGGCGGCCTTCGGCATTGCGCCCGACTTCGGCTTGCACTTCGGTATGAATGGGCTCTGGCGCTTGCTTGAACTTACGCAGGGCAAACAGCAGCGAGTCAGACAGACAGTTGCCCACGGCAGCCGTCAGCAGCTGCACCGGCGACGGGCCCGTGCCTTGGCCCAGCGGAGCAGGTTCGTCGCACTGCAAAGAAGGCACGCCCGCGCCAAAATCAGCCACGAATTGATAGTCCTGCTTTTGGGTGAGCGTGATGACGACGGTTTGGTCAGACATGTGGGAATCCCTTGTTAGAAGACGTTGACAGGCAGCTTGAGGTAATGCCGACCGTCGGATTCTGCCGGAGGTAGATGCCCCGCCCGAATGTTCACTTGCACGGAAGGCAGGATCAGGTTGGGCATGGCCAGTGTGGCATCGCGCGTTTGCCTCATCTGCACAAACTCGGCTTCGGTGATGCCGTCGTGCATGTGGATGTTGTGCGCACGTTGCTGAGCCACGGTGCACATGGCCTCAGGGGCGCGGCCATTCGGCGGATAGTCGTGGCACATAAACAGGCGGGTCGCGTCAGGCAAGGCCAGTATCCGGCGGACCGATTGATAAAGCTGGTGTGCGTTGCCCCCAGGGAAATCGCAGCGCGCACTGCCCACATCGGGCATGAACAGGGTGTCGCCCACAAAGACCGCATCGCCCACCACATAGGCCATGTCAGCGGGAGTGTGGCCTGGCACATGCCATGCCACCGCTTGCAACTCGCCAATGGAAAAAGCCTCGTCATCTTCAAAGAGGTGATCGAACTGCGAGCCATCGGTCGGGAACTCAGGCTCGAGGTGAAACAGCCCCTTGAACACCGTCTGCACTTTCTGAATGGCAGCCCCAATGGCGATGCGGCCGCCCACGGCCTGCTGGATGTAGGGGGCCGCTGAAAGGTGATCGGCGTGAGCATGGGTTTCGAGAATCCAGTCCACGTGCAACTGCTGTTGACGAACAAAGGCAATCACCTCATCGGCACGTGCATGGCCAGTGCGCCCACTCTTGGCATCGAAATCCAGAACGGGATCAATGACTGCGGCGTGCCCGCCTTCGTGGTCGTACACCACGTGGGTGTAGGTGCCGGTCTGGGCATCAAAGAAGGATTGGATGAAGGATTGGATCAGTGGGGTGGTCGTCTTCATGACTTCACTTTATTGACAAACAATATATCTGTCAACATAATGTTTATCATGAAAGTGACAGACATTGAAGAGCCGTGTGACCGTGTCGGTTTGCCTGCGCCTGATCTGCAAGCCCTTCAGGCCTCAGCGCAAAAAGCGTGTGCCTTGTTGAAGGTGCTGGCGCACACGGATCGACTGGTGCTGCTGTGCCGGCTGGCGCAGGGCGAGTTCTGTGTCAGTGAGCTGGAGCGGGATCTTGGCATCCGCCAGCCGACCTTGTCACAGCAATTGGGGGTGTTGAGGCAGGAGGGCCTGGTCGACACTCGCCGTGAGGGCAAGCACATCTATTACCGCCTGGTCAGCGCAGATGCCGCGGCGGTGATGGAGGTGTTGCACAGCCGTATCTGTGGTGCCGCCATGACCGGCGGCGCTTGTTGAGTTCATCCACGAAAGGAAGCGCCATGTCGCTGAGCGTCCCCATCAATCCCCTGTGCCCTGAGTTCGCTGTTTGCGGTCAGATTTCGGTTGAAGATGTGGCCAAGCTGGCCACGCAGGGCTATCGCAGCATCATCAACAATCGCCCAGATGGCGAGGGTGGCCCGGGCCAGCCCACCAGTGCCCAGATCGAGGCGGCGGCCAAAGCTGCTGGCATGTCGTATGTGCACTTTCCAGTGGCCAGCCTGATGATCTCGCCTGAACAGGTTACCCGCTACCACGCGCTGTGTGCCGATCTGCCGCATCCGATCGTGGCCTTCTGCAAATCCGGTGGGCGTGCCAATGCCCTGTTTCAAGCAGTGGGGTGTCAGGTCGGGCGGCCTGCATGACTGCTGCCGCTCGGCGGGCAGGGCGGCAGCCTCTCAACTCGGGGGCACCGTGGAGTTTTCCACCCCCCTGGGTCAGGGCTTGGCGCCAGGATTGGCTGGCAGGTGACCTGAGTGCCGGCGTGGTCGTGGCGATCATGCTGGTGCCCCAAAGTCTGGCCTATGCGATGTTGGCTGGCCTGCCTGCGCAGGTCGGGCTGATGGCCAGCTTGCTGCCGTTGCTGGGGTATGCCGCGTTTGGCACCAGCGGGGCGCTGTCGGTGGGGCCCGGCGCCATCACCTCGCTGATGGTGTTTCAAGCGCTCTCGCCGCTGGCGGTACCGGGGGGCATTTCGTATGGTGTCTTGTCGGCAGCATTGGCGTTGGGCTCAGGCCTGCTGCTGATGCTGATGGGGGGGCTGCGCCTGGGTTTTCTGTCGCAGTTGCTGAGCCGGCCGGTGGTGCAGGGCTTCACGGTGGCGTCGGCGCTGTTGATCATGCTGGGGCAAGTGGCTTCGTTGATGGGGTGGAAGTCGCTCGGATCCACCTTGCCTGACATGCTTGAGCAGTTGATGCAGCATGTGCTCACATGGCCTGCGGGTGCCGTCAATGGCAATGCCCAGGTTGGCCTGGCGTCGGTGGCCTTGCTGTGGGCTGGGCCCAAGCTCTTGAATCGTGTGGGCCGAGCCGTGGGCTTGTCTGCGGCGCGGGTTCAGATCGGCGTGCGTTTGTGGCCCCTGGGGGTGTTGTTGTCAGCCGCATGGATCGCCCAACACCTGCTGTCAACTGGCGCTGGGCCGATCAGTTTGGTGGGCGAGGTGAAGCTGAACGTCGCTGCGGCTCGGGATTCACTGCTCCAGTTGGGTGAATCGCTGCCCGCCGTGTGGCAACCCTTGGCTATGCCGGTGCTGCTGGTGGCCCTGGTGAACTTTGTGAGCAGCATGTCGGTGGCCCAGAACTTCGCTTTGCGACAGGGGCTACGTGTTGATGCCGACCGCGAGTTGATCGGCCTGGGGGTGGCCAACCTGGGTAGCACCGTGCTGGGCGGCATGGCGGTGACCGGGGGCTTGTCCAGGTCGGTGGTCAACGATGCGGCCGGCGCCCGCAGCCCCTTGGCGGGCGTCATCACCGCGCTGATTCTGGGCATCATGATGGCCTTGTTTTTACCGTGGCTGTCGTATCTGCCGAAGTCGGCGCTGGCCGCAGTGATCGTGATGGCGGTGGTCGGGTTGATTGATTTTCGGCCGCTACGGCAGGCTTGGGTTTACGATCGCGCCGATGCCTGGGCTTTCGTGGCCACAGCCCTCGGTGTGTTGCTGGTCGGGTTTGAAACTGGCATTCTGATTGGCATTGCCTGGTCACTTGGCACCCTCATCTGGCGCCACAGCCAGCCGCACATGGCCGAAGTAGGGCGGGTGCCCGGTACCCACCACTTTCGCAACGTGAACCGGCACCGCGTCGAGCAACTGAACGGGGTGCTGATGGTGCGGGTTGACGAAAGCCTGGATTTCACCAACATCCAAAGGGTGGAGTTGCGGCTGTGCGAGTTGGTGCATGGCCGTGAGCGCATTGAACGGATCGTGCTCTTGTTGTCGGCGGTCAATCACATCGATCACTCGGCGATGCAGACTTTGCTTGAGCTGGATCGCAATCTGTCAGATCAGGGGCGTTGCCTCTACCTGGCCGAAGTGAAGGGGCCATTGATGGATCGACTCAAACACAGCCGCATGGATGCTCTGTTTGAGGGGCGCATTTTTCTCAGCGCTCAGCATGCCTGGGATGCTCTGGCTTGATTTTTTTGAAGGAGAAAAGCATGAAAGTGAACGTTGGCGGAATCGATCGCATTGCTCGCATCACGGTGGGGGCGGTCTTGATTGCCTTGGCTGCAACCGGCACGGTTGGCGTCTGGGGGTGGTTGGGCGTGGTGCCCTTGATGACGGGGCTGTCGGGCTGGTGTCCGGCGTACCTGCCTTTTGGTATCAGCACCTGCAAGATGAAGCAGGAATAAAAAAGGGGGACTCCGTGTCCCCCTTCTTCATGAGCCGCTTGGCTTACTTGTTCTTGAGCTTCATGATGCCCATGGCCTGCATCACGATCTTCTCGTAGATGGGCTCTGAAGTGCCCTTCTTCATCTTGCGCAGGAAGTACTTTTCAAAGGCGATCTTGGCCAAGTGCACCCAGTAGCCTTCGCCAAACCAATTCACATTGCGTGGAGGGATCTGAGGCAGCGCCACGAAGGCCGCCCCGCGGTCGCCAAAGTCGGCCAGGCACACGGCGTTCCAGGTGGCCTTTTCTGTGGGCTCTTTGCCGTCCAGAATGGCGCGGATGTTGTGCGCGGTGGCGGTGACCATCGATTCGATCATGTAGCCGGTTTTCGGTACCCCGGTGGGGATGGGCGTGGGCTCGGTGGGCGCAATGGCCACACAAACGCCCACCGAGAAAATGTTGGGGTACTTCGGGTTGCGTTGGTGCTCGTCGATCAGCACGAAGCCACGCGGGTTGACCAGCCCTTCGATGCCAAACACGGCGTCCACACCCTTGAACGCGGGCAGCATCATGGAATACTTGAAGGGCAGGACGTGGTCCTTCTTGGGCTTGCCCTCGTCGTCGTGCTCGGTGACGTACATCGAGCCCTTTTCAACCTTGGTGACTTTGGCGTTGCAGATCCAGCGGATGGATTTGTCGCGGAAGATCGATTCCATCAATCCCTTTGAGTCACCCACGCCGTTGAGCCCGAGGTGGCCGATGTAGGGCTCCGAGGTCACGAAGGTCATCGGTACCTTGTCGCGGATCTTGCGCTTGCGCAGATCGGTCTCCATAATCATGGCGAACTCATAAGCCGGGCCGAAGCAGGAGGCGCCTTGAACTGCGCCCACCACGATGGGGCCTGGATCCTTGACGAATTCCATCCACGCGGCTTTGGCTTCCTCGGCGTGGTCGACGTGGCAGACCGATTGAGTATGCCCTGCGGGGCCGAAACCTTCGATCTCGTCAAAGGCCAGTTTGGGACCGGTGGCGATGACCAGAAAGTCGTATTTGATTTCGCGACCGTCGGTCAGTTCGACGACGTTGCGTTCGGGGTGGACCCGTTTGGCCCCCACGGCGATGAAGTTGACCCCCTTCTTTTCCAGAATTGGGGCGATCGGCAGCTCGATCTCATCGCGATCACGCCAGTCCACTGCCACCCACGGGTTGGATGGAACGAAGTGGAAGGTGGGCGTGTTCGAGATGACGGTGATTCGATCCTGCGATCGGGCGTTTTCCTTCATCTCAAACGCCATCGGCAACCCGCCGATACCGGCTCCCAGAATCACAATCTCAGCCATGTCACTCTCCTTTACCCATACCCGTATGGGTATATTGTGATGATGCGCCTTTCATCCTGAGATGTGATGGGGGTAAATACTGAATTGGCGCCGCTTCTTCGCAGAAGGGCGCCAATTGTTGATGTGGATTAAAAAGTCGAGGTGGGGTCAGCGGATCTTGCCCAGCAAGGTTTCCATCTGGTGCATCAGATCGTCTACCGGCTGCACGCTGCTGGCGTCGGCTTGGGCCCGGGCTTGCAGTTGTTGTTCCATGAAGCACATGGTCATGCGCACATAGGTGCTGTCGAGCGCTTTGCGCACGGCTGCCATCTGCGTGGCGATGTCCAGGCAGGCGTCACCTTCTTCGATCATGCGCTGAATGCCGCGCAACTGGCCTTCGGCCCGCTTGAGTCGATTCAGGATATCGGTGCGGCTTTTTTCGTCGTCAAGGGCGGCCATCTTGCAGTCGTCCGGATTGTTCGGGAGCGTTGGTGAGGACTTCATTTTGCAACTCCCGATGGAGATGGGCGACCAATGGGCCCTATGTTCGTGTGGAAACGCCGCGAATACTTGTCAAAACGCTCAACGAGCGCAGCTGGGTGCGTCTTTCACGCCCAACTTGTGCAAGAAAAAGGCCAAGGGGCAGACATTGGTGAAGCCAAATTGGAACAAGTTGGCGCCGACGAAGGCCGTGAAGGCCAGGGCCCATTTGGATACGAACAGCGGTGAGCCTTCGACGCCCAGCGCCAGCGAAATCATGATGAACAAGCCGGCGATGATGCGGATGTAGCGTTCGGTGGTCATGGTGTTTACTCCTTCGAAGCAATCGATGCCTGGGCATCGTGATGGCGGCGGTAAGCCGCGTAGTACAGAACGGGGATGACAACCAGCGTCAACAAAGTCGACACGGCAATGCCAAAGATCAGGGACACGGCCAGGCCGTTGAAGATCGGGTCGTCCAGGATGAAAAAGGCCCCCACCATCGCGGCAATGCCGGTCAGGGCAATGGGCTGGGCTCGCACGGCGGCCGACTGAACCACCGCCTGTTTGAACTCCACGCCTTGGGCCACCTGTAGCTCAATGAAGTCCACCAGCAGGATGGAGTTGCGCACGATGATGCCGGCCAGAGCAATCATCCCGATCATCGAGGTGGCCGTGAACTGGGCCCCCAGCAGGGCGTGCCCAGGCATGACGCCGATGATGGTCAGTGGGATCGGCGCCATGATGATCAGCGGCGTGCGGTAGGACTTGAACTGAGCCACCACCAGCAGGTAGATCAGGATCAGGCCCACGCCGTAAGCAGCGCCCATGTCGCGGAAGGTTTCATAGGTGATTTGCCATTCGCCGTCCCACTTGATCGAGTAGGCCCGATAGGGATCGCTGGGTTGCTTGATCCAGAACTCTTCCAGCTTGCCCGTGCCGGGCAGGGTGGCCTGGGCCAGCTGCTTGCGGATCTCAAACAGGCCATACAAGGGCGAGTCAAGCTTGCCGGCCATGTCGCCAAACACATAGCTCACCGGCAACAGATCCTTGGTGTACAGCGGCTTGTCGATCACGCCTTTTTCAACCGATACCAGTTCGGACAAAGGCACCAGTTTGCCGTTTGCCGCGCGCAGGGGCAGGGCCAGCAGGGCATCCAGGCCGATCTGTGATTCGCGCGGCAGTTGCAGGCGAACGGGGACTGGGATCTTGGACTGCTCATCGTGCAGGTAAGCAGCGTCAGCGCCCGACAAGGCGGCTTGCACGGTTTGCGCCACGGCCGCCACAGGGATTCCCAGCGATTCGGCGCGTTGACGACGCACGTGCAAGAAGGTGCGCGGTGCGTCTTCTTTCAGCGTGGTGTCGATGGCGACGATGTCTGGCGAATCATGGAAAGCCTTGGCGATGTTGCTGGCCAGTTGTTGGCGGCCGGCTTCATCGGGGCCGTACACCTCGGCCACCAGGGGTGACATCACGGGCGGCCCAGGGGGCACCTCCACCACCTTGATGCGCGCACCGTGCTTGGCGGCGATGGCTTCCAGTCCGGGGCGCAGCCTTTGCGCGATGGCATGGCTCTTGTCATGGCGGTGGTGCTTGTCAACCAGGTTCACCTGCAGGTCGCCTTGGTCGGCGTCGGCGCGCAGGTAGTATTGGCGCACCAGGCCATTGAAGGTGATGGGGGAAGCGGTGCCGGCATAGCCCTGGATGTTCTGCACCTCAGGTTGCTTGGCCAGATAGGCACCCATGTCATGCAAGGCGGCTTCCGTGTCTTCCAGTGGCGTACCCGCAGGCATGTCCACCACGACCTGGAACTCGCTCTTGTTGTCAAAGGGCAGCATCTTCATGACCACGCCCACCCATGACGAGGGCACGGTGGCCAGGCCAACCGAAATCATCATGGCCGCCACGATGCTCAGGCCCATGATCCAACGCTTGCGACGGTGAACCAGCAGCGGCATCAGCACGCGGTTGAAGAAGCCTTGCAAGCGGGTGGCCAGGCTGCTGCCACCGGGCTCCAGATCATCCACCATGGCGTGGTGGGGCTTCATCAGTTTGAGGGCCAACCAGGGCGTCACCGTGAAGGCAATCGCCAAGGAGATGGCCATGCCCAGGCTGGAGTTGATGGGGATCGGGCTCATGTAGGGGCCCATCAGGCCTGACACGAAGGCCATCGGCAGCAGGGCCGCAATCACCGTCAAGGTAGCCAGGATCGTGGGGCCGCCCACTTCGTCCACCGCGCTGGGGATGATCTCGCGCAGCGGCATGCCCGGATGCAATTGCTGGTGACGGTGGATGTTTTCCACCACCACGATCGCGTCATCGACCAGGATGCCGATCGAGAAGATCAAGGCAAACAGCGACACGCGGTTGAGCGTGAAGCCCCAGGCCCACGAGGCAAACAGGGTGGCTGTCAAGGTCAGGATCACGGCCGAGCCGACAATCACGGCCTCACGGCGGCCCAGCGCAAAGCCCACCAGTAAGATCACCGAACCGGTGGCAAAGGCCAGCTTCTGGATCAACTTGTTGGCCTTCTCGGCAGCCGTCACGCCGTAATCACGGGTGACGGTCATCTCGACATCAGCCGGCAGCACGGTGTTGCGCAGCTCTTCCAGGCGGTTGCGGGCCGCGCTGGCGACGTCCACCGCGTTCTGACCCGGCTTTTTGGTGACCGTCAAGGTCACCGCAGGATAGGTTTCGCCAGCCGGTGCGGTCGGGTTGGCATCAGCCGCCCCCTGAGTGAACCAGACATGGCGTTGGGCTTGCTGTGCGCCCGCTTCGATGCGGGCCACCTCACGCAGGTAAACCGGCTTGCCCTGGTTCACGCCCACGACCAGTTGACCGACATCGTCAGCACTGCGCAAGAATTCGCCGGTTTCTACGGCCAGCATCTGGTGGCCTTGGCCATCGGTATTGAGCACCGATCCAGAGGGCATGCCCAGGTTGGCCGCCCCCACGATCTGGATCAGGGATTGAACGTCGATGCCGCGTTCACGCAAGCGGGTGGGGTCCAGCAGCACCTGTACGGCTTGTCCGGGGCCACCGATGGTTTGAACCTCGCGTGTGCCGGGCACCCGCTTGAGTTCCATCTCCAGGCTGCGAGCCACGCGCTCCAGCTCCAGGCCAGACTGGCTGTTCTTCGACCACAGAGTCACACCCAACACCGGCACGTCGTCAATGCCCTTGGGCTTGACGATGGGGGGCAGGGCACCCAGGTTGCGCGGCAGCCAGTCCTGGTTGGCATTGAGTACGTCATACAGGCGCACCAGCGCGTCGGTACGGGGGACGCCCACCTTGAATTGCACCGTCAACACGGCCATGCCTGGGCGGGCCACCGAGTAGGTGTGTTCAATGTCTGCGATCTGAGACAGCACCTGCTCGGCAGGCTTGGCGATCATGTTTTGCACATCCGTGCTCGAGGCCCCAGGGAAGGGGATCAGCACGTTGGCCATGGTCACATTGATTTGCGGCTCTTCTTCACGCGGGGTGACGAGCACGGCAAACAAACCCAGCAGCATGGCCACGATGGCCAGCAGAGGGGTCAGGGCGTTGTCCTGGAAAGCTCGGGCCAGGCGCCCGGATACACCCAGCGCTTTCATTGGGCTTGCGGGGTGGCGCCAGCCAGACCCGCCCTCACCGCATCAGCAGCAATGCGGTCGCCCGCTTGGATGCCTGACCACACCGTCACAGGGGCGCTACCCGATGCCGGGCCGGTGCGCACCGATTGCAGCACGAACCGACCATCGCGCACCACATAGACAGCGCTCAACTCGCCACGCCGCAAGATGGCCGAGGCGGGCACCGTGATGGGTTGCGAGGTGGTGGCCCCAGTGGCCGCATCGACGCCAGTCCAGCGAACGCGAACTGTCTGACCTGGCAGCATGCCTTTGACCTCTTTGGGGAGGTCAAGGCGCCACTCCACGGTTTGCGACACCGGATCAGTGCCGGGCAGCGAGACGACCTTGGCCGGCAACACCCAACCTTGAGCCGTTTCGACGCTCACTTGCTTGGCAGATTTCAGGGCGTCAGATTGCGATGCCGGAACCTGCACCACGGCGCGCATCGCCTGCGGAGAGTAGAGCGTCAGGACCGGGCGACCCGGGCCAGCCAGATCACCGACTTCGGCCATGGTGGACAGCACCAGGCCATCGAACGGGGCCACGATGTTGGTGTAGCCCTTGGCCAGGGCAGCTTGATTGCGACCGGCTTGGGCTGCCGCCACAGTGGCTTGGGCCGCCTTCCATTGCGCCTGGGCAGAATCCAGTGCGGCGGCACTGATAAAGCCTTGAGCTCGCAGCGCCTGGCTGCGCTCCCATTGCTGGCGAGCGTTTTCGAGTTGGGCCTGAGCCTGGGCCACTTCGGCCTGGCGAACTTCCAGCGCGGCTTGGGTGTCTCGACTGTCGATGCGCATCATGACCTGACCCGCCTTGACCGCATCACCAGCCTTGACCAGTCGCTCGACGATGTTGCCCGGTACCTGCGCTGCGACTGTACTTTGGCGCACTGCCTCAATCACGCCATCGAACTGCGTGCTGGCGCCAGACTGAGCCGCAGCCAAGGTCACGGTGGGCACCGAGATGGCACCCGTCTGGGCTGCGTTGCCTTGCGCCCACGCCCCCTGACTCAACAGTGTCGCGATCGTGATCGCCGCCAGTTTGTGTGTCATCTCACATCCCCATGTCTCAATACGGTAGGGAGTATACATATACCCCTAAGGGTATGCAACTGGCGGCGGTAGAGAAAATTCAGCCCGGAATCAGAACGCTCTCGGACGGTTTGGCGGGGTTGTAGTACACCCGTACGGCTTGCCCCACAGGAAAGGGGGCCAGTTCGGCTTCCGCTTGTTCTTTGAAAAAGTGGTGTCGCCCAAAAGCCCTGAGCCGGTTTCCCTCGTACGTTTGCCCTTGCACGGTGTAACGGTAATGCACTTCAGTGAACCATTCATGCGTCGACACGCCCTGTTCGCCACCTGTTTGATTCTGAGCAAACACGCGGCTGGACACCATTTCACCCTGTACCGAGGGCCATTCGGGGCTGGCCTGCCGGATTTGCCAGGCGCGCCAGGCCAGAACGCCGAAAAACACAAAGAAGGCGATCAACAGGTATTTGCCCAGGTCTTCAAACATCATGCGGGGGCGCGATCGGGGTGCGATTTGCGCGAAGATAACAACCCCTGCACGATAAAGCACTGTTCTGATTTTCTCCATGTCTGATCGTTTCGCCTCGCATAGCCCGTTTTACGCCCATCTGTCGCGCCTGCGCTTCATCAAGCGCTGGGGATTGATGCGCAACGCCGTTGAAGAAGACGTGGCCCAGCACAGTTGGGAGGTGGCCGTGCTCGCCCATGCCTTGGCCGTGATCCGGCGGGATGTGCTGGGCAAGCCGATCGACCCCAACGCCGTGGCCACCCGGGCCTTGTTTCATGACGCCACCGAGGCCATCACAGGCGATCTGCCCACCCCGGTTAAATATTCGCCAGCCATGCGCCACGCCACCGCGAATCTGGAAGACGAAGTCAGCCAGGAAATGAGCCGCTTGCTGCCCGATGCCTTGCGGCCAGCGTTGAGCCCCCTGTTGGATCACCACGAATGGCCCAAGGACGAGGCCTTGCTGGTGAAGCAGGCCGACCGCCTGGCGGCCTGGCTCAAGTGCCGTGCCGAGTTGCGCTACGGCAACCGCGAGTTCGAACAGGCGGCTTTGCAGGTCAAGGTCAAGATTGACCAGAACCTGACGCCAGAAGTGGCGTACTTTCTGGAGCACTTCGCGCCGGCTTACGAACTCACGCTCGACTCTTTGATGCAAGGTGAAGCATGACGCCCGACACCACGGCCTTGCTCGACCCCAGTTTTGACGAGCCCGAAGCGCTGGCCCGCGTGCTGGAGGCCCATCGCGACTATCGTGTGCTGCGCCGGCTGCAGCCCAAGACGGACTTCGGGCGCAAAGCCAAGGGCGCGGACGTCATCAAGGTGGCCATTCTGGATACCGAGACCACCGGGCTGGATGCCACACGTGACCAAATCATCGAATTGGCTTTGATTTTGGTGGACGTCGATGCCCAATCGGGGCAGCCCATCAAAGTGACCCATGTGTACGACGAACTGGAAGACCCTGGTCGTCCCATTCCCGCTGAAGCAGTGAAGGTGACCGGGATCACTGACGACATGGTGGCCGGCAAGCGACTCAATGACGAGCTGATAGCCGATCTCATTTCGGGCGTTGGTCTGGTCATTGCGCACAACGCGCGCTTCGATCGTGGGTTTGTCGAGCGCCGTTTGCCCGCATTTACGGCCTTGCCCTGGGCCTGCTCGGTGACCGAGATCAACTGGGGGGCCGAGGGCCGCGGCTCCGCCAAACTGGAGTTTCTGGCCCACGAGCTGGGTTGGTTCTACGATGCCCACCGCGCCGAGATGGACTGCCACGCTTTGCTGGCCGTGTTGAGTCAACCGCTGCCTGTGTCTGGCGTGACGGGGTTGAAGCGCCTGCTCGATGGGGCGCAACAGACGCGCTACCGCGTATTTGCCACCGGGTCTCCATTCGACAGCAAAGATGCGCTCAAAAGCCGGGGGTACCGTTGGGATGCAGATCGAAAGGTATGGCACACCCAGCTTGACAGCCCCGAGGCAGTCGACGCCGAAGCTGCGTGGCTGAAAGATGCCGTCTACAAGGGCCGCTCAGCCAGCATTGATCTGGAGGCGCTGACCGCCCTGGAACGCTTCTCCGTGCGTTCGGGCCAACTGGTGCAGCGCGTGCTTTGATGAAGTGGCCAGCAGACTGGGCATTGGAGCGCCCCACGGGCCGTGACGTGTTGGCTGGGTTGTCACTGGCCGGTTTGTTGTTGCCGGAGGCGGTGGCTTATGCGGGCATCGGCAACATGCCGCCACAGGCGGGGCTGGTTGCCCTGTTTGCGGGCCTGCTGGCCTATGGGTTGTTGGGGGCGAGTCGATTTGCGGTTGTGTCGGCTACCTCGTCGTCGGCAGCTCTGCTCGCTGCAGCTGTGGGGAGCCTGTCTTTGGGGCACCTCGATTGGCGCATGAGCCTATCGGCGGGGCTGGTCGGCTTAACTGGCGCGATGTTCGTGCTCGGGGCGCTGGCACGACTGGGCGTGGCTTCGGCTTTCGTGGCCAAACCCGTGGTGCGCGGCTACACCTTTGGCTTGGCCCTGGTCATCATCATCCGGCAGTTGCCCAGTTGGCTGGCCGTGTCCACCGTGGGCAGCGATCCGTTGTCTGTGATTCGGCAATTGGTGGCTGCCCGCTCTAGCTGGCATCTGCCCAGCCTGCTGGTCGGTCTGCTCGCTCTGGTCGCCTTGTTTGGATTGGGGCGCCGCATGCGTTGGCTGCCTGCCGGCTTGATCGTCATGGGGGCGGGCATCGCTGCCCAGATGGGCTGGGGGCTTGCGCAACATGGCGTGCATCCCATTGGATTGATTGCCTTTGATCAGATTTCACCGGGGGTGCCACAGCTGGCTTGGGCGCAGTGGTTGCGTCTGGGGGAACTGGCCTTTGCCATGGTGCTGATCCTCTATGCCGAGTCGTACACGTCGATCCGCAGTCTGGCGCTGCGGCATGGAGATCCTGTGGCCCCAGATCGCGATCTGCTGGCATTGGGAGCTGCCAACCTGCTCAGCAGCGTGTTTCAGGGCATGCCGGTCGGGGCAGGGTATTCAGCCAGCGTGGCCAACGAGGCGGCGGGCGCCCGCTCCCGATGGGCAGGGCTGGTGGCGGCGGCCACCGTGGCCGTCATGATCTGGCTGCTCTTGCCTTGGGTGGCGCAAACGCCAGTGCCGGTTTTGGCGGCCGTGGTGGTCTGGGCGGTCAGCCATACGCTGCGCTGGGAGGTGCTGGCCCCGTATTTTGTTTGGCAGCGCGATCGCCTGGTGGTGGCTGCGGCCGTGTTGGCCGTGCTGGTGCTAGGGGTGCTGGATGGCCTGTTGGTGTCGATTGGGTTGAGCCTGTTTCTGACCTTGAAAGAGCTGGCCGATGTGCGGCTGGCAGTCCTGGGGCGCTTGAAAGACAGTCACGATTTCGTCGAACAAGACCTTTACCCAGACGTACACCCCGAGCCCGACATTCTGGTTGTGCGTCCTGAGGCCCCCATGTTCTTCTGGAACGCCGAACGACTGATGACCCTGTTGCAGCGTCGACTCAGTCAACAGCCCCAAGTCAAGGCAGTCGTGCTCAGCTTGGAGGAATCGCCGGATCTGGACGGCTCATGCATCGAGGCTCTACGCGAGCTCAGTTTGCAACTGATCCGATCCGGGCAGTATCTCGTCATCGCGCGCCTGAAAAGCAAGTCCTACGCGGTGTTGCAGCGCGCGCACTTGCCCGGTGCCGTGCTCACGGTGTTGAGCATCGACGAAGCCGTGGCACTGGCGCGCAAGCAGTTTGCTTAATCGGCCCCGCCAAAGCCATCAGTCAGGGTGAAAGCCGCATCTGCGTCCTTCTTCAGATGACCTACGGTGCATTCCTTGTCTTGGCCGCAATCGAGGCGGATGCCGTCAACGCCAGAGTCACTCAGTTGTCCAGTCAGGTCGGTTTCCGGCGGCAGAGAAGAACCCGCAGCCGCATCAGATGGGCAGTTCAGCGTGGGATGCTTGAGGTAAAGGCGAGCCGTTTTGGGGTTGTACGCGGCGTCTCCCTCGACGGTGCAGCCTGCCAGTTTGGCAACCACGGAGGTGTCATTGGGGTCATCCGGGGCAGCAACCAAAAACTTGACCTTCTTGGATTCACCGATCTTGAAATACTCTCGGTCGAGGGCCTTCAAGGGCAATTGGGTGCCGGCTGGCACGGCAGCGCGAGCTGCCAGGGTGCAGACCATACCAGCGGCCATGAAGAGCAAGTGAATGCGCGATGGGTGGTGCATGGGTTTCCTCCAAACAAGGCGAGGGCATTTGAGGCGCTGAAATTAGCACGATGCAGTTGTGTTGTGATGCTCTGAACCGATGAGAGTTCACCATCCACCCTGGGATGAGGGGGCCAGACCACGCGATCAAATTAAGGTAAATCCTACTTGCGCGTGAGTTATTGACGCATTTATCGGAAGGTAATGCGTTGGGTGGCTTGTAGGTTCCTAGAATGAAAAATATGAAATCACCTCAAGCCTTTCGGCGCAAGAGGAGGCCCCATGAACACCGCAGCGATTCGCTCCTCCCCTGAGCTCGATGGCAGCGTTTCGAGCCTGACGGATTTGGTCCAGCAGGTCCAACGCCTCAATCGCCAGGTGGAGGCATGTAGCCTGATGGCGCAGGTTGCGCAAAATGCGGACAACGCCGTGGTGGTGACCAATTCGCATGGCGAAATCGAATGGGTCAATGACAGCTTCACGCGAATCAGTGGCTACACATTGGCTGAGTTGATGGGCAAAAAGCCCAGCGAGTTGTTGCAGAGCATCGAGACAGATCCTGCAGTCATCGCTTACATGCGTGAGCAAATTGCACTGCAGCTGCCATTTCAGGCAGAGGTGCTCAATCGGGCGAAGAACGGCCACCTGTACTGGGTTCGGATCGAGGCCAAGCCATTACGTAACGAGCTTGGCGAGGTCCATCGATACATGGCGGTGCAGCGCGATGTGACTTCTCGGCGGCAGACCGACTCCCGCCTTGCCTTGCATCACGCGGTCATTCAGGCTTTGTCTGAGGCGAGCGACGTTGGAGGTTTCCTCCCTACTGTCATGAAGATGATTGGCTCGTTTATCGACTGGCCGATTGGGGTGGCTTGGGAGGTCAAAAGCAAGCGATGGGTAGGCGACCAGAACTTGCGGTGCAGTGCTCTGTGGTCCGCCAATGAGTTACGTTACGCAGGTTATTTGGCGGCGAGTGAGACCTTGGTTTGGCGCAAATCAGAAGGGTGGTTAGGGCACATCTGGCAGACACGCAAAACGACCTTTGTTCAGGATCTGCGAACAGTTGATGACCCGGGGCGCGGCGCCGTGGCTGAAAAAGAGTCGGTGAGATCGGTATTCGTCCTGCCCATCCTCTCAGGAGAAAAGGTGACCTATCTGCTCGAGTTTGCGGGGCCGACAGCACAGCCGCTCGATGCAGACCTGATCCAGTTGCTTGAGGGGATCGCGCTTCAGGTGTCGCACTTCATAGATCGCAAGCGGGACGAACTTCGGGTTCGCCAATTCATGACGGAGTTCGACTCCCTCTTCAAGCTGTCCCCGGACGGATTTGTGGTGTTTAACGCCGAGGGCATTCGCTCTTATGGCAACCCAGCCTTTTATGCCATGACAGGCCTGCCGCGTGAGCGTCTTGATGGAGTCACGGAGTCTGAGTTCGATGTCATCTTATCCAGTCTGTGTTCTCCTGAATCAAGGCCAAAGTCTATCGCTGAGGTAGCGGCTTCCGGCGAAGGCGACCGACTGCAATTGGTTCTGCCTCGACCTGGAGTCCTGCAGCGTTCAGTTCGCGACATGTACGACACCTGGGGACGCTTCATTGGCAGGGCCATCTACCTGCGTGACATCACCCACGAGATTGAAGTGGACCGGATGAAAAGCGAATTCCTGTCAACGGCTGCCCATGAACTTCGCACCCCAATGGCCAGTGTTCACGGCTTCACCGAACTGCTGCTGAAGCGCAACTTCTCAGAGGAAAAGCGCCGGGATGTGTACGAGACCATCTATCGGCAGTCGACATTGCTGGTCAATATGGTCACTGAATTGTTAGACCTTGCTCGCATTGAGTCCCGCGCAGGCAAAGATTTCAATATTCGGCCTTTGAATGTCTTGCCGGTTATAGAGTCGGCGGTGCATGGCTTGCTGTTCCCCGGGGATAAGCGTAGGGTTGAATTGCTTTTGCCTGAGAGCGTGCCGATGGTGTTTGCCGATGATGAACATCTGGTCAGAGCCTTGACCAACATCCTCTCAAATGCCTACAAATATTCGCCAAAAGGTGGACGCATCGTGTTGGATGTGGTCGAGCGTGGACTGGATATGGGACCGCAAGTTGGCATCAGAGTCGCCGATGAAGGGATTGGCATGTCACCTGATCAGTTGGCCCGGGTCTGTGAACGGTTTTACAGAGCTGACCCGTCTGGCAACATCCCGGGTACCGGCTTAGGTATGTCCCTTGTCAAGGAGATCATGACCATCCTGGGTGGTGAAGTTGAAGTGCATAGCGAAGCGGGCAAGGGCACCGAAGTCACCCTTTGGCTGAGAGTGGTCCATCAGGACCAATTCGCTTCAGTCCGCTAGCCACCAAAGTGGAGTCAATCATGAATCCGGTCTTGCAAACCCTTTTGGACAACGTCTCTGATGGTTTGTTGTGGGCAAATGCGAATGGTGAAGTGACCTTCGCCAATCAAAAGGCGCAAACCTATTGCGGCATGAAGTCAGGTGATCGATTGCCCGACTCTCCCATGGCGCGAGCCGTTGCGGTCATCGCCTCGGGAAAGCTGAAGTCGCAGGTTCGACTTGAGTTTGAACCACAAGCTGGATGTAAGCAATTGCTGGTGGCAGAAGTCGGGCCTGGAATGGCACAGGGTGAAGCTTGGATCTACCTCAAGTCGCCTGCACCGTATGGTGAAGCTTTATCCTTGAACAATCTGATGACTGTGATTCGATCTGACCTGGCAACTCCACTCAAGCGGCTGACCAGCGTCATCAAAAGTGCGATTGAGTCCGACAGCCTCGAGGCTAGCAAGGAAGGCTTACAAAAGGTGTCCGAGGTCACTGACACCGTCATCCGACTGACCGAACTGGCTCAGTTATGGGGGCACCAGGATCTGCTTGCTAGCGATCGCCTCGAGTTATGGCCGCTGTTGAAATGTTGCTGGCTTCAGCAAGAGCATCAGGCCCTGGCTAAAAAGATCACGGTGCGGCTCGTCAGTCGATTCGCAGAAAGCGAGGCACCGATTGTTTACGCTAGTGAGTTCTGGCTGACTCGCATCGTGACCGAAAGTCTGGGCGCCGCATTACGTGCCGTCCCTACAGGGGGAACCCTTGACATTGAACTCCGTCAGATGGGGCCACGCGTGCTCATCGTGTTTCGCAACAGCGGCATGTGGCCAATGCGGCAAGATGATGCCACTTTGCTGGCAGACCCCAATGCTCTGCCCCAGACGAGCGATCGAAGCAAGAGCGCAGCCCGCCCACCGGCCCCGCCTCCGCCTAACGCCAAGGATCTGATCGGATTGCACCTGTGCCAATGCATCGTCGGGCTGCATGGTGGGCAACTGCGTGAAGAAGATGAAGATGGTTTACGGAATTTTTTGATCGATTTGCCCACTGGGGCTCCCTATCGATCCATGGATCAATCCATGGATGCTGCCCAGGCACAGCGTTATGCCGCCGACCTGGCAGTACTGATGTCGCGACGGCGCCAGAAGGCTGCCTGATATTCAATGGAGGGTTCCATCATGAAACGCGTCCTGATCACCGAAGACCAAGCTGACATACGCAAGCTTATCCACATGACTTTGGAGTTCGAGGATTATGAAATCCGCGAAGCCCCCGACGGAGCCGAGGGCCTGCGAGTGGCCCGCGAATTCAAGCCTGACCTGATGTTGCTGGACATCATGATGCCCGGGGAAATCGACGGTCTACAAGCTTGCAGGCAGATCAAGTCAGATCCCAACCTGAAGCACATTCGAGTCGTTCTCTTGACGGCGCGGGGCCAAGTTGCAGACAGGCAGGCTGGCAAGGACGCAGGCGCCGACTCTTATCTGGTCAAGCCATTCAGCCCGCTGGAGCTGATTGAAACCTTGGAAGGTCTGCTCAGTCCAGCTTGACCTGCTCAGTCAGGAAGAACCTGGCTGAGCGCTGTTTCCAGGTGGGCGACCGTCCGCTCGATGTTGTGCAGCTTGTCCAAGCCGAACAATCCGACGCGGAAGGTTTTGAAATCAGCGGATTCATCACAGCGCAAAGGCACGCCCGCGGCGGTTTGCAGGCCATTGGCTATGAAGGCTTTGCCCGTGTGCATGCCGTCGTGGTCGGTGTAGCTCACCACCACACCGGGCGCCTTGAAGCCCTCTGCCGCCACGCTGCGGATATCCTTGGATTCAAGCAGAGCACGGACCCGGCGGCCCAGCTCCCACTGCTCGGCACGAACCTTTTCAAAGCCGTACTCGCGGGTTTCGAGCATCATCTGGCACGTCTTGGTGATCGCATCGGTCGGCAGGGTGGCATGGTAG
The DNA here is from genome assembly GCA_028864885.1 of Burkholderiales bacterium. GTDB lineage: Bacteria > Pseudomonadota > Gammaproteobacteria > Burkholderiales > Burkholderiaceae_C > Aquabacterium. The sequence goes on along the minus strand of JAGWLR010000017.1, from coordinate 27,721 downwards.
GCATGGCTGCCGCCCTCATAGGTTTCCATGATCTGCAGCCACTTCTTCAAGTCGGCAGCAAAGCTGGTGCTGGTGGTGTGCTCGATGGCTTGGCGAGCCCGCTCGCTCAGCATCACGAAAGCGCAGCCTGGCGAGCCGCTCCAGCCCTTTTGGGGCGCGCTGATCAACACGTCGACCCCGGTGGCTTGCATGTCGACCCACGCGGCGCCTGAAGCGACACAGTCGAGTACGAACAGGCCGCCTGCCTCATGAACTGCATCAGCCACAGCCTTCAGGTAGTCATCGGGCAGGATGATGCCGGATGCCGTTTCCACATGCGGCGCAAACACCAGATCTGGGCGTTTGGCACGAATGGTGTCGACCACCTCGGCAATCGGCGGGGGTGAATAGGGCTGCTGAGGGCCGGGCGCGGCTTGGCGAGCCTTCAACACGGTCTCTTCGGCTGGGATGTGCCCCATCTCGAAGATCTGAGACCAGCGGAAGCTGAACCAGCCATTGCGAATGACCAGCGCCTTTTTACCCGTTGCAAACTGCCGTGCAACGGCTTCCATGCCGAAGGTGCCCCCACCTGGAACCAGCGCCACTGATCGGGCGTGGTAGACCTCTTTCAGCACGTCAGACAAATCCCGCATCACGCGCTGAAATTTTTGCGACATCTGGTTCAGCGAACGATCCGTGAACACCACCGAGTATTCAAGCAGGCCTTCGGGATCGACATCAGGCAACAGGCCAGGCATGGTTCTTCCTCATCAAGCTGTAGGTCTATTGGATTCCAGCTTATCACCCGCGCATGAAAGGCGCGTGGCAGAAAGACCTGAACTGTGGGGAGGATTTATACCGAGAACGGACCTGACATGAGCGTTTCCAGCTCATTGGTGATGCTGGCCTGCCGATTCGCCGCATATTGCCGCCGCAGTTGCGCCGACAACTCGTCAAGGTGATCCTGTGCACGTTGCATTTGATTCAGACGCCAGTGGTTTTCTTGTAGCAGCGACGCCGTGATGGCATCTTGAATCATGAAACGCAGATGCTGTCGGTGGATCGCACTTCGCAATCCTGGCAAGGGAAGCTGGTGGGCAATGGAGACCCGATCCGCGCACGGCGGCGCATGCAGGGGCAGCATGGTCTGAATGACTTGATGCTCGTCGTGTCGAATCACCTGTAGGTGTGTCGCCGAGCCTCGGTTCTGCTCGATGGCGGCCAGCCAATCGTCCACCGTCATGTCGACTTCGTCAGACGAGGCGCACCCTTTGAGAAAGGCGAACGCGGGCGATGGCGAGGATTCTTTCATGCGTGTGCTGGCCACCAGCACGGGCTGTTTCGACTCGGCCAATTTCAGCTCGTCAAGGGTGTCTGCCAGGCGGGCGTTGAATGCGCCACAAAAGCCACGCTCCGCTCCGATGACCAGCCACATCCGGTCTTGATCTGGGGCAGCAGACGAGGCCGGTGAGGGCATCGACCCCAGCCGCATGAGTGCCTGATTCAATGTCGATGCTGCTTCGGACTGGGCCTCGCGGATGCGGCTGACGCGCTGCAGTTCGGCAAACGCCAGATTCTTCATCGATTGAACGATCTGACGCAGCTCATCGAGCAAATGGCTGCGTTCCCTGAGCGCCTTGTCACCGGCCATGTCAGCCCCCGAGCGCCAAGCGCACCCATGCCACCCATTCGTCGCGTGGCGCGTCGATGTGCGGGGCTTGCGACGATTGTTGGTTCAGCCTGCGCAATGATTCGGCCAGGTCGGTGGCTGATGACTCTTGCAGCAGCCCCTCGTTGAAGGCCACCAGCCACGCCATGTTGTACAGATGCGAGCGGGGGGCCAATCGGCCTTGGCGGAACAGGGCTTGCAGCAGGCGCCCGCGCTTCATCTTCGCGGCTGTGTCTTCATCCAGATGTGTGCCGAATCGGGTGAACAACTCCAGCTCCAGAAACTGAAGGTAGTCCAGCCGCAATCGCTTGCATTCACGAGCGATGGCCCGATCCTGAGCTTTGCCCCCGATGCGAGAGACCGACGTCCCCACATCAATGGCTGGGAACATGCCTGAGGCCACCAGCTTGCTGCTCAAGTACACCTGTCCGTCGGTGATGGAGATCAGATTGGTGGGGATGTAGCTCGATACCTCACCTAACTGCGTGGGCACGATGGGAATGGCCGTCATGCTGCCGCCGCCCAAGGCCGTGCTCAGTTGGGTCGAGCGCTCCAACAGGCGCGAATGCAGATAAAAGATGTCGCCGGGGTAGGCTTCGCGCCCTGGGGGGCGCCGCAGCAGCAAGGACAGCTCTCGATAGGCCTGGGCGTGTTTGCCTAGGTCGTCGTAAACAATGAGGGTGTCGTGTCCGGCGTGCATCCACGATTCGGCCAGGGCACAGCCAGCGAAGGGGGCCAGGTATTGCAAGCCGGGCAGGGCGCCAGCCTCGGCAACCACGATGGTGGTATGGGCCATGGCGCCACGCTCTTGCAGGGTGCGGATGGTTTCGGCCACCTCGGCCCGCCGTTGCCCAATCAGCACCAGCACGCACCGCACGTTCTGCCCTTGCTGATTGATGATGGCGTCTAGGGCCAGGGCGCTTTTACCGGTTCCTTCGTCGCCAATCAACAGTTCGCGCTGGCCGCGGCCGATTGGCAGCAGGGTGTCGATGATGGTGTTGCCCGTATGCAAAGGGCGTTGGACGGGATCACGCTCAACAATGGCTGGCGAACCGGCCTCTAAGGCGCGTCGCTGGGCCGACGAAACAGGCGCGAGCCCATCGAGGGGCCGCCCCAAGGGATCAATCACACGCCCCAACAGCTCATCGCTGCAGGGCATGGTCAGCCGATGCCCGCTGCGGCGCATGCGCACCCCGGCGGCCATGTCGTCTTGTTGTTCCAGCAAGATGCAGCCGGCCAGACGTTCGTCCAGCTGAAACACCCAGGCACGACTGCCTTCTGCCGATTCGATTACCTCACCCATCGGGACCGAGGGCAGACCCTGCACCCATGCGATGCCATCGGCCAGGCAGATGACCGTGCCCACTTCTTCAATCAACAGGCCAATCTGGTTCATGAGGGGGCACGCGCTGTAGATGAGGGTGCGGCGCGAACACCCGCACGCAAGCTGGCTTCAAGTTGAAAGCCTGGCACATGCACACAGATGCCAGCGAGCAACGCGGGGTTTTGTCGCCAGCTCACCAGACAAGGTTGAGTGCACAAACGATGCAGCCGATCTTCAATCTGTGCGCGGGTGACAGCATCGACTTGAAAACAGGTGCTCACCTCTACTGGGGCTGGCGCTTGGGGGTCATCCTGCCACGGGTTCGCCAAGGCCTGTGCCGCAGCAGAGGCGTGATCATCCAGATCGGTCAGAAAGAGCGCAATGATGCGCGCTTCCAGCTCAGGGCTGGCCAGGCGGCTGAGGTAGGCCGCGATGTAGTCCGAGGCACATTGCTGTTGTCGGGCTTCCATCGATTCAAGCAGGCGTTTTTCTTCCTGCTGTAGGCGGGCACGGGCCTTGTCTCTTTCGTCTTGCAACTCCTCGTGCAGGCTTTGCATCTGCTTTTTGCGCAGAGCCTGAATCTCGTCGTTCAAGGCAGCCTGCGCCTTGGCGCGCTGTGCAGCCCCTTCGGCCAGTTGCTGAGCCAGTTGCGCCCTCTGGGCTTCCAGATCGGCTGCCTGCTTGAGCAGGGCTTGACGTTGCGCAGCCTCTGCCTCAGCCTTGGCTTGCAGAGCCGCTCGGATGGGGCGAAACACAAATCGATTCAACAGCCACAGCAGGGTCAGGAAGTTGACGATCTGTAGCGCGAAGGTGGTGCCGTCGAGGTCCATCGCGAGGGTCCGGTTATTTCAGGAAGTATCCCAGCAGCGGGTTGCGGAACAGGATGATCAAGGCAATCACCAGGCAATAAATCGCCAGCGATTCGATCATTGCCAGCCCGATGAACAAGGTGCGGCTGATGGATTTTTCGGCTTCGGGTTGCCGGGCCAAGGCGTCGAGCGCGGCAGAGATTGCCTTGCCCATGGCGACCGCCGGGAAGAACACGCCCAGTGCAATGACCAGGCCGGCCACGACCGTCGAGGCCAGACTGAAAAGATGCAGATCATTCATGTGAAGACTCCTGATCGGATGAAGATGGGGAAGCATCGATGGCTTGAGCCATGGCTGTGTGTTGATCGGCCACTTCAAGGGCACTGGCGATGTAGATCAAGGCGAGCATGCCGAAGATGTAAGCCTGAACCAGCGCCTCGACCACGTGCAGCAACAGTAAGGGAATGGGCACCAGCAATCCGGCCACCAGCAGCACCAGCACAGCGGCCATCTCCAGGCTCATCATGTTGCCGAACAGGCGGATCGCCAGGGCCAGGGTTCGGGTGACCTCGCTGATCAAGTGGAAGGGCAGCAGGATCGGACTCGGCTTGAGGTAGTGACTCAGATACAGTCGCCAGCCCGCGGCATGGATGCCATAGCCATGGACCGCAACAAACACCAGCACCGCCAGCGCGCTGGTGATGGACAAATCCCGAGTAGGCGATGACAGCCCCGGCACCAGGCCAATCAGGTTCGCCACCAGGATGTACACCCACAGCGTGGCGATGAACGGAAAAACGGCTGCGGTGTACTTGGGGGGCAGCACCTCGGCCACCGCATCGTGCATCAGTTGGTAAAGTGCCTCGGCCAAAGGCGGCAGGCGTGAAGGCGAGCCTCGCAATCGGCTCGACAAGCTCCAGCCAAACAAGCCGATCACCAGGGTGATCAACATAGACAAGCCCGCTGATTCGTGCAGCGCCAGCCCATGCCACTGCCACCAGATGCTCGACCCCATGCCATTCATTGGCCGTGCTCCTTCAAGAATCGGTAGACGTTGTAGATGCCGACGGCCAAGCCCAGCAGGATCAAGTTAACGGTCCAGCGCACTGAATACCCTGGCGATTGTTCGTCCAGCCAGCGCCCCAGGTAGGCCCCCAGGATCAGCGGCACCGTCAGCAACAGCCCCACCGTGCCACCCGTGACCAACAGGCCCAGCACGCCAGCCTTGCGGGCAGATTTCAAGCGCTTGATTTGCTTGCTCATCTGTTCACTGAGATGACGGTCGTCGGGTTGCATGATCAGCTCCGAGCCAATTCTTGCAGGCGTTTGTACAGGGCCAAGTCGATTTGCTCCAGATTGTCTTGGGTGCTCAAGCGCAACGATTCTTCTTCACTCAGCATGCTGCTCAGTGTCTGTTGCAAAGCCTCAGGGGTGTCGCCCGATAGAAAACGCCGACTCACCATGCGCACCTCGGTGGCGCCTTGAAGGGTTTGACACATCAACAGGCCACCCGCGCACGCTGCATGGCGCCATTGCGCTTCGTCAGCTTGTCGATACCGGAATAATCCGGGTTCGACCACGGTGATGAAGTCCTCATGCCCTGGCAACAAGCCAAACTGTCCGCTGGCATCAGCCGCAACCAGACTGACCACTTGATCGACCTTCGTGTCACCACGTCCGTCCAGCCAGCGCATGGTCAAGGTACGGGTGTTCATGATGGCATGGCCCCCTTCATGTAGCAGGCATCCTCTGACAACGAGTCGTAAGCCCCATTCAAAAAGCGCTCACAGTCGGCCAAAGTCACTTCGAGCGGAACAGATTCACCAGCCATGCCGGTGTGGTCGGCCACGACGAAGAAGGGCTGAGTCAGGTAGCGCTGCAAACGCCGAGCTCGTCGCACCACCAATCGGTCCTCTGGCGACAGCTCCTCAATCCCAAGCATGGCAATGATGTCTTCCAGCTCTTTGTAGCGAGCCAGATGCTCTCGAACGGCCGACGCAACTCGGTAATGGCGTTCGCCCACCATGCGAACATCCATCATCCGGCTGTTGGATGTCAGGGGATCGACCGCCGGGTAGATGCCTTTGGCAGCCTGCTCTCGCGAAAGCACCACCACGCCATCCAAGTGAGCTTGAATGGCGGCGATGGATGGGTCGCTCATGTCGTCGGCAGGCACATATACGGCCTGAACGGCGGTGATGGCTCCGGCGGATGTCGACAAGATCCGCTCTTCCAGGGTGGCCACTTCGGTCACCAGGGTGGGCTGATACCCCACGGTCGACGGCATGCGGCCCAGTAGACCGGAAATCTCGGTGCCCGCCTGGATGTAGCGAAACAGGTTGTCCATCAAGAACAGAACTTCCGTGTGGCCGGCGTCGCGCAGAGATTCGGCGCAGGTCAATGCCGTGTAGCCGGTGTAGTAGCGCACGCCTGGGGTTTCGTCCATTTGACCAAACACCATCACGGACCGATCCATCACCCCGGCTTCTTTCATTTCATGCCACAGCTCGTGGCCTTCCCGAATCCGTTCGCCCACGCCGGCAAAGACTGATGCCCCTTGGTACATGCTGCTGATCGCATGCATGAACTCCATCATCAGCACGGTCTTGCCAACCCCTGCACCACCGAACAAGCCGGTCTTGCCACCCCGTACGAAAGGACAGAGCAGGTCGATCACCTTTACGCCAGTGGGCAAGATCTGTTTGCCGGGCAAAGTGTCCACCAAGGGCGGAGGGGGGGCAATCACCGGGCGGTGCGGTGCATTTGCCAGGGAAGGTCCTCCATCCAAGGGCGCTCCCAGCACATTCAGCAGCCGACCCAGGCAAGCTTCGCCGGCCGGCACAGTCAGTGGGGCGCCTGTGTCTTGTACGGACATCCCCCGCGCAATCCCATCTGATGTTTGCAATGAGATGGTTCGAACGGCATTTTCGGACAAGTGATGCACCACGACCAAGGTGATGCTCAGGTCATCGGTCGTCACCGTCAGCACATGGCCGATTTGCGGCAAGGGCGTGCCGCCGACATCGACCACTGTGCCGCGCACCGCCAACACGCGATGGGCAGGCCTTGTGCCTGAGTTTGAAACGTCTGATGAAGACATGGTGACCGACTGAATCCAGCCTCGCAAAGATGCGGAGGGATCCCATCTTGCACCAATAAGTTTCGTCTTCAGTATTCAGGCTTGATGCAGGTCAATGTGTGGGGCCGCTTGAGTGGTCACGCCAGCTGGGATCAGTTCGTTTGCCAATAGCCAGGAGGCAGGCCGATGTTGCACGTGTTGTAGTGCCCCCACACACACCTTGAGCCGAGCAGTCCCCCCCGACGATTCTCGATTACTTACTTAGTTGGAACGGAAACGGTAACGTTTAGGCCGGTTTGCTGAGGCTCGTCCACGAAGCTGAGGTGAATCTCCGCGCCGATGCGCTGGGCAATCGTTTGGACGATGGAAAGCCCTAGACCTGAACCGATCTGCTCAGTGCCAAGCATGCGATAGAAGGGATCAAAAACCCGAACCCGTTCAGTCAACGGAATGCCAGGCCCACTGTCCTGAATGTGCAGTACGGCTTTTTCTGCCGACATACCCACAGAAAGATCAACACGCCCTCCCTCTGGCGTGTAGCGTATGGCGTTATCGACCAGGTTCTTGACCAAGGCAATCATGTCCAGCTCGCTCACCAATAACTCGGCGTCTTGCGTGCCTTCGACCCCGATGTCGATGTGTTTGGCCTCGGCCAGCGGCATGAGGTCTTCCAGCACGCGACGGTAGATGGCCTGAACGGATATCGGTGACTTCGGCGATTCGGCGGTCGACTGCGCCTTGGCCAAGGTCAAGAGTTGATCCAGCAGGCTCCGGCCGCGCTCGATTCCTTGGCGCAACACGGTCAATCGTTCGCGCGCCAAGCCGGGCATTTCTGCCTCCGCCAGTCTCTCCGCTTGCAGCGAAAGGGCGGTCAACGGCGAGCGCAGTTCGTGCGCGGCATCGGCTACAAAGCGGCGTTGAGATTCCATAGACTGGCCAACACGGACGAGCAATCGGTTGATCGCAACGGCGAATGGGCGAACCTCGACCGGAAGGTAACGGTCTTCGACGGGGTGTAGTTCCTGCTCGGCGCGCAGGTCGATTTCTTTGGAAAGTGCCGCAATGGGGCGAAACATCTTGCGCACAAGGTCGGCGACGATCAATAGCAGTACCGGCACGAGGATTAGGAACGGCATCACGGTGCGTAGCGCTCCATCTCGGGCGATTTCATTGCGAAAACCTGCTTCCTGTGCTACGGCGATGCGTTCACCGGCAGCCGTGGTCTTGACCATTACACGGAATGTCTCGCCGCCGACCTCTAGCGTATGCAGCCCATCAGCCAGTGTCGTCGGCAGGGGAAGCGTGCCACCTGCATCCACGCTGGCCTCAGATGGATTGGCTTCGCCCAAGCGCTGCACGATCACGTGCGATTCTTCATCGGCATCTTTGGGGCGAACATCAGTTGTCGGCGGAGCCGGTGACAGGCGCTGCCGATCCATGAGCTGCGCCACTTGGCGTAGAACATCGTCCTGTAGCTCATGGGCTTCGTCGAAAGCCGACAGGAACGAGAAGACGCCGGCCACGATGGCTACCACGAGGATGGCCAGCGACAGGGTGAAGGACAGCCTAAGCTGAACCGATTCGTTCAGGCGCCTTTTGAAACCATCCATCCGACCCCCCTGATGTTCTTGATGACATCGCTGCCCAGCTTGCGCCGCAACGCATGGATCAGATATTCGACGGCATTGCTTTCGACCTCTTCCCCCCAGCCGTAAATGCGATCTTCCAGTTCGCTGCGTGAGAGAATGGCCCCAGGTCGAACCAGCAAGGCTTGCAGCAGTGAGAACTCTCGGTTGGAGAGTTGCACCGAGGGGCCGCAGCTAACGCTGGCCTCTTTAGTGGCCGGATCGAGCGACACCACACCATTGCTGAGCACGGGCGCAGCGTTGCCGCCCTTGCGTCGCAAAACGGCGCGCATCCGGGCCAACAGTTCTGCCATCTGAAAGGGTTTGGACACGTAGTCGTCGGCTCCGCTGTCCAGGCCGCACAGACGATCATCCAGGCCATCACGTGCCGTGATGATGAGCAAGGGGATCGGGTTGTCCTTGGCGCGGATACTGGCCAGCACTTCCAGCCCATCCTTGCCTGGCAGGCCCAGGTCAAGCAGAACCAGGTCATAGTGCTGGCAACCCAGTGTCGTGAGGGCGGTCAGTCCGTCCTTCACCCAGTCGGTGGCATAAGACGCATCCTTCAATGCGCCCTGGATCGCTTCGCCTATCATGGGGTCGTCTTCGACCAGCAATACCCGCATTCCCCCTCCTATCGAAATTATTGCCCCCACATTACGGCAACATTGAGACAAGAACTTCGTCTTTTAGTCTGATGTGGTGATATACGGCAGCCAGCGCATGAATGCCTGCCAACCATATGATGACATCACCAAGCAGTTTGTGAATCTCGCCCCAATCTGCAAGGTTGGAAAAATAGGAGTTACCAACAAAGGGGAACACGTTAATTCGCATTCCGCCTAATAAGGTCAATGGATGAGATTCGCTTCCCAGAGCAAGCAAAGCAGATAGAGGCAACGAGAAAAGTAGTGCCCACAAAACAAAATGCACCAATCGAGAAAGGCCAAGCATCCAGGTAGGCATCTGATGTCGCGGAGCTCCAGGACGTACTGCCACCCAAATCAAGCGCAAGAATGTGAGCACAAATACGGAGACACCCAAAGATTCATGCCAAACGATGTCAATTCGTGTGGCTGGATCGACCCCACCATCGACTATTCGCCCAAAGTCGCCAGGCCCCAAGACGAATGCGGTGACAACAATCGTCGCCGTAATCCAATGAAAGGCTTTGCTTACTTTGTCATATTGATCAGGACTTTTTCTCATCATGGTGTTTCGTCCCTATTGGCTAGGATGACTGCATTTTTTTAATGCGCAGTCTGGGCTGCCCGCTGCTTGAACAATAGGATCGCGGTCAGCATGAAGGCCTGCGATGCCAGACGAAGAGCGAGCCGAGCAACAAGGCCAGCAGCAAGCTCGAACCACCAGCGTACCCGATTCCGAGCGAACGATCCGCAAAAGTCGGCCAACGTCGTCCCGACCGTGGTGGTGGTCTAGTACAGAAAAGGATAGAAGGCCTTGCCCTTGACTTGCGCGATGACGGCAGCCAGGAAGATCACGGCGAAGATACCTGTGCCGATTAGGTAATCCAAATTCATGGACATCGAGACAGCATCGCCGCTGGTTTCGCCAAGCGTTTTGGCGGCAATCTTGATGAGCCAGAAATCCAGCGTGACTTCGGGCACCTTGGTCAAGGCGTGTTCAATGGATGTTCTCATCGCGCAGGCTCACGGATCAGGCTTTGCCTTCGAGCGTGTCGAAGGTTTTTAGCAAAGCACCCATCGCAGCCTTGCAGTCCGCTTGGCTTGGCGTATCGGCACGCAATGCAGACAACGCCTTGTCGATGGCTTTGTCTAGCACATGCCAGTCGTCGGCCGCGCGCGGTTTCAGTCCGGCCTCGGCCGAATCCCAGGCTACCTCCAAATCCTTGATGCGGGTCTTGGCGGCGGGCAGATCACCCTTGTCCACGATGGCGGCTACGTCAGTGGCGATGCTGCGAAATGCGGTCAAGTCGCCCAGCTTGGAAGCGGTTTTGCTCGGCGATGTCGTGCTGGCGTTGGTCGTGGGGGCAGGCACGGCGCTCGTACCGCCTTGGTCGGCATGCTTCGAGCAGCCAGTGGACAGAACCACGAGCGCCAGCGCCGACACGGTGGAGACAAGGCGGGCGATAGAGTGCTGATTGGGCATGATTTCTCCTTGGAAATTGGGAAGATGTTTACTCGGCGGCCTGGGTGGAGCGGCCTGCGCTCATGCCGATCTGCGCAACGGCCACCAGTATGACGATGACTGAGAGGAACAGGGCGCTGGTCCACATGGCCCCCATGCCGAGGCCACCGTAAGTCTTGGCTTGAGTCAGCAGGTCGCCGAGCGCAGCGCCGAAGGGTCGGGTCAGGATGTAGCCGATCCAGAAGGTCAGCACGGCGTTGCCACCCATGCGCCAGGCGGCATAGGTCATGCCGATCAGCGCGCCGAAGGCGACTGCGCCCCAGGTAAAGCCCAAGCCCAATGCTTCGGTCGCCAGATCGCCGGCAGCGGTGCCCAGCGCAAAAGTGCAGAGGATGGCTGACCAATAGAACAGCTCCCTGCTGCGCGTCACGATGTCGTGGATAGACAAGGTACGTTCGACCCGATACCAGACAAAGAAGATCGCGGCGAGCGCCACGGCGAACGCCGAAGTGCTGATGTACAAGCTGACGCCCAGGCCGTCGGTCAACAAATCGGTGATCTGGGTGCCGACCACGCTGACCAACACGACTGTTAGCCAGTAAATCCAAGGGGTGTAGCGGCGGGTGCGCAGTTGCATGAACAGGGCGACTGCCAGCAACGCACCCATGACGGTGCGCGTCAAGCCTTGGCCAAAACCCGCGTTGACCGCCAGGAAGTCAGCCCCCGTCTCGCCCACCGTCGTGGACATGATCTTGATGATCCAGAACGACAGCGTGACTTCAGGGACTTTGTTGAGCAAGTCGTTTGCTCTGACCTTGGGCAAATTGTTCATGGTGTTCTCCTGCCGAGGTGAAAGGGATTGCCGCCAGTCTGACCAGGCAGACTTAGCCCATCCATAGGCTCACTCGCGCACCCATCCCAGCGTGATCAGCCTGCCGAACAACAGGCAATGGACACGGGTCGCCAGCCGGTAAATCGGCCCCAGATACCACCGGGCTTCGTGCAACGTCAGCACGGCACTGAGCGCCGCGACCGCGATGGCGCCAAGCATGTCGAGCGGAAAGTGAACCCCCAGGTAGATGCGTGACCAGGCGATGGGGAGGCCAAACAGTGCCCAAGCGACGCCAGCCCTTAGTATTCCTCGCTGAAGCAGAAAGCTGAAGGCAACTGACCACCACAGCGTCAGGTGATCGCTTGGAAATGACGAGTCGGCAACATGGGGAATCAGCGTATGCCCCAACCCGATCATGAAAGGCCGGGGGTGCGACCAAGCCAGGCCAATGATTTGGTTGGTCAGCAGCCCAAGCAGGCCGGATGCGGTAGCGATCAGCAGCGCTTTGCGGGTGTTCTCGTTGCCCCGCAGCCAGCCGATGCCGATCAGGATCGGGACGGCCCAGATGAGCCATTCCGCAACGAAGGTGGCCAGAGTCACCGCCAGAGCATTCGGATGTTCAGGCGCGTTGAGCCACAGGAAGATTATTTGGTTGAGGTTTTCCATGAAGTCTCCGGGCTGGATCGCTGCATCACCCGCGATCCAGCCACAGTCGTGGTCGGTCAGTCTTGTTTGTCGTGGTCGTCATCGTGATCCGCCTTGTCCTCGGCGGACGAGATCACCGTGCCTTTGTCGGCATCGACCCGGACATCGAAGACCTTGGCCCCGCTGACGACTTCCACGTCATAGATCCAGCCTTGCCTCGAGTTCTCGTACTCGGCCCGAGATGCCTTGCCATTGGCGTGCTGCTCGGCAACGGCGACAGCCTGCGTGAGCGGAACTTTGGCTTTGGTGATCGCCAGGGCGTCGTTTTCCATCCCGCCCTTGGCGGCATAGGCGACAGCGGCAGTCGTAGCAATGGCGACGGCCAGAAGGGAAAGTTTGCTGTAACGGTACATGATGCTTCTCCAGAAGAGTGCGGGAATTTGCACAGTGGAGAAGGTACGCAGGCAGACTTAGGTGGCGCTGAGCCAAGCATGTAGGTGCTCAGGTTTTGGCCGGCCTCGGTCACGCTGGCGTAGCCTCCAGCAACCCTTGCCGTTCATCAAGATTGCAATGTCGTGCTCCTTGAGCATTTGAGTGAAGGCATAACTGGTGAACTGGCTCAGATCTTGGCCTGGACACCGGACTCCTCAAAAAGGGGGATTTTCACAAATGCTGTATACAACAAGGGGTATCCTGTTAGCTCCATAAAGCTGAAGATACTGGATGGATATCCAGCATATCGCAAGCCCAGAAGCAGGTAAAGACTACCCGTCCAACTGGAATGATTTCCTCGATTGGTTCAGCTCCGAAGATGCCTGCTCGGCGTACTTGGAGAGGCTTCGTTGGCCGAACGGGTTTGTGTGCCGGAATTGCGGCGTAGCCGATGAGCCTTACCGATCCAGCCGCTCGCGACTCATGTGCCGTAGCTGGGCTTACCAAGGGACAGTGATTGCGGGGACAATTTTTGACAAGACACGTACACCGCTTCGGGTCTGGTTAGCTGGCGCTTGGTACGTGACGAACCAGAAGCAAGGCGTCAATGCGCTGGGGTTGCAAAGAGTTCTGGGGCTTGGTAGTTACCAGACGGCCTGGACAATGCTCCATCGGTTTCGCCAGGCGATGGTCAGGCCCGGCCGTGAACGACTCAAAGGGTTGGTGGAGGTCGATGAGACCTATGTGGCCATCACGGATCGACAGGCACCGACCACGACGAAGAAGCGAAAAAGCAATACTGACAAGGTCTTAGTCGCGATTGCAGTGGAAATGATCGAGCCAAAAGGATTCGGACGCATCCGTCTGCAACGCATCCCCGATGACTCCGCTGCCAGCGTCATTCCCTTCATTCAGAACTGTGTAGAGCCGGACTCTGTCTTACACACCGACGGCTCAGCCGCATACCGCACACTCAAGGAACTGGGTTACGACCACCAGCGCACGGTGATGCTGGGCGCCGAACAACCAGCCCATGTCTCCATGGCCGGAGTCCATCGCGTGGCTGCTTTACTGCAGCGCTGGATGCTGGGCACCCATCACGGGGCTGTTCAGCCAACTCATCTGGATGCCTATCTCAACGAGTTCGTCTTTCGCTTCAACCGACGAACCTCAAGCTCTCGCGGCTTGCTGTTTTATCGGTTGCTTCAGCAGGCCATGCAAACCGCCCCTTACACCTACAGCGACATCATCGAGTCCTCACCCAAGTTGCCGGACAAGGTGTAAAGTGCTGGATATACATCCAGTATTTTGGCTTTTGTGGAGCTAACTGGATAGCCCTTATAAAAATACAGTCATGGAAAAGGTTGCCCCATGTCTCCACTGCCCAGCACACAATCGCCAAAATTGCTCGACGAACTCAAGCGTCAGATTCGATTGAGGCATTACAGCCTGCGCACTGAAGAGCAATACCTATACTGGGTCCGGCAATTTATCCTGTTTCATTGCAAGCGCCATCCGCGAGACATGGGGGCGCGTGAAGTCGGTGCGTTTCTTGAGCACCTCGCCACTGACAAGCGGGTCGCCGTCTCCACACACAAGCAAGCGCTGTCGGCATTAGCATTTTTATACCGGGTCGTGCTCAGGCAAGAGCTTCCATGGATGTCAGACATGGTTCGCCCCAAGGCTGAACGAAAACTCCCAGCCGTGCTAACTCCTCAAGAGGTGCAGCTCGTTCTAGCCCAGCTGGAAGGCACACAACAGTTGATTGGCAAGCTCCTGTATGGCACGGGCATGCGCATCAATGAGACCCTGAGGTTACGTATCAAAGACATCGATTTTGGCCATCGAACCTTGATCGTTCGAGAGGGAAAGGGCGCCAAAGACCGCGCCCTCATGCTCCCAGAGGCAGTCATGCGTCCACTCAAAATCCACCTAGCCAACGTGCGCGATTTGTGGTCAAAAGACAGGCGATCGAATGTCGGGCCAGTTTGGATGCCAGATGCCCTTGAACGCAAAAATCCTCATGCGGGGATGACCTGGCAGTGGTTTTGGGTGTTTCCTCAGGCAACCTTGTCGCAAGACCCGAGGGGTGGCATGACCCGGAGGCACCATATGCAGGATCAGCAGTTTCAGCGGCACTTCAAACAGGCACTGCAACTGGCCGCAATTGCCAAGCCCGCCACTCCTCATACCTTGCGCCACAGTTTTGCGACGCATTTGCTACAGAACGGGTATGACATTCGCACGGTGCAGGAGTTGTTGGGGCATGCCGATGTCAGCACCACCATGATCTACACGCATGTCTTGAAAATTGGTGGAGGAGGTGTGCGTAGCCCGCTCGACATGATGACCGTATGAGCTTCAGTTAGGACAGCATGGGCTTACACTCCCACGCTTTGCCGCGATCAGCTGTCGCGTGACGTGACAGACAAAGGACAGCAGTGTTTAAGAATTTGGTGGTTTATCGAATTGGCCCTGAGTGGCAGGCTTCGTTGATGGTCATTGAGTCGAGTCTGCAGAAGATGCGTTTCGTGCCCTGTGGGGCCACACAAAAGCAGTCCCTGGGTTGGGTCGAGCCGCGTGGCCTCAAGCATGCCCCCTTGGTGGAGTCGATTGGCGGTCAGTACTTGCTCAAACTCCAGGTTGAGCAACGTGTGCTTCCCGGGGCGGTGGTCAAGCGGCGGACTGAAGAGATGGCCCGTCAGGTTGAGGAGAGCACCGGTCGTAAGCCGGGCAAGAAGCAAACCAAGGAGCTGAAAGAGCAAGCCGAGCTTGAATTGCTTCCCATGGCCTTCACCAAGCAGTCTTCCATCAACGTCTGGATCAATCCTGAGCGGCATCTTTTGATGCTCGATACCTCCAGTTCGGCTCGGGCTGAAGATGTCATCACTTACCTGGTCAAGTCCTTGGATGGCTTCTCCATGGCCTTGCTTCAAACCAAAGAGTCAGCCTCGGTCGCGATGAAAGAGTGGCTGGCCAGCGGCGAACCTCCAGCCTGCTTCACCATCGACCGCGATTGTGAACTCAAGTCGATGGACGAGATAAAGTCGGTCGTGCGTTACGCGCGGCATCTGCTGGATACAGAAGAGGTCAAGTCGCACATCGTCAGCGGCAAGATGCCAACTCGGCTCGCCATGACATGGGAAGGCCGCGTGTCTTTTGTACTGACCGAATCGATGCAACTCAAGAAGATCGACTTTCTGGATGTCGTTTTTGAGGGTCGCAAGCCTGGCAATGACGAGGCATTTGACGCCGACGCAGCCATCGCGACCAGCGAAATGAGCAAGCTCATTCCGGATCTGGTTGATGCATTGGGCGGTGAACTGGCGCTTCAGGCCTAATGGGGCCTGAAGGCGAGGGGGGCTCAGGCGATGTCGCCAGCTCCACCCATCACGTGGCTGAAGCCGCCGTCCACGTAGGTGATTTCTGCCGTCACGCCAGATGCCAGATCGGACAACAAGAAGGCAGCAACATTGCCCACGTCTTCAATGGTGACGTTACGGCGCAGCGGGGCGTTTTGCTCCACGACGTCGAGGATCTTGCTGAAGCCCTTGATGCCGGATGCGGCCAGGGTCTTGATCGGGCCAGCCGAAATCCCATTGGCACGGATGCCCTTGGGGCCGAGGCTCGCGGCGGTGTAGCGCACGCTGGCTTCCAGCGATGCCTTGGCCAAGCCCATGGTGTTGTATGCCGGCACGATACGCTCGGCACCAAGGTAGGTCAGCGTCACGAGCGAGGCGTTCTCATTGAGGTACGGCAGGGCGGCTTTGGCCATTGCCGGGAAGCTGTAGGCCGAAATGTCGTGTGCAATCCGGAAGGCCTCGCGCGACAGCCCATCCAAAAAGTCGCCCGCGATGGCTTCGCGAGGCGCAAAACCGATCGAATGGACGAAACCGTCGATCTTCGGCCACGTCTTGGCCAATTCGGCAAACATGCCGTCGATTTGCTCGTCGCTGCTGACGTCGCAGTCAAAAATCAGGTCCGAGTCAAACTCCTTGGCGAACTCGGTGATCCGATCTTTGAAGCGCTCCCCGACGTAGCTGAATGCCAGTTCGGCACCCTCGCGCTTGCACGCCTTGGCGATGCCGTAGGCAATCGACCGGTTGGACAGCAGGCCCGTGATCAACAGGCGTTTGCCGGCGAGAAATCCCATGAGGTCTCCAGACTAGTTGAACTAACGAGGGCAGGATTTTCGCATGTGGCGGCTCGATTTCAGAGAAATTGAGGGCATTGCCTTGATCCGACCCTGTTCCTGAGGCTAAAATATGGGATTGGCTGTCCAAATGTTGGGCAGCACGTCACGTGTCAGACACGAATGGGCGGATTTTCCTGCCCATTTTTTTTGCTTGAGAATTTTTTTATTGGATGACTTGGCAGAACGTAGTTGAAAACACCGTAACCGGTTTGGGTTATGAACTGGTGGACTGCGAGCGCAGTTCGCACGGCTTGTTGCGCGTGTACATCGACCGTTTGCCTGGTCAGTCGTACGATTTGCCCGGTGATTTGGTCACGGTCGATGACTGCGAAAAAGTCACCCGACAGCTGCAGTACGCCCTGGAAGTAGTCAATTGCGACTACAGCCGGCTTGAAGTGTCGTCTCCGGGCGTGGATCGTCCGCTGAAGACGCCCGCGCATTTCGAGCGTTTCCTGGGTGAGTTGGTGGAAATCTCGCTCAAAGTCCCGTTTCAGGGGCGCAAAAAATACCGTGGTGTGCTGGATGCGGTGCCCGCTCAAAGTGAGGGTGAGGCCCCAGGTTGGCAGTTGATTCTGTCGCCCGAGGGGGACGATCAGACAAATTCCAAGGGGGGCAACAAGCCCCTCTCGAAAACGGCACAAAAGAAAGCTGCAGCCAAAAAGGCAGCAGAGCCTGAAGTGCAACAGGCATTGGGTTTCACGCTCGACGAAATCCGTGAGGCACGTCTGGTGCCGATCGTGAGTTTCAAGGGGCGAGGCAGTCGGGCGGCAACCCCGGCTACCGGTGGAGTCACCGTGGATGAGGCGCAAGAACTCGGAGGTCAGAAAAAATGAACCGTGAACTATTGATGTTGGTCGATGCCATTTCGCGCGAAAAGAGCGTGGAGCGCGACGTCGTGTTTGGTGCCGTTGAGTTGGCCCTGGCCTCTGCTACTAAAAAGCTGTATGCCGGCGAGGTAGACATTCGCGTCTCCATCGACCGTGAAAGTGGCGAATACGAGACCTTCCGTCGCTGGTTGGTTGTGCCCGATGAAGCCGGGCTGCAAAACCCTGACGCTGAAGAAATCCTGTCGGATGCACGCGACCGCATTGAAGACATCGAGGTCGGTGATTACATCGAAGAGTCGATCGAATCCGTGCCCATTGGGCGCATCGGGGCCCAGGCAGCCAAGCAGGTCATCTTGCAGAAAATCCGCGATGCTGAGCGTGAGCAGTTGCTCAACGACTTCCTGTCGCGTGGCGAAAGGATTTTTGTAGGCACCGTCAAACGCTTGGACAAGGGCGACATCATTGTCGAGTCGGGCCGTGTTGAAGGGCGTCTCAAGCGCACCGAAATGATCCCCAAGGAAAACCTGCGTTCGGGCGATCGTGTCCGTGCGTACATCCTCGGTGTGGATACCAACGCCCGCGGCCCTCAGATCATGCTCTCACGCAGTGCGCCTGATTTCATGATCGAGCTGTTCCGCCAGGAAGTGCCAGAAATCGAGCAGGGCCTGCTGGACATCAAGAGCTGCGCTCGTGATTCCGGTTCGCGCGCCAAGATCGCCGTTCAGTCGCATGACAAGCGCGTCGACCCCATCGGAACCTGCGTGGGTGTTCGTGGCTCTCGGGTCACGGCCGTGACTAATGAACTGGCAGGCGAGCGTGTCGACATCGTGTTGTGGTCGGAAGATCCCGCACAATTCGTGATCGGTGCTTTGGCGCCGGCCAATGTGCAGTCCATTTTTGTGGATGAAGAGCAACATGCCATGGATGTCGTGGTCGACGAGGAAAACCTCGCCATCGCCATTGGTCGGGGTGGCCAGAACGTTCGTTTGGCCTCTGAGCTGACCGGCTGGCGCATCAACATCATGACCGCCGAGGAATCGGCGCAGAAGCAGGCCGTCGAATCTGACAGCATCCGCAAGCTCTTCGTTGAGAAGCTCGATGTGGACGAGGAAGTGGCCGAGATCCTGATCGCAGAAGGTTTCACCAGCCTCGAAGAAGTGGCTTATGTGCCATTGCAGGAAATGCTGGAAATCGAATCGTTTGACGAAGACACGGTCAATGAGCTGCGCAACCGCGCCAAAGATGCTTTGCTGACCATGGAAATCGCCAAGGAAGAAGAAGTCGAAGCTTTGTCGGAAAATCTCAAGGGGTTGGAAGGCTTGACCCCTGAGCTGATTGCCAAGCTGGCTGAAGCAGGAATTCACACCCGTGATGACCTGGCTGACCTAGCTGTGGACGAGCTCACCGAGATCACCGACGTGTCTGACGAACAGGCTCGTGACTTGATTCTCAAGGCCCGTGAGCACTGGTTTGCCAATTGATTTGACACCAGGACAACATTCGAAATCTTCTCATCAATAGCAAGCTCATCGCAAGGATTACACAATGGCCGTGACCACCGTCGCACAACTCGCCGCGGAGCTCAATCGCCCGGCTGCGACACTGCTGGAACAGCTGCAGTCGGCAGGCGTGCCTAAGGCATCGCCTGAAGATGCGCTCACGGAAGCCGACAAGGAACGTCTGCTTGACCATCTCCGTCACGCCCACGGCTCGGCCGGTGGCGACCGCAAGAAGATCACGCTGACCCGCAAGTCGACCACCGAAATCAAGCAGGCCGATGCCTCTGGCAAAGCACGCACGATTCAAGTCGAAGTCAAGAAAAAGCGCGTCTTCGTCAAGCGTGACGAGTCCGGAGTCGATGAGGCGGCGCAAGCAGCCCATGAAGAAGCCGAGCTGAAGCGTCGCGAAGAAGAAGCCAATGCCCAGGCCGAGGCCCTGCGTCAGCAGGAAGAGGCTTTGGCTGAGCAACGTCGTCAGCGCGAAGAGCAAGACCGTCTGGCTCGCGAAGAGGCTGAGCGCCGTGCGGCCGAAGCTGCTGAGCGCGCAGCCCGTGAGCTGGCTGAGGCGCAAGCATCTGCTTCGACCAAGTCGTCCAAGGCTGCAGCAGCGGCTGAAGCCAAAGCCGCCGAACAAGAACAGGCCGAGCGCGAGGCTGCCGCGGCCCGCCGCGCGGCAGCGCAAGAGGCCGGCCGTGCAGAGGCCGCAGCCTTGACCGCAGCCGCCCAGCGTTCAGCTAAAGCCAGCAGTGCCAAGAAGGCCTCGCCTGAGGTCGTCGAAGCGCCAGTGGCGGAGCCCGCCAAAGTTGAAGCGGCAGCAGAGCCAGCCGCTGCCGAGCCCGTGCCGGCAGCCCCGGTCGAAGCGCCCAAGGCCCCTGTCCGTGTGGTGAAGGCAGCTGATCGCGAAGCCGAGGAAAAGCAACGTTTGGCGGATTTGGCCAATCGACGCAAGGCTGCTGAAGCCGAAGCCGCCGCCATTCGCGCCATGATGAGCGCCCCCAAGAAGGTGTTGACGGCCAAAAAGCCAGAAGAACCCAAGCCGGCCGAAGCTGCAGGCAAGGAAGGCATCAAGGGCACGATTCACAAGCCGAAGGGTGCTCCAGGCCAAGCCGGAGCCGCTGGAGCGGGCGCAGGCGCCAAGCCTGGTGAGAAGAAATCGGTGAAGTCCGAAAAGCTGTCCTCCAGTTGGGCCGACGACGCCAAGAAGCGTGGCGCGCCGGCTGGCAAGGGCCGCGGACCAGATGCCGGAGCCGCTGCAGGCGGTGGTCGCAACGCATGGAAGGCACCTGGTGGCCGATCGGGTCGTCGCGGCGATCGTTCGGAATCGCAATCGACCTTCGTGGCACCGACCGAGCCACAAATCATCGAAGTGCACATTCCCGAAACCATCTCGGTGGCCGATCTGGCTCACAAGATGTCGGTGAAGGCATCTGAGGTGATCAAACAGATGATGAAGCTGGGTCAGATGGTCACCATCAACCAGCAGTTGGACCAGGAAACCGCCATGATTTTGGTGGAAGAAATGGGCCACAAGGCATTTGCCGCCAAGCTGGATGATCCGGATGCCTTCCTGGAAGAAGAATACGAAGATCAAGCAGCCGAATCGTTGCCTCGTGCGCCGGTCGTCACCGTGATGGGTCACGTCGACCACGGTAAGACGTCGCTGCTGGACTACATCCGCACCACTCGCGTGGCATCGGGTGAAGCTGGTGGCATCACGCAGCACATCGGCGCTTACCACGTGGATACGCCTCGCGGCATGATCACCTTCCTCGATACCCCGGGTCACGAGGCCTTCACGGCCATGCGTGCCCGTGGTGCCAAGGCCACTGACTTGGTGATTCTGGTGGTGGCTGCAGATGACGGCGTCATGCCTCAGACGAAGGAAGCCATCCACCATGCCAAGGCGGCGGGTGTGCCCATCGTCGTGGCCATCAACAAGATTGACAAACCCGGTGCCAACCTTGAGCGCGTCAAGCAGGAGTTGATTGCCGAAGAGGTTGTGCCCGAAGAGTACGGTGGTGACTCCCCCTTTGTGCCGGTGTCGGCCAAGGTCGGGACCGGTATCGACGACCTGCTGGAGCAAGTGTTGCTGCAGGCCGAAGTGCTCGAGCTCAATGCGCCTGTGGCCTCTATGGCCAAGGGCCTCGTGATCGAAGCGCGCCTGGACAAGGGGCGTGGCCCCGTGGCCACTGTGCTGGTGCAGTCTGGCACACTCAAGCGTGGTGACGTGGTGCTGGCCGGTTCTAGCTACGGCCGTGTTCGCGCCATGCTGGACGAAAACGGCAAGAGTGCCAACGAAGCCGGCCCCTCTATTCCCGTCGAAATCCAGGGCCTCACCGAGGTGCCTGGTGCCGGCGACGAATTCATGGTTCTGGCTGATGAGCGTCGTGCCCGTGAAATCGCCACCTTCCGTCAAGGCAAGTATCGCGACGTCAAGCTGGCCAAGCAGCAAGCTGCCAAGCTCGAGAACATGTTCGAGAACATGGGCCAGGGCGAGGTTCAGACATTGGCTTTGATCATCAAGGCCGACGTGCAAGGTTCGCAAGAAGCGTTGGCGACGTCGTTGCTCAAACTGTCGACGCCCGAGGTCAAGGTTCAGATCGTTCACGCCGCCGTGGGTGGCATCAGCGAGTCGGACGTCAACCTCAGCATCGCTTCCAAGGCGGTCATCATCGGGTTTAACGTCCGTGCGGACGCGGGTGCCCGTAAGCTGGCCGAGCACAACGGCGTTGACATTCGCTACTACAACATCATCTACGACGCTGTGGATGACGTGAAGGCCGCGATGGGTGGCATGCTGGCGCCCGAACAGCGTGAAGAGATCATCGGTTCCGCCGAGATTCGTCAGGTGTTCGTCGCCTCCAAGATCGGCACCATTGCCGGCTGTATGGTCACCAACGGTGTGGTTCGCCGCAGTGCGCGTCTGCGCCTGCTGCGCGACAACGTGGTCATCTACACCGGCGAGCTGGAAGGTCTCAAGCGCTTCAAGGACGATGTCAAGGAAGTGCGCGAAGGTTTCGAGTGTGGTCTCAACATCAAGGGCTACAACGACATCAAGGAAGGCGACATCCTCGAATTCTTTGAAATCAAGGAAGTGGCCCGTACGCTGTAAACAATCGCACAGGTTGCCCAACCCACAACCCCGCCTGTGCCCAGGCGGGGTTTGTACTTGAAAGGGCAGTCTGAATTGACAGCAGGAATTCACCATGCGCCATAAACGATCCACCCCCAACCGCGGTCTGCGTGTGGCCGACCAGATTCAGCGCGACGTATCCGAACTGATTCGTGAATTGAAAGACCCCCGTGTTGGCATGGTCACAATCAATTCCGTCGATGTGACGCCGGACTATGCTCACGCCAAAGTGTTCTTTTCGGTGTTGATCGGCAATCCGGATGAGTGCGAAGCTGGCTTGAACGAGGCGGCAGGGTACATCCGCAATGGCTTGTTCAAGCGCTTGCAGATCCATACCGTGCCGACCTTGCATTTCCATTTCGATCGCACCACTGAGCGTGCGGCTGAACTCAACGCTTTGATCAACCGAGCCGTGGCGGACAAGGCCAAAGACGCCGACGAGTCCAACGCTGAGGATTGATCTGACCAAGCATGAATCGTCCTGTTCGCCAGCCCCGTCGCGCCTTGCATGGCGTCATTCTTCTGGACAAGCCTCTGGGTTTGTCCAGCAATGATGCATTGCAGAAAGTGCGTCGTCTGATGCGGGCGGAAAAGGCTGGGCATACCGGAACGCTCGATCCCTTGGCAACCGGTTTGCTTCCGCTTTGCTTTGGTGCTGCGACGAAGTTTTCGCAGGTTTCACTGGACGCCGACAAGGCCTACCGTGCCACCTTGAAACTGGGGCAAACGACCACCACAGGCGATGCCGAGGGCACTGTGCTGGACACTCGGCCCGTGACATCGGAGCGGGTCAATCCTGACTCGATCAAGAGCGCATGCCGCCAGCTTACAGGCGACATCGATCAAGTGCCGCCCATGTATTCGGCCTTGAAGCACGCGGGGCGGGCCTTGTACGAATATGCCCGCGAGGGGATAGAAATCGAGCGCGAGCCGCGTCGCGTCACCATTCATGGCATTGACATCGTCAGCTGGCACGATGATGAACTGATCGTCGATGTGCGTTGCAGCAAGGGCACCTACATCCGGACACTGGCTCAAGATTTGGGTGAGCTGCTGGGGGTCGGGGCTCATCTCACGGGGTTGCGGAGAACCGCAAGCGGTGGTCTGTCGATCGCTGGCGCTGTCACGTTCGATGCATTGCAAAACATGACCGAGGTACAGCGAGATGCCATCCTGGCTCCGGTTGATGTGTTGTTGGCCGAGTGGCCTGAGGTCACCTTGTCTGAATCGGAAGCCGCTCGCTTCTTGACCGGCTTGCGGCGACGCGTTGCGTTGCCTGATCAGCCTCAGGTTCGGGTTTACGGCCCACATCCGGGGCAGCCACTCGAAGCGGGTGAGAGGGTGTTGCTCGGAAGCGCCCATATCAAGGGTGGTGAATTGATCCCCACCCGTCTGCTCAGCCCAGACGAGGTGCAATCCCTGCTGATCCAAGTTTCATCCAGCGCGACCCCATCGGCTCAGCCGGAGGTTGGTGAGCGCTCGGTACCTGTTGTTTGAAGATTTTTTGATTTCCAGAACTGTGAGCTTTGCATGAGCACTCAAATTCGTAACATTGCGATCATCGCCCACGTTGACCATGGCAAAACGACCATGGTTGACCAGCTGCTGCGCCAATCCGGCACCTTCGCTGAACATGAAAAGGTCGTCGATACCGTCATGGACAGCAATGCGATCGAACGGGAGCGCGGCATCACCATCCTCGCCAAGAACTGCGCCGTGAGCTGGAAGGGCACCCACATCAACATCGTTGACACCCCGGGGCACGCGGACTTCGGCGGTGAAGTGGAGCGCGCGTTGTCGATGGTCGATGGCGTGGTGTTGCTGATCGACGCGCAAGAAGGCCCCATGCCTCAGACGCGCTTCGTGACCAAGAAGGCCTTGGCGTTGGGCTTGAAGCCCATCGTGGTAGTCAACAAGGTCGACAAGCCCGGTGCCAAGCCAGACTCAGTCATCAATGCTGCGTTTGATTTGTTTGACAAGCTCGGTGCCACTGACGAACAGTTGGATTTCCCTGTGGTGTACGCATCGGGCATCAATGGCTGGTCTTCGCTGGAAGAGGGCGAGCCCGGCGCGCAATGGGGCCCCGACATGTCGGCGCTGTTCGAAACGATCCTCAAGCACGTTGAGCCACACAAGGGCAACCCCGACGATCCGCTGCAGTTGCAGATCTCGGCGCTCGACTACAACAGCTTTGTCGGTCGCATCGGCGTGGGCCGCGTCAACGCCGGCAAGGTCAAGCCCAACATGGACGTGGTCGTGATGGAAGGCCCTGGCGGCAAGACCATCAAGGGCCGTATCAACCAGGTGCTGACATTCCAAGGTCTGGATCGCGTCCAGGTGACCGAAGCCGGTCCCGGCAACATCGTGCTGATCAACGGCATAGAAGAGATCGGCATTGGCGTGACGGTTACCGACCCGAACAACCCCAGCCCCTTGCCCATGCTGAAGGTGGACGAGCCCACGCTGACCATGAACTTCTGCGTGAACACTTCGCCGTTGGCCGGGCGCGAAGGCAAGTTCGTGACCTCGCGTCAAATCTGGGATCGCCTGCAAAAAGAACTGCAGCACAACGTGGCTTTGCGTGTGAGCGAAACCAGCGAAGACGGCATTTTCGAAGTGTGTGGTCGCGGTGAATTGCACTTGACCATCCTGCTCGAGAACATGCGCCGTGAAGGTTACGAGCTGGCCGTGTCCAAGCCTCGCGTGATGTTCAAGGACATCGACGGCGTGAAGTGCGAACCCATGGAGTTGGTGACGGCTGACGTGGAAGAAGAGCACCAAGGCGGCGTGATGCAGGCCTTGGGCATGCGCAAGGGCGAAATGATCAACATGGAACCCGATGGGCGCGGACGCGTCCGTCTGGAGTACCGTATCCCCGCGCGAGGCCTGATCGGTTTCAGCAACGAATTCCTGAACCTGACTCGTGGTTCCGGCCTGATCTCGTCGATCTTCGATGGCTATGAAGCTCACAAGGGTGAAATCGGTGGTCGCAAGAACGGTGTATTGATCTCCATGGACGACGGTGAAATCTTCACCTACGCCCTGGGCAAGCTGGACGACCGTGGTCGCATGTTCGTGAAGGCTGGCGACCCCGTGTACGAAGGCATGATCGTCGGTATCCACAGCCGTGAAAACGACCTGGTGGTGAACGCCACACGTACCAAGCAGCTGACCAACTTCCGTGTCTCGGGTAAGGAAGATGCGGTCAAGATCACGCCGCCGATCGAGCTGACTCTGGAATACGGTGTGGACTTCATCGACGACGACGAACTGGTCGAAATCACGCCCAAGAGCATCCGCCTGCGCAAGCGCTTCCTGAAAGAGCATGATCGCAAGCGTGCGGATCGCGAATCCAAGGCTTGATCTCTCGGTGGTAGGAGCGCATGTGAGCGAGGCGAATCTGTCTCCTTGGCGGGCCTGCGTGGCCCCCATGCTCGATTGGACGGATCGGCACTGCCGGTTCTTCCATCGTTTGCTCAGCCCCGATGCGCGGCTCTACACCGAAATGCTGACCACGGGGGCCTTGATCCATGGTCAGATGACTCGGTTCCTGGACTACAGCGATCAAGAGCATCCCGTTGCGTTGCAGCTGGGCGGCAGTGAACCGGCTGATCTGGCTCATTGCGCCAAGCTTGCGCAAAAGTGGGGTTACGACGAGGTCAATCTGAACTGTGGCTGCCCCAGCGAGCGAGTTCAGCGTGGTGCCTTTGGTGCCTGCCTGATGAACGAAGCCTCCTTGGTGGCTGATTGCGTCAAGGCCATGGTTGATGCAGTGGGGGGCGACCCAAGGATCCCGATCACCGTCAAGCATCGGATCGGCATTGACCAGATTGAAAGCTATGACTTCGTGCGGGATTTCGTCGGGACGGTGGCACAGGCTGGTTGCCAGGTCTTCATCGTGCACGCTCGCAACGCCTGGCTGAAAGGGCTCAGCCCCAAAGAAAACCGGGAGATTCCGCCTTTGCGTTACGAGTTCGTGCATCGGCTCAAAAAGGATTTTCCGCACATCACCATTGTTTTGAATGGCGGGCTGGCTGACAACGCCAGTTGCGTTGAACAACTGCGCCCTGGCGCGGTGTTGGATGGGGTGACGCTGGATGGCGTGATGGTAGGGCGCGCGGCCTATCACACCCCCTGGATGATGGCCGATTGGGGCGAGTTGCTGTTCGGAGCGTCAGCCAAGCCCGAGTCGATGAACCGGGAGTCCATCGAAGCGGCCATGGTGGCTTACACCGAGCAAGAAATGGCGCGTACCAAAGGCTGGGAACATGGAGAGGTACGTTGGCCCCAGGTCATGCGGCATGTCCTGGGCTTGTACAACGGCTTGCCAGGGGCCCGTCGCTGGCGGCAAGTGTGGTCCGATCACAAATTGAAGGACCACATGCCCTCTGAAGTGATGAAACTGGCACATCAGCGGCCATGAAAAAAGGACACCAGTTGGTGTCCTTTTTGTTGAGGCAGTCTGGAGTCAGACGCGCTTCTTGTACTCGTGAGTACGGGTGTCGATTTCGATCTTGTCGCCGGATTCGACGAACAGAGGCACCGAGATTTCAAAGCCGGTGCCGACGATGCGGGCAGGCTTCATGACCTTGCCAGAGGTGTCACCCTTGACGGCGGGCTCGGTCTCGATTTCACGCACAACGGAAGTCGGCAATTCCACCGAGATGGCGCGGCCTTCGTAGAACACCACTTCAACAGGCATGGCGTCTTGCAAGTAGTTGATGGCGTCGCCCATGTTCTCGGCTTCCACCTCAAACTGGTTGTATTCGGCGTCCATGAAGGCGTACATCGGATCGGCGAAGTAGGAGTAGGTGCACTCCTTCTTTTCCAGAATGATCTGGTCCATCTTGTCGTCAGCCTTGAAGACCACTTCGGCGCCAGAGCCGTTCAGCAGGTTCTTCATCTTCATGCGGACGGTAGCGGCACCGCGGCCACCGCGGCTGTATTCGGTCTTGAGGACGACCATCGGGTCCTTGCCCTGCATGATCACGTTGCCAGCGCGGATTTCTTGTGCGAGTTTCATGGTTGGTTCCCGATGATGGGGTCTGAATTGTCTTGAATCAAAAACGGGGTGCCGGCATATGTGATGCGAGCAAAGCCCTTTATTTTAGCGCGGCCGGGTGACAAATTCGATGAGTTGGGTGGTCAGGTCCACCTGATTTGCCAATTTCTGGCTCGCCAAACGGCTGAAATGCCCCCATTCGACCTGTTTCACGGCCAGGTTCAGCAGGTCAGATAAGGGCGCAGCGTCAGAATTCAAGCCATTCCAGCTGCGCCAGATGCGACGCGCCTGCTCGGCCAATTCGCTCGGCCACTGGTCCATCCACCGAGCCATGAAGGCATCAAGCTTGTCCGCATGAACGCCATCGTCCTGTTCGTAGATCTGCCACACGTGGGGGCGGGCAGCCCACAGCGCACGCACGGCGGAGTCTTCTCCCCGCACCAGGTTCAGGTCACACGACCACAGCAGGAAATCGAATTCACGTTGGGGCAGGTGAGGCAGTTCATGCAGCCGAAGGGCGCCAATCGAGCCCGTGCGCGTTGCTTGCCATTGCCGGGCCAA
>JAGWLR010000096.1 GCA_028864885.1 Burkholderiales bacterium | reverse complement strand
GAACGTGAAGTCATGACACGCGTGGCTGCAGGCAAGCTCAACAAGGTGATTGCGGATGAACTCCACATCGCCGTGCGAACGGTTGAGGTGCATCGGGCGCGGGTGTTTTCAAAGCTGGGCGTGCGCTCGGCCGCTGAGCTGGCTGGGTGGCTTGCAATGAAATCTGATTGATCAGAGTTTCGGTAGTTCCATCGGCTGAGGCTGATAGCCCTGACGGGTCAGCCAGTCTCGCAATGCCAACCCGGTTGCTGCGGGCCAGTAGCGTGCTTTGTCAGGTTCTATGCGCTTGTAGTCAGCCAACTCGTCGCCCAACACGATCGTGCCGGTGGCCGGGACATGAAAAGCCAGAATGACTTGGTTTTGCTTGGCAAACGAGTAATGCCCGATGAAATTCGCGCCTTGCGCTTGCAGCCCCAACTCTTCCGTGACCTCACGCTGGACGGCATCTTCCGGGCTGGTGTCGCTTCGCTCTAGAAAGCCGGTGATCAGGGCATAGAACGACACCGGCCAGAGCTTGTTGCGCGCCAGGATGATGTGGCCTTCGTGTTCGACCACGGCGGCAACCACTGGGGTCGGATTGTCCCAGTGCACATACCCGCAGCCATCCGCGGCACAGGCCAGGCGGGACAGCCCACCATGCTCCTGCGACTGCAATGGCGCGGCACATTGAGGGCAAAAACGGAATCGAGAGGCGTTCATGTGTCTACCTTATCACCAGATGAAAGGGTGATCTCGCCACGCCGGCCCCGATTTCCCGGACAATGTCGCCCCATGAGCTCCGAACAGAACATTTCCCCCGTAGTCGCCAGTGGCGGCGCTGCCCCCAAGATCGGTTTTGTCAGCCTGGGATGCCCCAAGGCGTTGACGGATTCCGAACTGATCCTCACCCAACTGCGCGCCGAAGGCTACGAAACCTCCAAGACCTTCGATGGTGCCGACCTGGTGATCGTCAACACCTGCGGCTTCATCGACGATGCCGTCAAAGAAAGCCTGGACACCATTGGTGAAGCCCTGGCCGAAAACGGCAAGGTGATCGTGACGGGCTGCCTGGGTGCCAAGGCCGCGGCGGATGGCGGCAATCTGGTCAAGGAAGTGCACCCCAAGGTGCTGGCCGTGACCGGTCCGCATGCGACGCAAGAGGTGATGGATGCCGTGCACCAGCACGTGCCCAAGCCTCACGATCCTTTCATTGATCTCGTGCCCGAGGCACGGGGCGTTGCCGGCATCAAGCTCACGCCCAAGCACTTCGCTTATCTGAAGATTTCCGAAGGCTGTAACCACCGCTGCAGCTTCTGCATCATCCCCAGCATGCGCGGCGATCTGGTCTCCCGCAACGTGGGGGAGGTCCTGTCGGAGGCCAAGGCGTTGTTCGAATCCGGTGTGAAAGAGTTGCTGGTGATCAGCCAGGACACCAGCGCCTATGGCGTTGACGTCAAATACCGAACTGGGTTCTGGGATGGCAAACCCGTCAAGACCCGCATGTACGACCTGGTCGAGCAACTGGGCAAGATGGCGCAAGAGCACGGCGCTTGGGTGCGCCTGCATTACGTCTATCCCTATCCCCATGTGGACGAAATCATTCCTCTGATGGCCCAGGGCTTGGTCTTGCCCTATCTGGATGTGCCTTTCCAGCACTCCCATCCCGATGTGCTCAAGCGCATGAAGCGCCCCGCCAACGGGGAAAAGAATCTGGACCGCATCCGTAAGTGGCGCGAGATCTGTCCAGAAATCGTGATCCGCAGCACCTTCATCGCTGGTTTCCCAGGCGAGACAGAAGAAGAGTTCCAGCACTTGCTCGACTTCCTGCGTGAAGCGCAGATCGATCGGGCCGGGTGCTTTGCGTACTCGCCGATTGAGGGCGCAGCGGCCAACGAACTCGACGGCGCCTTGCCCGACGAGGTTCGTGAGGAGCGTCGCGCCCGCTTCATGGCGGTGGCGGAAGAGGTGTCCATCAACAAACTGGCCAAGCGTGTCGGCGCCACGATGCAAGTGCTGGTCGACAGCGCGCCCGCCTTGGGCCGCAAGGGCGGGGTGGGCCGTACCTATGCTGATGCGCCTGAAATCGACGGTACCGTGCGACTGCTGCCGCCTGAGAAGGCCAGCAAGACCCTGAAGGTGGGCGAGTTCACCAAAGCCCGTATCGTGGCCGTTGAAGGGCACGACCTCATCGGTCTGCCAACCTGAGCCTCGATCTTTATTGGCCTAAACCGTGAGCAAGAAGACCCCGACCTCGACCGATCTGATTCATCACCCGTATGAAGCCCCCCCAGGGTTTCAGTCGGTCATGCCGGGGGTCCACAAGGCCTCCACCGTGATCTTCAAAGACACGGCGGCGTTGCGCGCACGCCAGTGGAAAGACAAGACGGGCTACACCTACGGACTGCACGGCACGCCCACCACCTTCATCCTGGAGGAGCGCCTGGCCGAGCTCGAAGGGGGCCTGCAAACCGCGCTGGCGCCTAGCGGGCTTTCAGCCATTTCCCTGGTGGACATGGCCTTGCTCAAGTCGGGGGACGAAGTCCTGATCCCTGACAACGCATATGGTCCCAACAAAGATTTCGCGTCAGCTGAATTGGCGGCCTGGGGGATCACCCACCAGTTTTATGACCCGTTGCGGGCCGATTTGTTGCCCGCGTTGATCACTGAACGCACCAAACTGATCTGGCTGGAGGCAGCAGGGTCTGTCACGCTGGAGTTTCCTGATTTGCTGGGATTGTTGCGCGTGGTACGCCAGCATTCATACATCAAGGTTGCGCTCGATAACACCTGGGGCGCCGGCTTGGCCTTCTCTGCATTTGAGCTTGACCCCGGTGATGGACTGCCCAAAGGGGTGGACATCAGTGTGCATGCGCTGACCAAGTACCCATCCGGTGGCGCTGATGTGTTGATGGGCTCGGTCGTGACACGCGATGAAGCCTTGCATTTGCTGATCAAACTCACCCACATGCGCTTGGGGCTGGGGGTGGGGGGCAACGATGCTGAGGCCGTGCTGCGGGGTTTGCCCAGCTTGGCCTTGCGTTACAACGCCCACGATGACGCCACCCGACAGATCGCCCAGTGGCTCATTCAGCGCCGTGAGTTTGCAAAAGTGTTGCACCCCGCTTTGCCTGATTCGCCCGGCCACGCGTATTGGAAAGAGACCTGTGTGGCCGCAGGAGGCTTGGTTTCGGTTGTGTTTGATGAGCGGTTCTCTGTCGCTCAGATCGACGCATTCGTCGATGCCCTGAAGCTGTTCAAGATTGGGTACTCGTGGGGCGGCCCCATGAGCTTGGCCGTTCCGTACAAGCTAAGCCACATGCGCGCGCTCGGCTCGTCCATCAAGGGCAATCTGGTGCGCTTTGCGATCGGGCTGGAGCGGGTGGAAGACCTCATCGCGGATCTGGACCAAGCGCTGGCCAGCTTGTCAGCGGGATAACATTTTGTAGTAATTGGCGCGTATATAAGGGATTGCCCTAGGTTGGGGGCTGCGCCACGATTTGGCTCATTCATCATCAAACCGAGCCAGTCATGGATCCAGAAAAGGTGCTCATCGTCACAGGGACGCTGGTTTCCGCCAAAGAACGGTCTATCAAGCAATTCCTGAAGAAGCAGATCGATTCCTTCAAAGCATCGTCAGGCGCTTGGCTGGATACCCAACTCAAGGTGATCGGGGCCGAAAATATCACCGCCCAGGCTCGGTACATGAAGTCCCGAGCCTTCAAACAGGCGAAATATCACCGGACCGTGTCGACTGTATTTGGTCAAGATTGGAATTTCGGTGCACCCGAGTTGACCGAAGTGGCCTTGATGACCTTATTGGCCAAGGAAAAAATCCCATATGAAGCCATCACATATGGCGAGTTATATGGCGATGAACAACTTCGTGAAAAACTATTGACTGAATGTGGCTGCGTTTTTGCATCCACGACGCTCTTGCGCGATCTGAGTGAGTTGGATCCGCTCATGCGCATTTTGAAAAGGGCTAGCAATAAGGTTGTGGTTGGCGGTGCTTTGACCAGTATCCTGCATCACGATTTCAACGGATCACCCTATATCGACGTATTTACGGTAGGTTATGGTGAAATGTTGGTTCCGTCGCTGGCCAACTGGATTCGTGGTGGCTATCAGCGCCTTGAACCGCCTGAAACCGGGCGAGTTCTTCAAAAGGGATCGACCACATTGCTGTACAGCGGTGTCCCTGAATCCAAGAATCTCGATTTCATTGATGCGCCAGATTGGTCATTGGCTGAGGCTTATCACCAGAAAAAATTTGAGATGGTTCATTACGAGTCGGTGCGAGGTTGCCCCTATCGATGCTCGTTTTGCAATTACCCGTTTTTATTTGACGACACCAAATTCCGCTACAAGTCGGCCGAGAAAATTGTCGATGACTGGGAGGTGTATTACAAGAACGGTGCTCGGTATATCACCTGTCTCGACAGCCTGTTCACGGTTCCGCCCAAACGTCTTAAGCGCATTTGTGAATTGCTGATTGAAAGGCAGATCAAAATCAAGTGGATCTGTTATGCGCGGGCAGATGATTTGACCGACTTGGCCACCTGCCAGTTGATGCGTGATGCGGGCTGCATTCAGGTTCAGATTGGTGTGGAGTCAGGCAGTCAAGAGATTCTCGACAACATGAATAAGCGCTGTACCGTCGAGCAGAATGCCTTGGCGATCCACAACTGTCGGAAAGTAGGTATCACAACGCTGGCTACCGTCATCATTGGATTCCCCGGCGATCACATCGGCAATTTGAAGAAAACGCTCGCCTTTCTCAAAGAAAACCCGCCTGATTTTTATTACTCGGCACCCTTCAATACTCGGGTTGAATACATTCCCATCCTGAATGAAGACAACCGCAAACGCTTTGGCATCTTGACCAACCAGGGGGCGACATCGTCCGCGCCTTACTGGAAGCACAACAGCATGTCTTCGACCGAATTGGGGTCGCTGATCCGCTGGTTCAATGATCAGGTGATGTCCGAGAAAATGTCTCTGGAAGGCACACTGTTCTACAAGATCATCCTCAATTACGACCCGGGCACACGTGAGGAGTTGTTGGACTACCAGTTTGACGTCGTCAAGAGCTACCCCGGCATGCGCCGGTTCTTCAAATGGGTGTTTGACTTCACCCAGAGGAAACTGGAGGCGGACGTCACCAGGGTGCTGGGCAACGTTCAGCCTGCTGTGGGGGCCGACGTGCCTCGGATTCCCATCCAATCTCTGCGGTAACTGTGCGGCGCAGCCCTCAGTCCTTTGGACCTGATGAGACCTTGTGTCTCATCAATCGGCCCTTTTCACGTTCCCAATCGCGTTCTTTGACGGTGTTGCGCTTGTCGTGTTCAGCCTTGCCCTTTGCCAGGGCGATGTCGACTTTCACGTAGCCTTCCTTGTAGTGCAGGTTCAACGGCACCAGGGTGTAGCCTTTTTGTTCGGTCTTGCCGATCAGTCGGCGAATCTGAGCCCTGTGCATCAGCAACTTCTTGGTGCGATCGGCTTCCGGTTTCACGTGGGTGGAGGCCGAACGCAGGGCGTTGATCCGCAGGCCGATCAGGAACAGCTCGCCGTCCTTGATCACCACGTAGCCGTCGGTCAGTTGAACCTGTCCCTCACGGATGGCCTTGACCTCCCATCCTTCCAGCACGATGCCCGCTTCAAAGCGCTCTTCGATGTGGTAGTTGAAATGGGCTTTCCGGTTTTCTGCAATCGTCATGTTGTTTCAGTGCGCCCTCAAGCGCGTGCGGAGCGTGCCGTGCTCCTTAAAATAGCGACATTCTATGAAGCACGTCCAAAAGTCAGTCCTGCTCTGGTATTCGCCACGCGAAATGTACGCCTTGGTGACCGGGGTTGAAGACTATCCTAAGTTTCTGCCCTGGTGTGACCGCGCCGAGGTGGTTCAGTCCCACAACGACGGTGTGACCGCGCGTTTGCACCTGGGCATTGCTGGGGTCAAACACGCTTTCACGACACGCAACGTGAACGTGACCAACGAAAGCGTCACCATGAGCCTGGTCGATGGGCCATTTTCTCACCTGGCGGGTGTCTGGCGTTTTGTACCTTTGCAAAAACCGGGGCAGACGGGTGCTGATACTCAAGATTTGGGCGACGCACCGGCCTGCAAGATCGAGTTTTCGCTGAGCTATGCCTTCTCCAGTCGTCCGCTGGAGCTGGTGGTCAGCCCCGTCTTTGACCGCATCGCCAACACTTTCGTGGATGCGTTTGTGAAGCGCGCCGAGCAGGTCTATGGTCCTCGCTGAAACAGCTGGCTTGGCCATTGAGGTGGCGGTGGGCATGGGCCCAAGGCAAGTCGTTCGTCGCGTGTTCGCCATGCCTCAGGGGGTATCGGTTCGGCAAGCGTTACAAGCCAGCGGCCTGCTGGATCAGGTGGATGGCCCGAATTGGGCCAACATCGCCACCGGAGAATGGTTTGTTGGGGTGTGGGGACGACGCGCAGAGCTCGACCACGTTTTGCGAGATCGCGACCGAGTCGAGGTGTATCGGGGGCTGAAAGTCGATCCGAAGGAAGCGCGTCGCCAACGGTATCGCGCACATGGGGAAAAACTCCCCAAGGGGATTCAGCGCTCGCCCAAAAAGCAGGGCGAGCCCTCAAGCTGAGTCAGTTGCAGTTGTTGCGGATGACTTCTTCGACCTGGCGTTGCTCCTCTGCGCGGGCCTTGTCGTCAAGAATCTCGCGCTCGCCGTTGGCGTTGGTGCGAGAAATCCGAATGCCATCGTTCAAGGTGCGTTGATAGGTGCGGGCGCGGGCGCAGTTGTCGGCCCGGCTCTTGGCAGCCTTTTCTTCTTCGGCTTTCTGAGCGGCCTTCTTGTCGTCTTCGGCTTTTTTGCGCTTGGCTTCCAGTTCGGGGTCAACGCCCTTGGCCGGCGTGCTGGCAGGGCTCGATGCGGCGGCCGCCTCAGAAGGAACGGCTGTGGGCTGGGCAGCCGCGGCATGGGCTGCGGTCGGGCGGCTCAGGATATTTTTATCCGGCGTGCCGTAGGGCGGGGGGCGATCGCTGTACTGGATGTTGCCGTTCGCGTCTTTCCATTTCCACTGCATGCCAGCGGTGGCGGAGGGCGAAACGATCAGTGTCGCCACGCCAACAAGCAGCGTGGAGGCAAGCATGGAGGGCTTCAGGCGCACGTATTTCATGCTGTGCAGTTTAGTCCTGTCAAGTTCTGGCTATCTGCGGGAATATGACCAATCTTCCACATATCTCGGCGGTTTCACGAGGATGGCTTCCTGTGCGTATAATCCGCTTTTGCGTCTGGAGCCTGTTCATGCGCCTGCTTGGTAAAGCCCTCACGTTTGATGACGTGTTGTTGGTGCCCGCGTATTCTCAAGTGTTGCCCCGTGACACGTCGCTGGCCACCCGTCTGTCTCGTAACATTTCCCTGAACCTGCCGCTCGTGTCCGCTGCCATGGATACGGTGACTGAGTCGCGTCTGGCAATTGCCATTGCGCAAGAAGGCGGCATCGGGATCATCCACAAGAATCTGTCGCCCAAGCAGCAAGCTGCTGAAGTGGCACGCGTCAAGCGTTACGAATCGGGCGTGTTGCGTGATCCGATCACCATTTCGTCGGGCGTCAAGGTCCGCGACGTGATCGAGCTGTCCAAGCAGCATGGCATTTCCGGTTTCCCCGTGGTGGACGACGGCAAAGTGGTCGGCATTGTCACCGGCCGCGACCTGCGTTTTGAAACCCGACTGGATGTGCCTGTACGCGAGATCATGACCCCGCGCGAGCGTCTGATTACCGTGAAAGAGGGCGCGTCGCCCGCCGAAGCCAAAGCCGTGATGCACCAGCACAAGCTGGAGCGCGTGGTGGTGGTGAATGACGCCAACGAGTTGCGTGGCCTGATGACCGTCAAGGACATCACCAAGCAAACCAACTTCCCCAATGCCGCGCGTGATGCCCATGGCAAGCTGCGCGTGGGCGCCGCTGTTGGGGTGGGCGAGGGCACCGAAGAGCGTGTGGAACTGTTGGTCAAAGCCGGTGTGGACGCCCTGGTGGTGGATACCGCTCACGGCCACAGCCACGGTGTGATCGAGCGCGTTCGCTGGGTCAAGAAAAACTTCCCTCAGGTCGACGTGATCGGCGGCAACATTGCCACTGGTGCCGCTGCCTTGGCTTTGGTTGAGGCTGGTGCCGATGGGGTCAAGGTAGGCATTGGCCCTGGCTCCATCTGTACGACCCGCATCATTGCGGGTGTCGGTGTGCCTCAGATCACCGCAATCGACAACGTAGCCACCGCACTGCAAGGGACGGGCGTGCCTTTGATCGCCGACGGCGGCATCCGCTATTCGGGCGACATCGCCAAGGCGATCGCGGCCGGTGCCAGCACTGTGATGATGGGCGGCATGTTCGCGGGTACTGAAGAGGCCCCGGGCGAAGTCATTCTGTACCAAGGCCGTAGCTACAAGAGCTACCGCGGCATGGGCTCGATTGGCGCCATGAAGGACGGGTCGGCTGACCGGTACTTCCAGGAAAACGACGAGACCACCAACCCCAATGCCGACAAGCTCGTGCCAGAGGGGATTGAGGGACGGGTGCCTTACAAGGGCTCGGTGCTCACCATCCTGTATCAGATGGCAGGTGGGTTGCGTGCGTCCATGGGCTACTGTGGATGCGGCACCATCGACGACATGCGCAACAAGGCAGAGTTCGTCGAGATCACGGCCGCAGGTATTCGTGAAAGTCACGTCCACGACGTGCAGATCACCAAGGAAGCGCCCAACTACCGCATGGAGTGATGCCCGCAAGGGCGTCCGAACCTCGGAAGTCAGGCCAGGAGCCGTCAATGAGCACGTCCCGAGGCCGCCAGGCGGCCATGCCTTTCATCATGGTGACGGTGCTGCTCGACATGATGTCGATCGGCATCATCTCGCCCGTTTTGCCCAAGCTGGTCGGCGGGTTCATGGGGTCCAGCGCCAGCACCTCGCTGGGTTACGGCGCCGTTCAGGTGGCATTTGCCCTGGCGCAGTTCATCAGCGCGCCCATTCTGGGGGCCTTGTCTGATCGGTATGGACGTCGGCCCGTGCTCCTGCTCGGGCTGATCGGTATGTCGATCAATTTCTTTGCCACCGCTTTGGCCACCCAGTATTGGGAACTGCTGGCAGTGCGCGTGGTGGGCGGTGCCTTGTGCGCCAACATTGCGGTGGCCAACGCCTACGTGGCCGACATCACCCAGCCCAAGGATCGAGCCCGCAACTACGGCATGCTCGGTGCGATGTTTGGCCTCGGGTTCATCTTGGGCCCGGTGACCGGGGGCATCCTGGGCAACCACAACGTGCACTGGCCGTTTTTCTTGTCGGGCACATTGACCTTCCTGAATGCAATGTATGGCTGGTTGATTCTGCCGGAGTCGCTTTCAGCCGAGCGCCGGCGCGAGTTTCAGTTGCGCAATGTGCATCCCTTTGCAGCCCTGGGTCGCCTGCGCCAACTGCAAGGCATTGAAGCCTTGTTGTGGGTGATTGGGTTGTCCACCTTGGCCCAGTTTGTGTTGCACACCAGCTGGATGCTCTATACCGAGTTCAAATTCGGCTGGTCGCCGCGCGACAACGGTATGTCTTTGTTCGCCGTGGGTGTGATGGCGGTGATCGTGCAGGGCGGGCTGCTGCGGCAGTTGCAAAAGAAGATTCCGATCAGCAAATTGGCCAGCATGGGGCTGGTGTCGTCCACTTTGGCCTTTGTGGCCTATGGCGCGGTGCCAGCCGGTTGGATGATGTATGTCGTCATCGTGGCCAACGTGTTCGGTTACACCGTGAACCCCGCCATTCAAAGCGTCATTTCAAACTCGGTAGATTCCAGCCGGCAGGGCGAAAGCATGGGCGCGATTTCGTCCATTAACAGCGTTGCGGCCGTTCTCGGGCCGCTATTAGGTGCGCCTGTTTTGGCGACCGTATCCCATTATCCCCACGGCGATTGGCGCGTGGGGGCACCGTTCTACCTCTGTGCCGTGTTGCAGTCGGTGGCTGCATTCATTGGCATTTCGTTCTTCAACCAGCGGCAGCGTGCCGTGGCGTGATTCATCGGAGCTGACTCCAACATGCATGACAAGATCCTCATCCTCGATTTCGGCTCCCAAGTCACTCAGCTGATCGCCCGTCGTGTGCGTGAAGCGCACGTGTACTGTGAGATCCATCCGAACGACGTGTCGGATGAGTTCATCAAGTCATATGCGCCCAAGGGCATCATCTTGTCGGGCAGCCATGCCTCGACCTACGAAGATCATCAACTGCGCGCACCGCAAGCCGTGTGGGATCTGGGTGTGCCAGTGCTGGGCATTTGCTACGGCATGCAGACCATGGCCGTACAACTGGGCGGTGAAGTGAGCTGGAGTGACACCCGTGAGTTCGGATACGCCGAGGTCCGCGCGCACGGCCACACCAAGCTGCTCAATGGCGTTCAGGATTTCGCCACGCCAGAAGGCCATGGCATGCTCAAGGTCTGGATGAGCCACGGTGACAAGGTCACCGCTTTGCCACCCGGCTTCAAGTTGATGGCGTCTACGCCCAGCTGCCCGATCGCGGGCATGGCCAATGAGGACAAGGGCTACTACGCTGTTCAGTTCCACCCCGAGGTGACGCACACCGTGCAGGGGCACGCGATGCTGACGCGCTTCGTGCGCGAGATCGCGGGCTGCCAGGGGGACTGGATCATGGGCAACTACATCGAAGAAGCCGTGGCCAAGATCCGTGAGCAGGTGGGCGATGAGGAAGTCATCCTGGGCCTGTCGGGTGGGGTGGATTCGTCTGTCGCTGCGGCACTGATTCACCGTGCCATTGGCGATCAGTTGACCTGCGTGTTCGTCGACCATGGCCTGCTGCGCCTGAATGAAGGCGACATGGTCATGGACATGTTTGAAGGCAAGCTGCACGCGAAGGTGATTCGTGTGGACGCGTCTGACTTGTTCCTGGGCCAATTGGCTGGCGTGACCGACCCCGAGCGCAAGCGCAAGATCATTGGCGGCCTGTTTGTGGACGTGTTCAAGGCCGAAGCCGAGAAACTCAAGGCCAGCGGTCAAGGCCACAAGGGCGCGACCTTCCTGGCCCAAGGCACCATTTACCCTGACGTGGTGGAATCCGGCGGTACCAAGACCAAGAAGGCCACCACCATCAAGAGTCACCACAACGTGGGTGGATTGCCTGAACAGCTTGGTCTGAAGCTGCTGGAGCCGCTGCGCGAGTTGTTCAAGGACGAAGTACGCGAGCTGGGCGTGGCTTTGGGCCTGCCGCCCGAGATGGTCTATCGCCATCCCTTCCCAGGCCCTGGTCTGGGGGTACGCATTCTGGGCGAGGTCAAGAAGGAATATGCAGACCTGCTGCGTCGCGCCGATGCCATCTTCATCGAAGAGCTGCGCAACACCATCGACCCCGCCACCGGCAAGAGCTGGTACGACCTGACCTCGCAGGCTTTCACCGTGTTCCTGCCGGTCAAGAGCGTGGGTGTGATGGG
>JAGWLR010000016.1 GCA_028864885.1 Burkholderiales bacterium | reverse complement strand
GATGCGCTGGCCAGCATCGCTGCGCTCTTGCAATCCCTGGTGCAAACGGGCTGGGTCTCGCTGCGGACCAAGACGCCCCAGGCCTTTCAGACGCTGGCGGACCAAGACCCGACGCTGGAGCTCCGGGATGCCGATGCCTTGGCCTTGTGGTCGGGCCACCTGCCAGAGGGGCCCAAGTGGAGCCGAGGGTTGGTTCAGCAGCTCAAAGCACCAGGTGTGCTGGACGTGCCCGATGCCCCGGCCTTGCTGGACTACCTGCGGCGCAATCCTTTGCCATGGTTTCAAGGCATGGATCACGTCGAGTGTGCTCGCACGCTCAATCTCCTGGCAGTGGCATGTCGCTCGGAGCAATCTGGGTATGTCCGGCAACTGTCTGCGAAACACTTCAACGGCCACAGCAAGGTTCTGGACAGCCGCGAAGAAATGCTGCGATTGCTGGGTGCTCGTGAGGGACAGTTCCTGGAAGCCCCCATTCAACTGCTGGTGAGCCTGCCATCAGATTGGGCCCGGCATCAACCAGCGGCCACCGTACTGTTCATCGAAAACCTGGTGACATTCGAATCCATGGCAGACAGGCGCCAGTCTGAATGGGCCAAGTCCGCGCTGGTTTACGCGTCGGGATTCAAAGGCGCTGCAAAGCGTTTGCGCACGCCACAGGGCAGTGCTCTCTACTGGAGAGATTCAACAATCGAGGCAGATCGTCTCGCGTTCAAAGATTGGCTGTATATACGCGATGGCGTGGCGCAGGAATCCACCGTCGTCAGCTTCTATGGCGACCTCGACTCCGCAGGCATGCAGATCCTCGCGCACCTCCGTCAGAGCATTCCTCACTGTGGTGCATGGCGTCCTGGGTATGAGGCGCTGTTGTCATTGTTGCAGACCTCAAGGGGGCACCGCCCAGAGTCCGCAGGCAAGGAAGGACAGACTGATCCTGGCATCACCGGGTGTGCCTATGCCGATGCAGTGTTGCTGCCCGCACTGCGGCAATCAGGCCTATGCGTAGATCAAGAGTCCTGGCCTGAAGCGCAATGAAGAACTGGTTCTACGTCCTCGAATTGGCCGGTGGGCGCTATTACGTGGGCATCTCTAAACGTTGTTCGCCGAGCCCGCCAGCACCACGAAGGCAAGTGCAGCATGGACCAAGCCGCATTCACCCGTAAATGTGCTCTTTCAGCACGAGCACGAAGTACCTGACGAACATGCCGCTCACACCATTGAAAACGAAATGACTGTGAAGCTCATGGTCGAGCATGGTTGGAAGAAGGTCAGGGGAGGATACTTCTGCCCAATCAGCGACGCCTCCAGGGTTTTGCTACTGACCTCTTTGCTTGGACTGACACGACACCGTCTGTGGCGAGCTGGTTTCAACCCGGGCTTGAAGAAAGCTTCTGGGGACCGCGAGGTGTGCTTCGGGTACTTCTGTCATTGAAGCTCGATCAGCCCGTCGGCTACAAGCTGCAAGATTCGTTCGCCGTCCTATGCGCGGGAATGCAAATGGGACGAGGCGGGCACCAACCTTGGACACACCTCTTCTTTGCCGCCTGGGAAGGCGTACAAAATCACGCGTCAATATTCGCCGCGCGCAAAGCGTTGCTCTCAATGAAATCCCGACGCGGCTCGACTTCATCGCCCATCAGCATCGTGAACACGCGATCGGCCTCGATGGCGTCTTCAATCTGCACACGCAGCAGGCGGCGTACGGTGGGGTCCATGGTGGTTTCCCACAACTGGGAAGGATTCATTTCACCCAGACCCTTATAGCGTTGGCGACCCACGCTGTTTTCAGCTTGGGTCATCAACCAGGCCATGGCAGCGCGGAAGTCGTCCACC
The DNA here is from genome assembly GCA_028864885.1 of Burkholderiales bacterium. Classification (GTDB taxonomy): domain Bacteria; phylum Pseudomonadota; class Gammaproteobacteria; order Burkholderiales; family Burkholderiaceae_C; genus Aquabacterium. The sequence goes on along the minus strand of JAGWLR010000016.1, from coordinate 46,827 downwards.
TTGGCTTCCTTGGCTTTGTCGCCTTCGCCACGGCGCACCACGGCGTCTTCGCTCAGCAGGCCCTTGAAGGTGACACCGGCTTTGGCCAGGGCTTCGTAGTCGGCACCATGCACAAAGTCAGGCGTGATGATGCTGTACTTGGTGTTGCCGTGGAAGATGCGGCTGATGCGCAGGATGTGCTTGTCAGTGCGGGCATCGAACTCGGCCGTGACTTCGGCGTTGTGCAGCGCACCCTTCAAGGCGGTGGCGCTGGCTTCGGCATCTGCCAAGCTGTCGAGGTTCAAGGTCAGGCCGTTGGCAATCGCACGTAGGGCTTCGATGTCCATCCAGTTGCCCAGGCGTTCAACCACGCTGTTGGCGGTCACGTAGGCCTTGGCCAGTTCTTGCAACGCTTCACCTGTGATGGCAGGTTTGCCTTGCCCTGGCTCCACCACGGCGCCATCCAGAGCTACGCGGGTCAGGTAGTCATCCAGCGCATGAGCATCTTTCAAATACTGCTCTTGCTTGCCGTGCTTGACCTTGTACAAAGGCGGCTGGGCAATGTAGATGTGACCGCGCTCAACCAGCTCAGGCATCTGGCGGAAGAAGAAGGTCAGCAGCAGGGTACGAATGTGGGCGCCGTCCACGTCCGCGTCAGTCATGATGATGATGCGGTGGTAGCGCAGCTTGTCGGGGTTGAAGTCGTCGGTGCCGCCGGCTTTGCCGATGCCCGTGCCCAAAGCAGTGATCAGCGTGATGATTTCATTGCTGGTCAGCAGCTTTTCGTAGCGGGCTTTTTCAACGTTCAAGATCTTGCCGCGCAGGGGCAGGATGGCCTGGAACTTACGGTCGCGACCTTGCTTGGCAGAGCCACCGGCGGAGTCACCCTCCACGATGTAGATTTCGCACAGCGCGGGGTCTTTTTCCTGGCAATCGGCCAGTTTGCCCGGCAGGCCCATGCCGTCGAGCACGCCTTTGCGGCGGGTCATTTCGCGGGCCTTGCGCGCGGCTTCACGGGCGCGGGCCGCATCCACAATCTTGCCGCAGATGATCTTGGCGTCTGAGGGGTTCTCCAACAACCAGTCGGTCAACAGGCGCGAGACGATGTCTTCCACCGGCGCACGCACTTCCGACGACACCAGCTTGTCTTTGGTCTGGCTGCTGAACTTGGGCTCAGGCACCTTCACCGACACCACGCAAGCCAGGCCTTCACGCATGTCGTCACCCGTGACATCGACCTTGGCTTTCTTGGCCAGTTCGTTGTCTTCGATGTACTTGTTGATGACGCGGGTCATGGCCGCGCGCAGGCCGGTCAAGTGGGTGCCGCCGTCGCGCTGCGGAATGTTGTTCGTGAAGCAGAGAACGGACTCGTTGAAGCTCTCATTCCACTGCATGGCCACTTCGACACCGATGTTGGTGCCTTGGTCCGACATCTTGTCACCCATGGCATGGAAGATGTTGGGGTGCAGCGTGCGTTTGCCTTTGTTGACGAACTCGACAAAGCCTTTGACGCCACCGGCGTAGGCGAAGTTGTCTTCTTTGTTGTTGCGTTCATCGATCAGGCGGATCTTGACGCCATTGTTCAAGAAGCTGAGTTCACGCAGGCGCTTGGCCAGGATGTCGTAGTGATACTCGTTGTTCTCTTTGAAGATCTCGGTATCGGGCAGAAAGTGCACTTCGGTGCCGCGCTTGTCGGTGTCACCGGTGATGCGCATGGGGCTGGTTTCGACGCCGTCACGCACTTCGATGATGCGGTCTTGCGGCACGCCCTGTTTGAAATCGATCTGGTGGACCTTGCCGTCACGGCGCACGGTCAGCCGCAACCACTTCGACAGGCCATTCACGCAGGACACCCCCACGCCGTGCAAACCACCCGACACCTTGTAGCTGTTCTGGTTGAACTTGCCACCCGCGTGCAGTTCAGTCAAAGCGATTTCAGCCGCCGAGCGCTTGGGCTCGTGCTTGTCGTCCATCTTCACGCCGGTGGGGATGCCACGGCCGTTGTCGACCACGCTGATCGAGTTGTCGGTGTGGATGGTGACGACGATGTCGTCGCAATGGCCCGCCAGGGCTTCGTCAATGGAGTTGTCGACCACTTCGAACACGAGGTGGTGCAGACCGGTGCCGTCAGACGTGTCGCCGATGTACATGCCCGGACGCTTGCGAACCGCTTCCAGACCCTCCAGGATCTGGATGCTGCCTTCGCCATAGCCGGTGTCGGCCGCGGCTGCAGGTTGCTGGTCAGGATTTGGCGTCACGTCGCTCATTGATGGGCCCTGGAATGAAAAAAGAGCCCCGACGCGGTCGTCAGGGCTCTGCGATTTTAGCCTGTTTCCTCAGGTGTCCCAGGGAAGCAACGCGGTCAGATGCGCATTGGCATCACCACGTACTTGAAGCCTTCGAACTCAGGGTTGGTGATCAAGGCCGAGCTGTTGGCGTCTTGCAGGGAGACGGTGACCATGTCCTGGCTCATGTTGGCCAGCACGTCCATCAAATATCCCACGTTAAACCCGATCTCGAAGCTGTCGCCGTTGTAGTCGATTTCGAGTTCTTCCTTGGCCTCTTCCTGCTCGGCGTTGCTCGAGGCAATGCCCAGCACGCCCGGGGCGAAGTTCAGGCGCACGCCTTTGAACTTTTCACTGGTCAGGATGGCGGCGCGCTGCAAGCTGGCCAGCAGGGTGGTGCGGCCGATGGTGATGTGGTGCTTGTGGTTCTTGGGGATGACGCGGTTGTAGTCGGGAAACTTGCCCTCGACCAGCTTGGTCACGAATTCCAGACCCCCGAAATTGAACTTGGCCTGGTTGCCGGCAAAGCGCATTTCGATCATCTGCTGAGCTTCGTCACCACTGCCACCCTTGGCATCGTCCTTCAGCAGGCGTTGCAGCTCCAGCACCGTTTTGCGCGGCAGGATGACTTCCTGCTTGGGCATATCGACTTCGAGGTTGGCTTGGGCCAGCGCCAGACGGTGGCCGTCGGTGGCCACCAGGGTCAGGCTGTTGCCTTCAGCGACGAACAGGATGCCGTTGAGGTAGTAGCGAATGTCGTGCACCGCCATGGCGAAGTGCACCTGGCTGATCAGGTTCTTCAGCGTTTTTTGCGGCACGCTGAAGGCGGGCCCGAAGTCAGCGGCTTCTTGAACCAGGGGGAAATCTTCAGCAGGCAGGCTTTGCAGCGTGAAACGGCTTTTGCCGCCTTGCAGGGTCAACTTGGACTGATTGGCTGTGAGCGAGACGATTTGATCGCTGGGCAGGCTCTTGAGGATGTCCATCAGCTTTTTGGTGCCCACGGTGATAGCGTAGTCGCCTTCATCACCATCCAGTTCGGCACTGGTGCGAACCTGGATCTCCAGATCGCTGGTGGTCAGTTCAACGTTGGCGCCTGACTTGCGGATCAGGACATTGGCCAGGATGGGCAGCGTGTGACGGCGTTCAACAATCCCACCGACCGATTGCAGGGCGGATAGAACTTTTTCCTGAGCTGCTTTCAACACAATCATTTCATTCTTTCAAATTGGTCGTCGTAGTAGAGGGCGACTTTTTCTGTGCACAACGTTATTTTCTCTTGTTCCATCAACGATTTAGGCCTGGGACAAGCCTGTGGATGCCACTCGGTATCGTTTTGGGGACAACAGACAACAACTTTGCCAATCTCATTCAGCCTGTGGACAACCGGGTGTTTGTCCTTTTTTTATCCACAGACCTGTTGGCTTGACGCGTTGCCACCGTCTGTGGTTGTAACCTAAAAATAGATGGGAACCCGGCATCAGCCCTTCAGGGTCTGCTCTAACACGTGCAACTGTTGATTCAGTTCGGTGTCTTTGCTGCGGTCGCTGGCGATCTTGCGGCAAGCATGCAGCACGGTGGTGTGGTCACGGCCCCCAAACAGTTCGCCGATTTCAGGCAGGCTCTTTTGCGTCAGCTCTTTGGCCAGGTACATGGCGATCTGACGTGGACGCGCAATTGAAGCCGGGCGCTTCTTGCTGTACATATCGGCCACTTTGATCTTGTAGAAATCGGCCACCGTCTTTTGAATGTTCTCGACCGAGATCTGGCGGTTCTGGATGGACAGCAGATCTTTGAGGGCCTCGCGGGCCAGGCCGATGGTGATTTCTTTGTGGCTGAACTTGGCAAAGGCCAGTACCTTGCGCAGGGCGCCTTCGAGTTCACGCACGTTGGCGCGCACGTTCTTGGCCACGAAGAAGGCGACGTCTTCGGGCATGTCGATGCCTTCTTGCGCGGCCTTCTTGATCAGGATGGCGACGCGCATTTCGAGCTCAGGTGGCTCAATGGCGACGGTGAGGCCGGCGTCAAAGCGCGAGGTGAGGCGCTCATCGATGTTGACCAGGCCCTTGGGATAGGTGTCGCTGGTCATGATGATGTGGGCCTTCTTGGCCAGCAAGGCTTCGAAGGCGTTGAAGAACTCTTCCTGCGTGCGATCTTTGCCGGCGAAGAACTGCACGTCATCGATCAGCAGCAGATCAAGCTGGTGGTACTTGGCTTTCAGCTCATCAAAAGTCTTGCGTTGGTAGTTCTTGACCACGTCGCTGATGAACTGCTCGGCATGCAGGTACAAGATGCGCGCATCGGGCTTGTCAGCCAGCAGGGCATTGCCCACGGCATTCATCAAGTGCGTCTTACCCAGGCCCACGCCCCCGTAGATGAACAGCGGGTTGTACATCTGGCCCGGCGCACCGGCCACATGCAGCGCGGCGGTGCGTGCCATCTGGTTGGCACGGCCTGGGACCAGGGTGTCAAAGGTCAATGCGGGGTTGAGCCCCATGACTTGAGGGTGGCCCCGAGTGGATATGGCTGAGGGGAGAGCGCCACCGCCTGTGGATAAGTGGTTGCCCTGGAACTGACCTGCCGCTTGTGCTGCGTGCACGGCTTGCGCCGCTTGCGAGTTGGGCGGCAAGGCACGCGTGGGCATGACCACGCCGGGGCGAGCTGCAGCAGCGGGCCGAACCGCCAAGCCAAGATCCAGCCGGATGGCCGTGCCGTTCAATTCGGTGAGCAGTGCTTCCAGACGGGCGCTGTACTGGGTACGGACCCAATCCAGGATGAATCGGTTGGGTACGCGAACCACCACCACGGTGACCCCGTCCTGTACCGAAACCTCGGCCGCAGGCAGCGGACGAATCCAGGTGTTGAACTGCTGTTCGGGCAATTCGGTGACCAGTTGTTCGAGCGCGCGCGGCCAGAGGGTGCTGATGTCGGACATCGGATTGACAGGTATTTCGGCGGCGCTCATGTTGTGAACAAGTGCTGGGCTGGGGGGCGAATTCTAAGCCCCGATCGGAGGGTTGGGAACAGGTTATCCACAGATTTTTGCAGGCGGATTTTCTGACAGGGCAAGCCTGTAATGGATGGGCCCGTTGACCAATGGCCAAAAGTTTGGTGTAATCGCGGGTTCGTCCGGTTTGTATTTGCCGGAATGAGGCCCCACGGCAATTGCATCGCGGGGTGACATCACAAGATGAAGGATCATCATGAAACGCACTTACCAACCTTCCAAGACCCGTCGCGCCCGTACTCACGGTTTCCTGGTTCGCATGAAGACCAAGGGCGGCCGCAAGGTGATCAACGCTCGTCGCGCCAAGGGCCGCAAGCGCATCGCTCTGTAATCGGCGCCGTTTCGGCCTGACCAGTTGTGACCGGGGCCCGTCTGTCACGGCCCCTGCTTAGTCTCTTTTGTTGCCTGCTGTGCGCCGCCCTAGCCTGAAAGCGTCTGACTTTCAACAGGCCTTGGCAACGCGCCCAGTGGCTCGCACGAATCATTTCGTGTTGCATACCTTGCTGCGCCAAGGGGCTCTTGCCCCTGCTCAATCGGCTGCAGACCCTGAGTTGTCAACAGACGCCGCTACAGGCGTCGACGTCCCTGTGGATGACTGGCGATTCGGGGTGGTGTTTCCCAAGCGTCTGGCTCGTCGTTCGGTGACCCGATCCCTGTTGAGGCATCAGGCTCGCGAAGCCTTGCGTCGTCACGCCCCGGCTGTCATGGCTTCGGGGCGCTTTGGCATGGACGTGTCAGGCTGGGTCTTGCGCTTGCGGGCCCCTTTCGATCAACAGCAATTCCCTTCTGCCGCCTCTGATGCCCTCAGTGCCGCTGTTCGCCAGGAACTGGATGAACTATGGTCGCGTCTGATCACGCGAAAGGGGCAATCATGATGAAGGCCGTGGTAGGCTGGCTGTCTCGTGCCGTCAACGCGGTGCTGATGGGTTTGGTCCGTGGATACCGGTTTTTTCTCAGCCCATGGCTGGGGTCGGCCTGTCGGTTCACGCCCACTTGTTCTCAATACGCTTTGCAGGCGTTGGAGCGCCACGGTCCGGCTGCGGGCTCGTATCTGGCGGCCCGTCGTTTGCTTCGGTGTCACCCGGCTTGTGCAGGAGGGCATGATCCCGTGCCTGAACAAGCCCCGCGCCTGTTTTCTTTTTCTAAACCCTCGTCGGATTCACCTCGCTCATGAACGATTTGCGTCGCACCTTGCTGTGGTCGGTGTTCGCCCTCTCGCTGCTGATGTTGTGGGATGGTTGGTTGCGCCACACCGGACAGCCGTCTCTGTTTGCACCGGCGCCCGCGGCAGTGGCCCAGGGTCCCGCTTCGGCCGCCAGCGCCAACACTGTGCCTGCTGCGGCCTCGGCTTTGCCTGGTACACCAGCCGCGGCTGCCGCTGCGGTAGCTGCCTCGGCCGCTGTGGAAGCGCCCCACGAACTGGTGACCATCACGACCGACGTGGTCAAGGCCACCATCGATTCGCATGGCGGCAGCTTGGTCAAGGTGGAGCTGCTCAAGGAAATGTCTCAGGAAGACACCACCCAGCACATGGTGGTGCTGGACAAGACCGCCACCCATACCTATGTGGCCGAGACGGGTCTGATTGGCCAGTCGGCGGGCCAGGCCTTGCCCAATCACACCACACCCTTCGTGGTGCTGACCAAGGATCGCACCCTGGCCGAAGGCGCCAATGAGCTGGTGGTGAAGCTGGAGTCGCTGCCGGTCAACGGGGTCAAGCTTGTCAAGACCTACACCTTCAAGCGCGACAACTATGCCATTGATGTCAAGGATGAGGTGGTGAACGCTTCGGCCCAGGCGATCAAGCCTGAGTTGTATGTGCAGATCGAGCGCGACGGCAGCAAGCCCGCTGGCCCGCATGGTCCGGCCTTCATGGGTGGCCCCGTGTCGTACACCGGCATGGCGGTGTTCAACTCCAAGGGCAAGTACCAGAAGTTGGATTTCAAGCATCTGGACGAAGGCAAGGCCGATTTCGAGAAGACCGACAACAACGGCTGGGTGGCGATGGTGCAGCATCACTTCGCCTCGGCCTGGTTGCAAAACGACCCGATCCCGCGTGAGTTCTTTGCCAAGAAGCTCGCCACCGATCTGTACGCCACCGGCATGTTGTTCAACCTGGGTGAGATCGCCGCCGGCCAGAGCAAAACCTTCGATGCCACCTTGTTCGTCGGCCCGCAGGAAGAAAACAAGCTGCGTGCCCTGGCCCCTGGCCTGGAGTACGTGAAAGACTATGGCTGGACGCACATCATGGCGGCGCCTCTGTTCTGGCTGCTCGACAAGCTGCATGGCTTGATCGGCAACTGGGGCTGGGCGATCGTGTCGCTGGTGGTGTTGCTGAAGGCGGCCTTCTTCTGGCTGAACGCCAGCGCCTATCGTTCGATGGCGAAGATGAAGGCCCTGAACCCCCGCATTCAGACCCTGCGCGAGAACCTGAAGGATGACCCGCAGAAGATGCAGCAGGAGATGCTGAAGATCTACCGCGAAGAAAAGGTCAACCCGATTGGCGGCTGCTTGCCCATCCTGATCCAGATTCCGGTGTTCATCGCGCTGTACTCGGTGCTGTCGTCGTCGGTCGAGATCCGCAACGCGCCCTGGATTGGGTGGATCACCGACTTGTCGGTGAAGGATCCGTTCTATGTGCTTCCCGCGTTGATGACCGGTTCCACCTTGTTGCAGACGTGGTTGAACCCCACGCCACCGGATCCTGTTCAGGCCAAGATGATGTGGATCATGCCGCTGCTGTTCAGCGTGATGTTCTTCTTCTTCCCCGCAGGCCTGGTGCTGTACTGGTTGACCAACAACCTGTTGTCGATTGCCCAACAGTGGGTGATCAACAAACAGCTGGGTGTGACCAAGTAAGCCCGTCTTGCTGACAAGCAAAAGCCGCCTGGTGTGAATCAGGCGGCTTTTTTCATGGAGTGGGCATTCAGTCTGCCCGGCGGCGGCGCAGGATCATCACCGCGACCAGCAGCGATGCACACAAAAGGGGCCACAGAGGCAGGTCGCCATTGGGCTGGCTGATCAGGATCAGGTCATTGAGTGAGTGGGCCATGGTGCTTCTCCCGGTTTTTGTGCAAGACGAAAGGGTCTGCCGTTCAGTTGCAAGTTGAATGCCAATTTAAGGGTTAACCATGAATGACCTGTGACCCTGGGCCGACGAATCAAGTGCTGCACGGCTCAAGGCAGATGACAATTCGGCCAGCGACGTGGTCGATGTGTGAAGGTGATTGGAATGTCTTGGAATGAGCGGGCTCAGCCCATCGTGGCGATTGCCACGGCTTCTGGCCGTGGGGCGGTGGGCATCGTGCGGGTGTCAGGCAAGGGCTTGGGGTCGTTGATCCAGGCCTTGCTGGGCCGAGGGTTGCCGCCGCGTCAGGCCGTGTATGGGCCGTTCAAAGACGCGCACGGGGAAGCGCTTGACCATGGGCTGGCCCTGTACTTTCCGGGGCCGCACAGCTACACCGGCGAAGACGTGCTGGAGCTGCAGGGCCACGGCGGCCCGGTGGTGATGCAACTGCTGCTGGCCCGCTGCCTGGAGGCGGCGGCCGAGACCGATCCCGAAACGGGGCACGCCCGGTTGAGCGGCTTGCGCTTGGCCGAACCGGGCGAGTTCACCCAAAGGGCGTTCTTGAACGACAAGATTGACCTGGCCCAGGCCGAAGCGATTGCCGACCTGATCGACGCCAGCACCGAGGCGGCGGCTCGCTCGGCCAGCCGCTCGCTGGGCGGCGTGTTTTCCAAAGAGATCGAAGACCTGCGCGAGCGCATGATCAATCTGCGCATGCTGGTGGAGGCGACGCTGGACTTTCCGGAAGAAGAAATTGATTTTCTGGAAAAGGCCGATGCGCGCGGCAAGCTGGAGCGCATTGCGGCGCAACTGGACAAGGTGCTGGTTCAGGCCCGACAAGGCGCCTTGCTGCGTGAAGGCCTGCAGGTGGTGCTGGCAGGCCAGCCCAATGCGGGCAAGAGCTCTTTGCTCAATGCCCTGGCCGGAGCCGAACTGGCCATCGTCACGCCGATCGCGGGCACCACCCGCGACAAAGTGAGCGAAACGATCCAGATCGAAGGCGTGCCCTTGCATGTGATCGACACGGCCGGCTTGCGGGCCGACCACGAAGCCACCGACGAGGTCGAGCGCATTGGCATGGCGCGCAGCTGGGAAGCCATCGAAGGCGCCGACGCGGTGCTGTTTCTGCATGACCTGACGCGCTTGGTCGATCCGATCTATGCCCAAGCGGATGGTGAAATCGAGCGGCGCTTGCCGCGGCATGTGCCCGTGATCCACGTCTACAACAAGGTGGATGCGCCCGATGCCGTCGCGATGCCGACGCCGGCCGACCCCGAGGCCCGTGCCCTGACCTTGTCCGCGAAAACAGGAGAAGGCTTGCATGAGCTGCGCCAAACCCTGTTGCAGCTGGCCGGTTGGCAGGCCACGCAGGAAGGGGTTTTCATTGCCCGGCAGCGGCATGTGCAATCTTTGCGGCAGGCGCGTGAACATGTTCATGCCGCACAAAATCACGCGGCGTTGGCCGATGGCGCGTTGGACCTGATGGCAGAAGAATTGCGTCTGGCGCACAATGCACTGGGAACCATCACGGGTGCATTCACCCCCGATGATTTATTGGGCGAGATCTTTACGCGGTTTTGTATTGGCAAATAGCCTCTACGCAACACGTTGATCGCGCCGCGATGGGGATCGATTAAATTGACTAGCTTGCGCGCTCGCGCGCGACATTTGAGGCAAAGATGCAGGTAACCGAGCTGATTCAGGCGATTCAGACGCTGAACACAGAGGACGCTTTCCGGCCCCGGCTGGATCCTCAGCAGTGGCGCACGTTTGGCCAGTACCTGACGCGGCACGAGCTGCGCTCGGGCGATCTGTTGGTCAAACAGGGCGACCATGACCGCACGGTCTACTTTCTGGGGCAGGGTTCCTTGCAGGTGTTCGTGACAGGCCTGGCGCCTGGTGCGTCGCGGATTGCCATCTTGCGTCCGGGCGCGATGATCGGTGAGCCGGGCATGTTTGCCGATGGCCCCCGCACCGCCAACGTCGAAGCCATGACCCCTTGCGTGGTGTTTGCCTTGCGCCTGCCTCGTTTTGAAGAACTGGCCGCACGTGTGCCCTCGGTGGCCGTGGAAGTGGTGCGCGCAGCCGGCGCCGTGATGGCCGTGCGGATGCGCGCCAACATGATGCGCCACATCCCGTCGGCTTGACATGAGTGCCACCAGCGGTCTGCGCAGGGCGACCATTCTGGTGGCCGATGACTCCCCTCAGAACATCGAGCTCTTGTCTCGCGTGTTGGGCAGTGAGTACCGCATCAAGGTGGCCACTTCAGGCGAAAAGGCCTTGCAGATCGCCTATTCGGATGAGCCGCCTGATTTGATCTTGCTGGACATCATGATGCCCGACCTCAGCGGGCACGAGGTGTGCCGGCGCATCAAGGCCAATCCGGACCGCCGCCGCATCCCGATCATTTTCGTGACGGCGATGTCGACCATCGAAGACGAAAGCCTGGGCCTGGCGATCGGGGCGGTGGACTACATCACCAAGCCCATCAGCCCACCGCTGGTGCAGGCGCGGGTGCGCACGCACTTGGCCTTGTATGACCAGACCCGTGAGCTGGAGCGCATGGTGGCGCAACGCACCAGTGAACTAGTGGCCACGCGCCAGCAGATCATCCGGCGCCTGGGTCGTGCGGCCGAATACAAGGACAACGAAACCGGCAACCACGTGATCCGCATGAGCCATGTGGCTCGCCTGATCGGCCAGCAGGCCGGTTTGGGGCCAGAGGCCTTGCAGTTGTTGTTTCAGACGGCGGCCATGCACGATGTGGGCAAGATTGGGATCCCCGATCAGATCCTGCTCAAGCCCGGGCCCCTGACGGATGAAGAGCGCCAGGTGATTCGCACCCATCCGCAGATCGGGGCTGACATCATTGGCAAGCATGACAATGAGTTGCTGGCCACGGCCCGCACCATTGCCTTGACGCACCATGAACGCTGGGATGGTTCAGGCTACCCGCAAGGCCTCAAAGGCGAACAGATCCCCATGTTTGGCCGCATCGTGGCCATTGCCGATGTGTTCGACGCCTTGGTGAACCGACGCCCCTACAAAGAGCCGATACCGGTGTCTCAGGCACTGGCCATCATGACCGAAGACCGCGGCAAGCATTTCGATCCGCATCTGCTGGATTGCTTCTTGCAGCAGCAGTTCGAGATCCTGAAGGTGATGGATCTGTATTCAGATGATCGCGGAGCGATGACCGACGCTACGCCGATGTGAGCTCGCTGAGGGCCACCGCGGCCACATCGAAGTCGTACTGATCGAGCGCTTTCTTGAGTTGTTGCACGGCTGGCACCTGGTGCAGCTCAGGCCATTCATGCAGGGCCTCTTGCAGCACATCGCTGGCTTGGGCTTCGCTGCCGGCAATCAGCTCGGTCAGTTGATCCCAGTAGGCTTGCAGACGAGGGTTGCGTGCCAGTTCCTGGGCTGAGTCGCTAGCTTGGGTTTCGGCTTGTTGCAGCTGGGCGATGTCGGTCAGCACCCGGGGCAACTCATCCAGCGTGAGCGTGAGCGCTGCCTGGTGATCCAGGCCGTTGTGCAAAGCCTGTTCCAGTTCGTTGGCCGCCGCCAAGAGGGCGCGGGCGCCAATGTTGCCTGCCAGTCCCTTGAGGGTGTGGGTGATCTGGATGGCTTGTTCGGCGTCTTGTTCAACGGCGGCAAAGCGCTCGGCAAAGTCTTTCTGGGTTTTGGCAAAGCCTTTGACCAGGCGGCGATACAAATCGAGGTTGCCCATGCAGCGGGCGAGCCCATCGACGGTGTCGAGCGCCGAGGTCAAGGGCATGGCGGGCCGCCGCGCTTCGGTCGATTCGTGACCCATGGCGGGCTTGGCCGGCACGATCCAGCGCGCCATGATGGTGAACATCTGGTTCAGATCGAGCGGCTTGGTGATGTGGTCGTTCATGCCCGATTGGAGCACGCGCTCGCGGTCAGAGGCCATGGCGCTGGCGGTCATCGCGATGATGGGCAGGGTGGCCCAGGCCTGCTCGGCGCGGATGCGCTGGGCCGCGGTGTAGCCGTCCATGACGGGCATCTGGCAGTCCATCAGCACGCCGTCAAAAGGGCCTTCGCGGCGCAGCTTGTCGAGCGCTTCCTGGCCGTTGAGGGCCGTGACCACGCTCAGGCCAGCACGCTCCAGCAGATCGCAGGCCAGCTCTTGGTTGAGCGGCTGGTCTTCGACCAAGAGCACGCGCCCGCCAGCTAGTTGTCGCTGCGCCGTCTGCAGAAATTTGCTGATGCTGCGGATCGCCGGTGCCGGGGTGATTTCTTTGCCCAGGGCGTGGGCCAGGGTGTCGAGCAGGGTGGAGGGGGTCACCGGCTTGGTCAACACGCCCGCCAGGCCGACCCCCTGGGCGGCTTTGATGGCTTCATCGCGAGCAAAGGCGGTGACCAGCAGCACGCAGGGGCGGTGCTCGGGCGGGATGTCGAGCGCTCGTTTGGCGAGGTCGATGCCGTCCATGCCGGGCATCTTCCAGTCGGTGAGCAGGATGTGGTGCGGTTGACCGGATTTGAACGCTTGGTCCATCAGTGCCAAGGCTTGCTCGCCGCCGTTGGCGACATCGACACTCAGGCCGAGGCGGCGGATCATTTCGCCTAGTACGTCGCGGGCCGCTGGGTTGTCATCTACCAGCAAGGCGTGTTTGTCTTTGAGTTCGTTGGCCAGCAGCGCGCGGCGGTTAATGGGTTCGGTTTGCAGGCCGAAGCGGGCCGTGAAGTGGAAGGTGGAGCCATGGTTGGGTTGGCTGCCCACCCAGATACGGCCTTCCATCAGTTCGGTCAGCTGGCGTGAGATGGTCAGGCCCAGGCCGGTGCCACCAAATTGGCGGGTGGTGGAGCTGTCTCCTTGCATGAAGGGCTGGAAGACCCGGTCGAGTTGCTCGGTGTTCATCCCGATGCCGGTGTCCTTGACCCAGAAGTGCAGGGTGACGAAGTCAGGCTCCAGGCGTTGCACTTCGCAGCCGATGATGATTTCGCCCTGGCTGGTGAACTTGATGGCGTTGTTGCTCAGATTGATCAGGATCTGGCCCAGGCGGGTGGGATCGCCAATGAGTGAGGTGGGGATGTCGGGTGGGGCGGTAAACAGGAGTTCCAGGCCTTTTTCTTCGGCTTTGACCCCTAGCACGTCGACTATGTGGCTGATGACGGTTTCGAGCTGGAAGTCGGTGCGCTCCAGCTCCAGCTTGCCGGATTCGATCTTCGAGACATCGAGCACGTCGTTGAGGATTTGCAGCAGGTTGCTGGCGGCTCGGTGGGCTTTGTCCACGTAGTTGCGAGCGCGCTCCGGCAGTTCGTCCATCAGGGCCAGGTGGGTCATGCCCAGCACGGCGTTCATGGGCGTGCGGATTTCATGGCTCATGTTGGCCAGGAAGCGTGACTTGGCCAGTGCGGCCTCTTCGGCGGCGGCTTCGGCTTGCTTGCGCGCGGTGATGTCTTGCAGGATCGCGCATTCCATGTGCTTCCCGTCAATCATCAAAGGCATGGCCACAACATCGGCGTCAAACGGGGTGCCATCCAGTCGGGTGTAGCGCCACTCGAAACGGGCAACCTCACCGTGCTGCAGTTTTTCAACGAAGGAGGAGCGCATCGCCGTCAAGGTGGTTTCGTCCATGACTGGGCTCATGGGGGGGCGATGGGGTTGCAGCCCCTGCAAGGCCTGTGTGTCACTGGCGCCGAACAGGGTCAGGGCGGCCTGGTTGCACCGCACCACTTCCAGGTTGTCGTTGTAATAGATGAAGCCCAGGGGCGCGTTGTTGAACACGACCTCCAGTTGCGAGTGCAGGTGTTTGCGCTCGGTGATGTCTTCCCAGAAGCCATTGAAGGTTCGGCTGCCGTCGGGGTGGGTGGTGACCTGGCTTTCACACCGGATCCAGCGAGGGCTGCCGTTCGAATCGACGACAAATTCAATCGGCGCCGTGGGGGGCTCTAACAGGTCCAGCTTGGCCAACCGCCAGGGCAGGGTGGGGTCTTCTTGCAGCGTGTCGGCGGTCACCCCGAATCGATCGGCCACGCCACCACCCAGGAAGGAAAACCGGCCCGTGCCACGCACCGGCTGGTCGTAGCGGAAGATGGTCAGCGGCAGGGCCCGCGTCATGTTCTCCAGCTCCTGCCGGGCGGTGGTGAGGGCTTCGATGCGCTGGGCGCGCTGCGTTCTGAAGACCAGAAATGCATAGCCGATGAACAAGACCAAGGTCATGCCGCTGACCCAGCCGAGGATGAGGTCATTTTCGTCACTCAGGGGGATCAGGGTCCACAGGGTGAGATGGCCATAGTCCAAGGCCGAGGACAAGGCGAGGTAGCGTTGACCATCTTTGTCAATCGTCACATAAGAGCGTCCCCGGACCTCGGTGCTGTTGGTGGACCAGTTGAGCGTTTTGGGCACCTGTTGGTATAAGTTGCTCAGGGTGTTGTCATCGACGGGTGACGAGGTTGGCAAAACGATCCGGTGCAGCATGTCGGTGCCGACGTTGCTCATCAACACCACGCCATTGGGATCGGTGACGTAGAGCTGTCGGCTGGTGTCGCCCATCAGGCGGTTCATGGCCGTGGAGTCTTGCCGGACCACGACCATGCCAATAGGTTCGTTGCGCTCGCCGATGCGGGCCGAGACAAAAAAGCTAGGCGTCTTGCTTTGCCGCCCCACCCGGAATTGCAGGTCGACCGCGTTTTCGATAGCTTGGGTGAAATAGGCGCGCGTACGGTAGTTGGCGCCCAGGGTGCTGGAGGTGGTTTCAAACAGGCTGTCACCCAGCACGGTGCCGTAGGGGTCGGTCACGTAGATCTGGCCGACCTGGGAATCGGTGGCAGCGTCACGCAGGGTGTTGCTGAGCTCGCGGACATCAGCGCGCGCCCTCAGTGCCTTGGTGAACAGGGCACGATCCGATTCGGACATGGCGCTCGACCATTCAATGTGAATGTGGGAGAGGAAGTCCAGGATGGCGTGTTGCCGCCCCAGGGCGCGTGACAGACCGGTGAGCTGCTGGAAGGTGAGATTGAGTGATTCGTGCAGGCTGCTGAGGCGGTATTGCCCGGCCTGGATTTCGTCGTGGCGGTGTTGGTCAACCCGGTCATGGATCAACCAGAACGACGCCAGCAGCACCGCCACCGACCACCCAAGGATGTACTTGGTCAATCGGCTGGCAATCGCTGACAGCGCATGCTGGGCGCGGGCGTTCGGCATGGTTTCCCTCTCCTGGGTAACAGAGTGTGCAACGATTGCGGCCGCGGGCCTAGGGGCTTGTCCCCCGATGGCGCGATTTTTCAAATTTTGAGCAACAAGCTGGCGGCGCGGCTCAGGTCTTGGGGGCGGCCCGACAGGACCAGGGTGTCGCCTTCCTGCAAGGGCACATCGTCGCTGGGGTCAATCACGGCGCCAGACGCGCGCCGGATCGAGACGACGGTGATGTTCATGTCGGCTTCTCGGATCACGTCGCCCATGATTTGTCCCACGCAGGCCGAATCTTGTGTCAGCGTGACCGATGACAGGCGCTGCAGCTCCAGCTCGTCGACGCTGTCGTCATCCGCGCCGTGAAAGTAGCCGCGCAGCAGGCCATAGCGGGCGGCGCGCTGATCCTGAACCAGGCGGAACACCCGACGGATCGGCACCCCCACCAAGGCCAGCGCTTGTGACGCCAGCATCAGCGAGCCTTCGATGGCTTCCGGCACCACGACGGTGGCCCCAGCCGACTGCAGCTCGTCCAGATTGGCGTCGTCGATGGTGCGCACCACCACCGGCACCTGCGAGGCG
Organism: Burkholderiales bacterium; assembly: GCA_028864885.1. Lineage (GTDB taxonomy): Bacteria > Pseudomonadota > Gammaproteobacteria > Burkholderiales > Burkholderiaceae_C > Aquabacterium. Next base: position 30,754 of record JAGWLR010000016.1, on the reverse strand, counting down.
TGGCTGTGCACCAGCCGCAGGATCTTCTTGGCCGAGGCCGTGTTGGGGTAGGTGACCACCACGGCCGAGGCCCGTGACAAGCCCCCAGCACTCAAACTTTGCAGGCGGGTCGCGTCGCCGAAAACCACGTTCTGACCTGCGGCGGCGGCCTGGTGCACCCGATCGGGATCCAGATCCAGCGCGATGTAGGGGATGCGCTCTTTGGTCAGCAACCGCGCCAGATTCTGGCCGCTGCGACCATAGCCGCAGATCAGCACATGCTTTTCGGTGTTGATGGACTTGGTGGCGATCTTGGTCATGGCCAGCGACTGCAGCAACCAGTCGGTGGACGACAGCCGCATCACGATGCGGTTGCTGTACATGATGATGAAGGGCGTGGCCAGCATCGACAGCACCATCGAGGCCAGCAAGGGGCTTTGCACATGTGCTGGCAGCAGTTGGTTGTCTGACGCCAGCGACAGCAGCACAAAGCCGAATTCACCCGCTTGGGCCAGGTACAAGCCGGTGCGCAAGGCCACCCCAGTGCTGGCACCGAACAGCTTGGCCAGCGAGGTGATGACGCCGAACTTGAATAGAACCGGCAACGTCGTCAGCATGAGCACCAGCTCCCACTGTTCGATCAGGCTGCGCCAATCCAGCTTCATGCCGATGGTGATGAAAAACAATCCCAGCAGCACGTCATGGAAGGGGCGGATGTCGGTTTCCACCTGCGGCTTGTATTCGGTTTCGGCGATCAGCATGCCGGCGATGAACGCGCCCAGTGCCAGCGACAGGCCGAAGTGTTCGGTCAAGGCGGCCAGCCCCAGGGTGACGAACAGCAGGTTGAGCATGAAGAGCTCTTCGCTCTTGCGCCGGGCGACGACCGTGAACCACATGTGGACCACGCGTTGGCCGCCTGCCAGCAGCACGGTCAACAAGATGGCCGCTTTCAAGCCTGCGTAGGCCAGATTGCGGGTCAGCTCTGAGGCGCCGTCGCCCAACGCGGGTATCAGCACCAGCAAAGGCACCACAGCCAAATCCTGAAACAGCAAGATGCCCATGACACGGCGCCCGTGTTCGGATTCCAGTTCCAGCCGCTCTGCCATCAGCTTGCCCACAATGGCGGTGCTGCTCATTGCCAGGGCTCCCCCCAGAGCGACAGCGCTTTGCCAGCCGATGCCCCATCCCAGCAGGCCGCCAGGGTGCCCCAGGTGCATCAACAGGTAACCCAAGCCCAAATGCCCTGCCACCGTGGCCAGCATGGTGATGCCGACCTGAGAAAAACCCAGCCCGAACACCAAGGACTTCATGCTCTTGAGTTTGGGCAGATTGAATTCCAGCCCGATCACGAACATCAGGAACACCACCCCGAATTCCGCCAGGTAGCTGATACTCGATGAATCCTTGGCCAGCGCCAAGGCATTCGGGCCGATCACTATCCCCACGGCCAGGTAACCCAACATGGCAGGCAGGCGCAGCAAGCGGCAAACCACCACACCAATCACGGCAGCAAACAGGTAAAGGAGAGTGAGGTCGAGCGTGGTGGCCATGTTGTCCCTAGAATCCCCAGATCGTACCCGGCTGAGAGACAGGTTTGAACAAGATGGTTGCAACGACAACAACGCCCCTGCCCGAACAGGATCGCCAGGGCATCGTGGCCCTGGCCACCCAGGCCCTGGCGATTGAAGCCCAGGCCTTGCTGGGTCTGAAAACGCGCTTGAGCGGCGCCAGCGGGGATGCCTTCGCACAGGCCGTGCGCATCGTGCTGACTTGCAAGGGCCGCCTGGTGGTGATGGGCATGGGCAAGAGCGGCCATGTCGGTCGCAAGATTGCCGCCACCCTGGCTTCCACCGGCACCCCGGCCATGTTTGTGCACCCGGCCGAAGCCCACCATGGCGATCTCGGCATGGTGACCCCGGGTGATGTGGTGCTGGCCATTTCCAACTCCGGTGAAAGTGAAGAGCTCACGGCCTTGCTGCCAGTGCTCAAGCGTTTGGGCGTGCCTTTGCTGGCCATGACGGGCCGTGCCAACTCGGCCCTGGCCCGCCATGCCGATGTGGTGCTCGACAGTGCGGTTGAGCAAGAAGCCTGCCCGCTGAACCTGGCCCCCACTGCCTCGACCACAGCCCAGATGGCCCTGGGTGATGCCCTGGCCGTGGCGCTGCTCGAATTGCGCGGGTTCAAGGCCGAAGACTTTGCTCGCTCGCATCCGGGTGGGTCCTTGGGGCGCAAATTGCTGACGCATCTGCGTGATGTGATGCGCTCGGGCCCGGCCGTGCCGCGCGTGACTCCACAAGCCGGCTTTGGCGAGTTGATGGGCGAGATGAGTGCCAAAGGCTTGGGCGCGGCTGCTGTGGTCGATGAAGCCGGGCGGGTGCTGGGCATCTTCACCGATGGCGATTTGCGGCGCAAGATCGAGGCCGGGGTCGACCTGCGTGCGGTCAAGGCTGGCGAGGTGATGACCCCAGGCCCCCGCACCATTCGCGACGATGTGCTGGCGGCCGAAGCCGTGTCCTTGATGGAGGCTCACCGCATCAACGTCTTGCTGGTGGTGGATGCCAACGGGGTGTTGGTGGGGGCGGTCAACACCAACGACCTGATGCGCGCCAAGGTGATCTGAGATGCGATCGATTCAAGCCTCCTTGCGCTTTGACGAAGCCATTCGGCCCAAGGCCTCACGCATTCGGGCAGCCATCTTTGATGTGGACGGCGTGCTGACCGATGGCACCTTGTTCATCAGCGAAGCGGGCGAAACGCTCAAAGCGTTCAATGCCCTCGATGGACATGGATTGAAGTTGCTGGCGCAAGGCGGCATCACGCCCATCGTCATCACCGGTCGGGATTCGCCGGCGGTTCGCCGACGCTTGAAAGACCTGGGGGTGACCCACGCCGTGTTTGGCGCGCATGACAAACTGGCCGCGGCGCAGCCTGTGCTCGACTCACTGGGCGTGGGCTGGGATGAGTTGGCCGTGGCCGGTGATGACTGGCCCGATCTGCCCCTGCTGGTGCGGGCAGGCCTGGCCTTGGCGCCGGCCAACGCCCACACCGAGGTCAAGGCGCTGGCCGATCACGTCAGCACCTTGCGCGGCGGTCAAGGATTTGCGCGCGAATGCTGTGATTTGCTACTGTGGGCTATCGGGCGTTACGAGGCGTTGCTGCACGGGCACCTGGAAACCCTGGACACCAACGTGCAAGACGGTCCGAAAGCGGGGCGCACATGACGCTGTTTGAGCGCGCGGTCTACCAGTTTCAGGCCAACCTGCCCATGCTGCTGGCGGCGGGTCTGGCGGGCTTCACCTGGTGGCTGATCCAGGCTTCGCCGAAAGACGCGGGGCCCATCCAGCCGACTCCAGTGTCGACCCGACCCGACTACGTGCTCAACGGCGCCACGGTGGCCCGCTTCGATCCCCAGGGGCACCTGGTTGGGGTCATCGATGGGCAGTCCATTCGACACTATTCCGCTGATGACCGACTGCAGATCGACGACATGGTGCTGTCTGCGCGCGATGCCCAGGGCCAAGGCCTGCATGCAGTGGCGCGCGAAGGCGAGGCCAACGGCAAAGCTGAGGTGGTGGTGATTCGTGGCGGGGCCAAAGTGGTGGCCACGCCAGCGTCGGGGGCGAGCGCTGCAGACAAAGGGCTGCAAGGCCCTGTGAGATTGACGGGTGAAATCTTCCGTCTCGATTCACACGCCCATGTGCTGACATCGGATCAGCCCGTCAACGTCGAAAACAGCAGTGCGCGGGTTCACGCCGATGCCTTGCGCTATGACCAACTCAGCGGCGTGACCGAACTCAAGGGCCATGTCACAGGGGTGTACCAGCAGGCCCCCGCTGATTCTTCGGCTCGTCGGTGATGAGTCGCCTGGTCTTCATCACCGGGGCGTCGAGTGGGATTGGGCAGGCCCTGGCCTTGCGGTATGCGCGGGCAGGATGGCGTTTGGCCTTGGTGGCGCGCCGGGTGGTCGCCCTGCAGGAGTGGGCCCATGCCCACGGGCTTGAATCGGATCGCTGTCTGGTTAGGGCCGCGGACGTGCGGGATGCCCTGCAATTGAGGCAGGCGGCACAGGCTTGCATCGCTCAGTGGGGGGTGCCGGATGTGGTGATCGCGAATGCCGGGGTCAGCGTGGGCATCGACTTGCATCACGAAGAAGACCTCGACGTGCTGAAAGACCTGATCGACACCAATCTGATGGGGCTGGCGGCCACGTTCCAGCCCTTCATCGCCCCCATGAAGCAAAGAGGTTCAGGCACTTTGGTGGGCGTCGCCAGCGTCGCATCGGTTCGGGGCTTGCCTGGCCACGCTGGCTATTGCGCCGCCAAAGGGGCCGTCGTTCAGCTGTGTGAAACCTTGCGTGGCGAACTCAAACCCTACGGGGTGGCCGTGGTGACCCTGGCCCCGGGCTACATCGATACGCCCCTGACGCGGGGCAACGACTACCCCATGCCGTTTTTGATGGAGCCCGAAACCTTTGCCGACAAGGCCTTTGCGGCGATCGAAGCCCGGGTTCGCTGGCGCGTGATCCCCTGGCAAATGGGCGTCGTGGCCACCGTGATGAAGTTCATGCCACGGTGGCTGTTCGATGCCGTGGTGGGCGCCCAGCGACATCGAAAGAAACGACGCCGTCAGTCATGACCGTGGTCATGCCCATGCCCATGCCCGCGACCGCGGCCCGGACCATCGTCGTCGCCGTAATCATCATGATCGTGCTCGTGCCGGTCGTCGCGTTCCCGGTCATAACGGGGTTCGTCTCGCACGAAATAAACCGGCTGGTTGCAGGCTTGGTAGCGGCCGCAATAGCGCGCCCAGTTTTGATAGTGACCCGGCGGCACGCGCAGGTAAATGGGGCGAACGGGGTAGACCGGGCGCGGACCAATGATCACCGGTTGGGCGTAGATGACGGGCGGGGGCGGCTGGTTGCCGACATCAATCCGGCCATAAAAGCCGGGTTGATTGACAGTGACGCTCACGCCCACATCGGTGGCCGCTTGAGCGGTGGTGCTGCAGGCTGCGCCGCACACCACAGCCAGTAACAATTGGGACAAGGTCTTTTTCATGATGGTCCTTTGGCGCCTCCAAAAACAAAAAGGCAATGCTATTAACGCATTGCCTCCCTGGCTTGATGACGTAACGGAGTGTGATATCCGCTACGTCATCTGCAAGATTGATACGGGATCAGTAGCCGCCGCCGTAGCCGCCGTCACCACGGCCACCGCCGTAGCCGCCGCCGCCTTCACGACGACCGCCGCCGAAGCCACCGCCGCCGCCTTCACGACGGCCGCCGCCGAAGCCACCGCCGCCGCCTTCACGACGACCGCCGCCGAAGCCACCGCCACCACCACCACCGTTGCCGCCACCGTAGGGGCTGCGGAAGCCAGCAGGACGCTCTTCACGAGGACGGGCCTCGTTCACCACGATTGCACGGCCAGCCACGGGTTGACCATTCAGGCCATTGATGGCAGCTTGGGCTTCAGCATCAGAGCCCATTTCGACAAAACCGAAACCCTTGGAACGGCCAGTGTCACGGTCCATCATGACCTTGGCCGAGTTCACGGCACCGTACTGGGAGAAAGCGTCATTCAGATCCTGATCGCGCACGCTGTAGGCCAGATTGCCCACGTAAAGTTTGTTGCCCACGAGAGAGCCCCTTTCAATCTAACAAAGTAACCATGTGGAGCTTCTACCCATCAGGACCTATTCCAACGACGGTGCCGCTTCCAGACACAGACGTGGCCATTATGTGTGAACTCAACATGTTCAGCTAGCTATTGCAACCCTTATTTGTGCCTGAATGTCAACCTTAGGGAGTGCTTGTTGCACGGCTTCGTCAAATTTAGGTGCGGGCTTGCCCCTATGATCGGCATTCACCGGGTCGCGTGATTCGGTTTTTTGGACAAAGAAACGAATCGGATGAGTGAAAAACGATTTGACTGGTGGCGAGCCTTGGCACAGGTGTTGGGCAGCATCGAGGCCGTGCGCGATGGTCGCGCCATGTATGTGTTGTTGGGCGCCTTTGCCGGGGCCGGGGCGTCTTTGGCCCTGGCGCGATCCGCTTTGGCGCAGAGTCAGGCGCCGTGGGCAGTGCTGGAAGGGGCCTTGGCCTTGTTCATCGCGTTTTACGGGGCTCAAGCTGCCGGGCTGCTGCTGATGGACCGGGCCTTGGGCCGTCCCGCCCGAGAAGTGGTCGATGCCGTGGTCGATGCCCTGGGAGTCGGGCACCGGGTGTTGGCGGTCTTGCTGCTCATGGTGTTGGTGGCTGCCGCAGGGATCGGTGGTGTGGCGGCGGTGTTCTGGCTGTGCGGTTTGCCGGTGATCGGGCCTTGGCTGTATGCCTTGGCCTTGCCTTTGACCGTGCTGGTTCTGGGGGCGGGGTTCATCGCTTTCGTTGCGGTGATTGGGCCGCTGACGGGGCCCATGGTGTGGTCGGGTGCGACCTCGCGACAGGCCCTGGTGCAATTGCTCGCCGTGCTGCGTCGGCAGGTGCTGCGCGCTGCCACGTTGATGGCGGGTCTCAGTCTGGTCACTGGCCTAGTCGGCGCGGCGGCCAGCGTGGTGGTGCTGGTGGCCGGCCGGGTCATGGCTGAGTTGTCTATCCTGGTGCTGGGGGTCGATGTGCCCGCTCAAATCCTGATGGCCGGGCTGTTGGGGCACACTGTGCAGGCGGTGGATGCCCGCGTGGTGTCACCCAATGCCTTGCCCTATATCACCGCGGCCAATGTCGGAGGCGGGGTGGTGTTCGCCCTGGCGCTGGTGTTGCCCACCTTGGTCTATCTGCGTGGGGTGTGCGAAATCTACCTGCTGCTGCGGCCGAAGTCGCGTTCCGGGGGGCGGTGACACATGGCGACTCAAGCCTGCCCTTGTGGCTCCGGGCAAACGTATGAAACTTGCTGCGGGCGATATCATGCCGGCCGGTTGGCTGGCCAGGCCCCCACGCCAGAGGCCCTGATGCGGTCACGCTATAGCGCCTTTGTGCTGGATTTGCGGCCCTACCTGTTGCAGACCTGGCACGTCGACACACGGCCTGAAAGCTTGGAGCCACCCGAACCGGGGCTGAAGTGGCTGGGGCTGGAAGTCCGCCAATCGGCCCTGCTGGGCCCGGATCGCGGCACGGTCGAATTCGTGGCGCGCAGCAAGTTGGGCGGGCGGGCGCATCGCCTGCATGAGGTCAGCGAGTTCGTCCGACAAGACGGCCGCTGGTATTACACCCGGGCGTTGAACTGAGTCACCGGCGCGGCCAGTCTGAGGCGTCGGCGTCAAAGCGGGTGTCGATCTCTAACTGGGTCAGCCAGCGAATGGCTTGTTCGCGGCTGTCTCCGCACATGTCCTCAGATGGCTGCAATGAACTGCACACTGCCGGGCGTTCAGGCTGGCCAAACAAGCGGCAGCGCAGCGCCTCATCGAGAAACGGACACGGCACACCAGCCGGCTTGCCTTGTGGGTAACCGGGGAGGGGTGACGAAATGGATGGGGCTGTGCAGCAGGCGGCACATGCCGGACGACAGTTCATGGCCTGATTGTGCCAAGCCTGTCGAAAGTTCTCCCTGTATTTATGCACGCATGCTAGGTTGTGACGAAGTGGGCGGCCATCCCTAGTTTCTGTTCGACCACACCTGGATAGGGCGGGGGGCCAACTCCCTGGGGTGAACAAGCGAAGGCACAACTCAGTAAAATGGCGGGTTGCTCAAAAAATAGGCAAACGCCATGCTTTATCCCCAAGAATTTGATGTCATCGTGGTCGGTGGGGGCCACGCCGGAACCGAGGCGGCCTTGGCCGCAGCCCGGATGGGGTGTGCCACCCTTCTGCTGACCCACAACATCGAGACCCTGGGGCAAATGAGCTGCAACCCGTCGATTGGCGGAATTGGCAAAGGCCATCTGGTGAAGGAAGTGGATGCGCTGGGCGGGGCAATGGCAGCGGCCACCGACGAAGGGGGCATCCAATTTCGGATTCTGAATTCGAGCAAGGGCCCGGCGGTGCGAGCCACGCGGGCGCAGGCCGATCGCATCTTGTACAAGGCGGCCATTCGCAAGCGCCTGGAGAACCAGCCCAATTTGTGGTTGTTCCAGCAGGCGGTCGACGACCTGATGGTCGAGGGCGATTGCGTGGTGGGCGCTGTCACCCAGGTGGGCATCCGGTTTCGGGCTCGTGCCGTGGTGTTGACCGCGGGCACTTTCCTCGACGGCAAGATCCACGTGGGATTGCAGAACTACAGTGCAGGCCGGGCAGGGGATCCGCCGGCCGTGTCGCTGTCAGGTCGCCTCAAGGAATTGAAGTTGCCGCAAGGGCGGTTGAAGACCGGCACGCCCCCACGGATTGATGGCCGCAGCATCGATTTCAGCAAACTGACCGAGCAACCGGGCGATGGGGTGGATCTGGTCGGGCGCTGGGGCGAATCGGCCCCCACCAACGATCAGGTGCCCGTGTTCAGTTTTCTGGGCTCGCCCCACCAGCATCCGCGGCAATTGCCCTGCTGGATCACCCATACCAATCAGCACACCCACGACATCATCCGGTCCGGTTTTGATCGCAGCCCGATGTTCACCGGGGTGATTGAAGGCGTGGGGCCACGTTACTGCCCGTCGATCGAAGACAAGATCAACCGCTTCGCCGACAAAGATTCACACCAGATTTTTCTGGAACCCGAAGGGCTGACCACCAACGAGTTCTACCCGAATGGGATCAGCACCTCGCTGCCATTCGACATCCAGCTCAATGCCTTGCGCACCATGCCTGGCTTGGAGAACGCCTACATCTTGCGCCCAGGGTACGCGATCGAGTACGACTACTTTGATCCGCGTGAGCTGAAGTCCACCTTCGAGACCAAGGCCATTCGGGGGCTGTTCTTTGCCGGGCAGATCAATGGCACCACGGGCTACGAGGAAGCCGCGGCCCAGGGGCTGTATGCCGGGATCAATGCCGGCTTGCTGGCCCAAGGCAAAGATCCCTTCACCCTGCGTCGTGACCAAGCCTACCTGGGGGTCTTGGTTGATGATCTGATCACCAAGGGGGTGACGGAGCCGTATCGCATGTTCACCAGTCGGGCCGAGTTCCGTCTGCAATTGCGAGAAGACAATGCCGACCTGCGGTTGACCGAGATCGGGCGTGAGCTCGGCCTGGTTGACGATGTACGGTGGGATGCGTTCAACCGAAAGCGCGATGCTGTTTCACGTGAAACACAGCGGCTGAAGAGCACGTGGGTGCGCCCGGCCACGCTGCCGGCCGAAGAGGCCGAGCGCTTGGTCGGCAAGGCGCTGGAGCGGGAATACAACCTGGCCGATTTGCTGCGCCGCCCCGGGGTGGACTTTGACAAGTTGAGCGAGGTGGCTGCTGTGGCCGCGGCTCGCCAGGCCGCCTTGTGGGCGGAGGCCGGACGTACGCCGTCGACCGAAGGGGGCGACGTTGTTTCACGTGAAACAGTGAGCCGTGCGACCCTGGCGACCGAGTTGGGTGAATCGCTGGCCCACGCAGTGATTGAGCAGGTGGAGATCAGCGTGAAGTACGCTGGCTACATCGACAAGCAGAACGACGAGGTAGAGCGCGCGGCCTATTACGAGAACCTGAAGCTACCGCAGGATTTGGATTACATGCAGGTCTCGGCCTTGAGTTTCGAAGCGCGCCAGAAGCTCAGCAAGCACCAACCGGAAACGCTGGGGCAGGCCTCGCGCATCTCGGGCATCACGCCGGCAGCCATCTCCTTGCTGCTGATTCATTTGAAGAAGGGTCGGTTCAAGGGCTTCGACGCCCGTGACACCGATGCCGATCAAGCCGCCTGAAGCAGGATCATCGACATGACTTTGAATCGTCGCCCCGGTCAAGCGGGGTCTTTGGGGGGCGTGGGCGGGGTGCCGTCTGTGTCGCCAGCCAGCAAGGCGCACCCGGTATGGGGGGCTGAGCAATGGCTCAGCGGGATGGCACCTTATCTGTCAGCGATGAGGCTGGACGGGCTTTCAGCTGAGCAGCAGCACCAGCTCGCGCAGTACATGCAGTTGCTGCAAAAGTGGAATGCCACCTACAACCTGACCGCGTTGCGGGATCCTCAAGACATGCTCTCGCATCACCTGGCGGATTGCCTGGCGGTGTTGGGGCCCTTGGCTCGGCATCTGGCTGGGCGACCAGACGAATCCGCTGGGGCCAGGTTGTTGGACGTGGGCAGCGGGGGCGGGCTGCCCGGGGTGGTGCTGGCGATTGCGCGCCCAGACGTGGCAGTGACCTGTGTGGACACGGTAGGCAAGAAGGCGGCATTCATTCGCCAGGTGGCGGCCGAGCTCAAACTGAGCAATCTGAAGGCGGAGCATGCGCGTGTCGAACAGCTCAAAGGGCAGTACGACGTGATCACCTCGCGAGCCTTTGCCTCACTGGTGGATTTTGTGTCGCTAACAGGAGCGTTGGTGGCGCCGGGCGGGGTCTGGATGGCGATGAAGGGCAAGACCCCGATGGACGAGCAGGCGGCCTTGCCTGAAACCATTGATGTGTTTCACGTGGAACCGTTGGTGGTGCCGGGGCTGGATGCGGATCGCTGCGTGGTCTGGATGCGGCCCGGGCAAAAATGAAAAAAATCCCTGTGCAAGGGCTTTTATCGTCAACCGAAACGGTGACTGGGTGGTTAACCATGGGTCGCTCATCACAAGGAGAAACTTTCATGGCACAAACTTTGTTCAAACGCGCCGCCGTGGTCGTGGCGTTGTTGACCGCCACGTCGTTCGCGCTGGCCCAACAAGCGCCCACCCCGGTTCCGCCCGAGCAGCCAGCCCCTATGCAAGCGCCAGCCCCATCGACAGGCAAGGTGCATCACAAGGCCAAGCACAAGAAGGTCGCCCACAAAAAGGCCAAGAAGGCGCATCACAAGAAGACCCACCACAAAAAGGTGCATCACAAGGCCGCGGCGGCTAGCCAGGTTCAGTGAGTTCACACTGAACGGATCGGTCTGAATCGATCCTGTCAAACCGAGAGGGGCCCTGGGGCCCCTTTTTCTTGTCTGAATGTGTTGTCGGATTCGCAGGCCTTGTCGGCCGGGGCCCGATCACCCGCGATAATTCCGGCATGCCACACATCTTCTGCATCGCCAACCAAAAGGGTGGGGTGGGCAAGACCACCACCACAGTCAACCTGGCCGCCGGGCTGGCCAAGATCGGGCAACGCGTCCTGATCGTGGACCTGGATCCGCAGGGCAATGCGACCATGGGCTCGGGGGTGGACAAGCGCACCCTCGGCGCTTCGGTGTACGACGTCTTGCTCGAGTCGACTTCCCTGATCGAGGCGCGGACGCGAAGCGAGAAGGGGGGCTACGATGTGTTGGGGGCCAATCGGGAGCTGGCCGGCGCCGAAATCGAGTTGGTCAACCTGGAGCGCCGTGATCGGCGGCTGAAGACCGCCATTGAAGTGGCAGCGGGCGATTACGACTTCGTGTTGATCGATTGCCCGCCTTCGCTCAGCCTGCTCACCCTCAATGGCCTGACCTGCGCCCACGGCGTGATCGTGCCGATGCAGTGCGAATATTTTGCACTGGAGGGCCTGACGGACTTGGTCAACACCGTCAAGCAGGTGCACGCCAATCTGAATCGGGATCTGCAGTTGATCGGATTGCTGCGGGTCATGTTCGACCCCCGCATCACCTTGCAGCAGCAGGTGAGCGATCAGCTGAAGGCTCACTTTGGCGAGAAGGTGTTCGACACTGTGATCCCGCGCAACGTGCGATTGGCCGAGGCGCCCAGTTATGGCGTTCCGGGTGTGGTGTTCGATCCCAGCAGCAAAGGGGCTCAGGCGTTCGTGTCGTTCGCCGAAGAGCTGGTGCAGCGCGTGGCGAAAGATCAGGCCAGCCGGTCGCGCCAGGTCTGAGTCAGGCAGCGCCTTGGGGGGCCGTGTTGGGCGACAGCAGGTCGTCCAGGCAACGCAACAAGGCGAGTACGTCCAGCGGCTTGGTCAGGTAGTCGATGAAGCCGTGCCGTTCCGCCGTCTGGATGCTGTCGGGCATGGCATCGGCTGAGAGCGCCACCCGTGTGATGTCCCGGGTGTCGGGGTTCTGCTCCAGGGCCTGGATCAGGTCGAAGCCGGTCATGTCGCCCAGGTGCAGGTCGACCAGCATGATGTCCGGGCGGTGCTTGCGCGCTTCTTCGAGTGCGCTGGCGCCATTGGGGGCCACGACCAGTTCCCACTGCGGGCGCAGCTTGAAGATCTGCTCCACCAGCAGCACATTGATCTCATTGTCTTCGGCGTACAGCACCCGGATCGGGCGCACGTTGCTGGCCGTCGGCTGAACGGGTTGCGGCAGGTCGGGCAGCAGATCGGGCTGGGTGTCGCCGCCCAAACTAGGCGAGGCAGGCGTGGGCGGATCGGATGGCGGCAGCGGGTCGATCTGGATGTCGGTGCGCGACACCATGGTGGCCACCACCGGATTGGCCACGGCGGCTTCCTCGCTACGAGGGTCACCGGTGAAGCGGTTTTGCCGTTGCTCGGTGATGTCGTTGGTGTAGCCGTACCAAGCTGTGCCGCCATCAGGCAAAGGCTGCGCCACGGCTTCACCGGACAGCCAGCGTACCCCTTTGTTGGGCAGGACGACGCGGTATTCGTATTGAATCGGGTGGCTCTGGTGCTGCAGCGAGGCCTCGACCAGGCGTGTCACCATGTGCAAATCTTCGGGGTGGACCCGCTTGTAGTGGGTCGTCCAGTTCAGGCGCTGCGAGGCTGGATCCACTTCATACAGTTCGGCCGCCCGCGTGCTGGCGTACAGCAGTTGAGGCTCGCCTTGCACGGGCAGCAGCACTTTGTAGAGGGCGCCGGGAATGTGGTCCAGGCTTTTCAGCAGCAGGTCGCGTTCGCGCAGGCTGCGCTCGATGTGCTTGCGGGTGCTGATGTCGTGCAACACCGCGACAGCGCGCGAGGCTTGCCCCTTGGCGTCGCGCAGCATGGACACATGCATCTCGACCCAGATGATGGCGCCGTTGTGCTTGAGGAAGCGTTGTTCCAGCCGGAAGGCCGGAAGGTGGCCCTCTTGCAGATGGCGCCAGTGATCGAGTTCGGACGAGAGGTCGCCAGGGTGGGTGAGGGTGTGGCAGCGGGTGCCGAGCAAGGCATCGCGCGCGTAGCCCAGCATCTGGCAGGCTTTGCTGTTGACGGCCTGGATCTCGCCTTCTGGGCTGAGCAACATCTGCCCACAGGCGCTTTGCTCAAAAACGGCTTCCCAAAGCGCAGCTTGCTGCCCGAGTTCTTCCGGGGATGCCCGGAAGGCCTCGGCAGCATTTTGATCTGCGAGTGGAGAAGACTTTCCGGACATGGTGCTAAACCTCAGCACTTGACTCATTCTGCCATTATTGCAATTTGCAACACTTTTGCCTCATCCACGAGACACTAGGATAGGGGGCATGACAACCCGTAGACCGCGTTTATCGACCTTCGTTCTGCTAGCCGGCTGGAACGATTCTGGACCCGAACATTGGCAAAGCCGCTGGGCCGACATCCATTCGGACCATGCCCATTGGGTCAAGGTTGCGCAAGATGACTGGCACTGGCCTCGCCGGGGTGACTGGATGATGCAGCTCGACGAGGCCTTGTTGGCGCAAGACCATTTGCTCGAAGAGCCTGCGGTGCTGGTGGCGCACAGCCTGGGGTGTCATTTGGTGGCGGCTTGGGCGACTCATTCAAAGCACATTGCCCGTGTTCGCGGCGCGTGGTTGGTAGCGCCACCGGATCTCGATTCGCCAGATCGGCTCGATGAGTTGCCGCCGCAGCTACACGGCTGGATCAAGGTGCCACGGCAACGCTTGCCGTTTCCGGCTCAGGTCCTGGCGTCGACGAATGACAGCTACAGCCGCCCTGAGCGCGCAGCCCGGCTGGCGCAGGACTGGGGGGCCAGCTTTGTGTCCCTGGGCGCCTTGGGGCATGTGAACGCCGCATCAGGGCAAGGTGATTGGCCCCAGGGCTGGAACCTGTTTGGCCAATGGGTGGATGCGCTGCCGCCGACATAGACGACAATCTCAACCTATGGCAACGAAGAAATCCAAAGGCTTGGGCATGGGCCTGGAGGCCCTGTTGGGCCCCAAAGTGAGCGACGCACCCGCCGTGAGCAGCGAGGGGGCGCCAACGACTTTGCGACTTGATCTGATGCAGGCGGGCAAGTACCAGCCTCGCACGCGCATGGACGAGGGCTCCTTGTACGAGCTGGCCGAGTCGATCCGTTCGCAGGGCATCATGCAACCGATCCTGGTTCGCCCGATCGGTGAGGGTCGTTATGAAATCATCGCCGGTGAACGCCGCTCGCGTGCGGCGCGTCTGGCTGGCCTGACCGAGGTGCCGGTGCTCGTCAAGGAGGTGCCTGACGAAGCCGCCGCCGTGATGGCCCTGATCGAGAACATTCAGCGGGAAGACCTCAATCCGCTGGAAGAAGCCCAGGGCCTGCAGCGCCTGACGCAAGAATTCGGCCTGACGCATGAGCAAGCCGCGCAAGCGGTCGGTCGTTCGCGCAGTGCGGCCTCCAATCTGCTGCGCCTGCTGAACCTGGCCGAGCCGGTGCAAGGCATGCTGATGGCCGGTGACATCGACATGGGCCACGCCCGTGCCTTGCTGTCGCTGGACAAAGCACAGCAGATCACCACCGCGCATGAGGTGGCGGCCAAGAAGCTCAATGTGCGCGAGGCAGAAAAGCTCGTGGCCAAGGTGCAGGGCGCGGGTCGCCAGACCCCGCTGCTGCGGGTCAAGCAAGAAAAATCGCGTGATGTGGTGCGGCTGGAAGAGGAACTGTCTGACCTCTTGACCGCACAGGTGGAGATCCATGTCAAGCGCAAGACCAAGCGCGGTGAACAGGGTGAGATCACCATTCAGTTTGGCAGCCTCGATGAGCTCAATGGCTTGATCGACAAGCTGCGTGGTGGATCGACGGACTGATCGCCGCATGCGCATCGTCTGGCCTTTGCCAGCTTTGTTGACATGGGCGGCGGCCTGGGTGCTGGCCTGGGTGTTGCGGCAAGCGGCGGCGCCGCTGTGGGCCGTGCTGACCTTGCCCACGGCCTTGGGCGCGTCGCTCGCGCTGTGGCCCGCCGTGGCCGCCACCACCTGGCGGCGCGTGTTTGTGGCGGGGGGCTTTCCGCTGTCGGTGCTGGCGTTGGGGCAGGGCGGCGGGTTGCCTGCTTGGGTTTGGTTGGCGCCCCTGGCCTTGCTGCTGTTGGCTTACCCCATCCGGTCCTGGCAAGACGCCCCTGTCTTTCCCACCCCGCGTGATGCCTTGTTGAACTTGCCAGAGCAGGTGCACTTGCCCGACGGGGCGCAGATTCTGGATGCCGGCTGTGGCATGGGCGATGGTTTGCGCGCCCTGCGACAGGCGTATCCGAGCGCTCGCCTGATGGGCATCGAGTGGAGCTGGATGTGGTGGGCAGTTTGCGCGCTGCGATGCCCCTGGGCCCAGGTGCGACGCGGGGACATGTGGGCGGCCAACTGGTCCGCGTACGACCTGGTGTACTTGTTTCAGCGGCCCGAAACCATGCCACGTGCCTGGGCCAAGGCTTGCGCCACCATGAAGCCCGGTAGCTGGCTGGTGAGCCTGGAGTTTGCAGCCACCGACGCAGCAGGCAAGGTGGTACCACCCCACGCGCACTTCACTTTGGATTCCGGGCGGCCGATATGGGTGTATCGCCTGCCTGTTGTGCACGCTTCGCACGGCACGTCTACACTGCGGGCTTGATCCAGAGAAAGTTTCCATGTCCTTGACGCCAGTGCAGACGCCAGCCGCGGCCGAGCCCTTCACCACCGACGAATTTCGTGCCGCATTGGGCCAGTTCGCCACCGGGGTCACGATCATCACGGCGCGCGACGATCAGGGGCATTTGATTGGTTTGACCGCCAACTCGTTCAGTTCGGTGTCTCTGTCTCCGCCCTTGGTGTTGTGGTGCTTGTCGGCCAAGTCGACGGCCTTGCCGGGGTTCCAGTCGGCCACCCATTACGCCATCAATGTGTTGGCGGCCGATCAACGCTTGCTGGCCGAACGTTTTGCCAAGAAGGGCATTGATCGATTTGAAGGCACGCCGTGGCGCCCTGGGTTCACGGGCGCGCCTGTCATCGACGGTGCTGTGGCTGTGTTTGAATGCACGCCGCACCAGATGGTGCCCGCGGGTGATCATGTGGTGTTGATCGGTCGGGTCGAGCATGTGCGACGCCGGGTGGGGGCCAAGCCCTTGATCTTCCACGGCAGCCGCTTCTTCACGGATCTGCCGGGTTGAAACTCGTTCACACCGGGCCCATCGACTTCGCGCATTGATCCAAGATGCGCAGCAGCTTGGGCACCTCCAGCGGTTTGCTGAGGTATTCGACAAACCCTCGCTCGCGCGCTTCATGAATCTGATCCGGCATCACGTCGGCCGACAAGGCCACGCGGGGGATGTCAGCCGTGTGAGGGTGGCGGGCCAGTTCGTCTGACACGTCGGTGCCGTTCATGTCGCCCAAGTGCATGTCGAGCAGGAGCAGATCGGGCGGGCTGGACAAGGCCATCTCGATGGCCTGGGCGCCGTGTGTGGCGACATCCAAATGCCATTGCGGCCGCATGCGCAGGACCTGGCGTACCAACTCCACATTGATCGGGTTGTCTTCGGCGTAGAGCAAAGACAGTTGCCCACCACCGAGGCCATCGAGACTGCCAAAGCCGGACTGCCTGGGACGCAACAAGGCATCTTGCATGCCGTGATTGACATGCGTGTCAGGGGTGGCCTCATTCAACCAAATCCGAAACCGACTGCCGATTTGCAATGCACTGCTGACCTCGATGCGGCCTTGCATCAGGTCGACCAGGCGTTTGACGATCACCAGGCCAATGCCGGTGCCCTCGATATTGGTTTTTTCTGCGCCCAGACGATTGAAGGGTTCGAACAGATGAGCCTGCTGTTCTTCGCTCAAGCCCTTGCCCGTGTCGCTGACCGTGATGACCACATGCGGCGTCAGCGCCAAAGCCTCCAGCATGATGCGACCTTGGGGGCGGTTGTACTTGATGGCATTGGACAGCAGGTTCACCAGGATCTGCCGCAGCCGGACCTGATCCGCCAGGGCAAACACCGCCTGTTCTGGCAGGGTGAGTTGCAGTTGCAACCCAGCCTCTTCCACCTGATGCTGCACAAGGGCACACGCCTCTTGCATCACCCCGATGACCGGCGTCGCCTCCAGTGACAAAGGCAAGCTGCCGGCTTCGATGCGTGACAGATCAAGTACATCGGTCAGCATGGCCAGCAGGTGCGCGCCGGCCCGTTCGATGTGCTGAACCTTTTGCAGCTGGTTGTCGTTGAGTGGGTACCGGGGATCGACCCGCAACAGTTGCGCGAACCCCAGCATGGCGTTGAGCGGGGTGCGCAGCTCATGACTCATGCGTGAGAGGAATTCGGTCTTGGCTTTGCTGGCCCGTTCTGCCGCCTTGGCCGAGGTGATGGCTTCTTCGTAGCGCAGGCGGTCCCCGATGTCTTCAACCACGGAGACAAAGTGAGCCGGTCGCCCCTGCGCATCGCGTACCAGCACGGCGGTCAAGGCCACCCAGACGATGCTGCCGTCCGGGCGGATGTAGCGCTTGTCGGTCTGGTAGCGATCTTGTGGCCCGCGGATGGTTTCTTCCATCAAGGCGAAGTCCGAGCCCCAGTCCTCCGAGTAGGTGATGTCGGCCACGGTCAAGCCGAGCAAAGCCTCGCGGGATCGCCCGGTGATGTCGGCAAAGCGCTGGTTCACATCCAGGAATCGGCCATCGAGTCCCACTCGGCACAGGCCGACGCCCGCGACCTCGAAAATGTGCCGATATTGCTCTTTGCTCGCGCGCAGGTTGCCGGCTTTGAGTGACAGATCGTCGAGCGATTGCTGGCTCGATTGCGTCAGCAGGGCCGTGGCCACGAGCCCAGCGGCGATCACCAATCCCACCTGCATGGCGCGCAGCAAGGTTTCGTCGTAGCCCGCAGGTCGGTTGGCCAGCCCGATCACGCCGATCAATTGGGTGCCATGCCGCAAAGGCCAGCCCATCAAGCTGCTCAGGCGAGGGTCTCCGGTGGGGGCTTTGATCCAGGCTTGTTGATCACGAAACAGGGTGTCCCACAGCTCGGTCTGATCGCGCAGGATTTCATCCCCCGTTCCGGCCAGCAGGTGAGGGTGACCGGAGGGGGCGACTTCAACCGTGGCGGCAAACGCCAGCGAACTGCCGGTCCACGCCTTGAGGGCCGGCAGCAGCCGGTCGAGGATGGACTTGACTGACTCGTCCGGCAAGGTTCGGGCGGCCAGAGACAAAGCGGCGTCGGTGAACGACGAACGCACGGGTTCAGGTGAGTGAGACATGCAGCAGCAACACAGACACCACCGATGACACCAGACACGCCTGGTGTGAGGAGGGACTGCATTGCTGGGTGGTGGCGACCCGGCTCGACCAGTTTACTGTGGCACAGATCAAGCGGAGTGACTGTCAGGGCTTGCCTGAGTCAGATTGTCCTCAATCGTCAGTACCACCGACCGGGCGCGGCCGGCTGCTTTGGCCTGGTACAAGGCACGGTCGGCGCGTTCCAGGGTTTCGCGCAGCGATTCGCCGGGTGGATGGCAGGTGACGCCGGCAGAGAAGCTCACAGGGCGATCCGGCAGGGTGGGCATCGCCATCAGCATCTGCCGGACCCGATCGAGCGCCTGCAGCACCTGCTCGAACCCCGTCTCACCCGGGGTGGGCATCATCAACAGAAATTCTTCGCCACCCCAGCGCGCCAACACATCGGTCTGGCGCAACACCGAAACCGCCGCCAAAGAAAAGTCCTTGAGCACTTCGTCACCGACGTGGTGGCCGTGCTGGTCGTTGATCTGCTTGAAGTGATCCAGGTCGATCAGGGCGACGCAGAAGCCTTCGCCAGTTCGGGCCTGACGTTCGCGCTGCTGGTCGAGCAACTGCAGCATGTGGCGGCGGTTGACCAGCCCCGTCATGTCGTCGCGAATGGCGACTTCCTGCAGCATCGACAAGGCCTGCCGCAGTTCGATCTTCTGTTGCTTCACCCTGAGGCGAATCCGGGCCACGTAATAGGCCACGGCCGAGATGGCCGGCAGAATGAGTGCGCACAGGGTGAATTTGAGCAGGGCCGCCCGGCCATCGTATTCGCCTGGCATGAACAGCACCATGCCGCCCACGACCGCGCCCAGACAGATGACCGTCAATGCCCCGATCAGCAGGACTTGGCGCGGCTCCAGCGTGAAGACCCCAAAGATCAGCAACAGCGTCACCAAGGGCATCACGCCTTCGCGAATGGGGCCGGCCACGACATAGCCCGCCATCATGGCGATCAGCGCAAAAATGCATTGCGGGAAGTCCATTCCCGGATACCCCAGACGGCTCGACCAACCGGTTCGCACCAAGAGGTAAAAGGTCAGCACGCCGGTCCAAATGAACCCCAGCAGCCAAAAAATGGAGCGGGCGTGAACCAGCCCCATGTGGGCGGCCAACAGCAAGACGATCGAGCCGGCGCTGTAGCCGTAGATCGCGATCCAGCTGAAAACCAGCCGGGACCGAATCTGAGGATCCCGGCTGAGTAACAAGTCGACGAGGGGGCGCAGACGTTCCTTCATGGGCTGGGGCCAGGCTCCTCGTTGTCGGGGTCATCGATCACGGTGCAGTTGCGGCCCTGCTTCTTGGCCCGATACAGGGCCTTGTCGGCGCGCTCGATGCAGGTGTGCAGCAATTCGCCATCCAGATAGCCGGTCAGGCCTGCTGAAAAAGTGATCTTCAAGTCGGGCAGGTTGGGCAGCAGCGGCGTTTGCGCCAGCGCCGTACGGGCGCGCTCGATGGCAATGTTGGCTACATCCGCGGTGGTGTCGTTGAGCAGGAGCAAAAACTCCTCCCCGCCCCAGCGCGCCACGATGTCGGTGTCACGCAGGGCGCTTTCGAGCACCTGGGCGAACCGGTGCAGCACGTCGTCGCCTACGCTGTGCCCATGAGTGTCATTGATGCGCTTGAAGTGGTCAACATCCAGCAAGGCCAGATAGAAGTCATGGTGCCCCGAGCGGTCCAGGCGTTTTTGGTGCTGGTTGAGCACCTCCATCATGTGGCGTCGGTTGATCAGCCCGGTCAACTCGTCCCGCGTGGCCAGCACCTGGATGCGGGCGAGGGCCTGGGCCAGCTCGGATCGCTGGGTTTCCAGCCGCTTGTGCAGGTTGTTCAACTGGGCAGCCAGCGCCGACAGCGTGGGAATGACCGAGATGATCAGGATGAAATGGGCGATCTCCAGCGACAGCGGGTAATGGAAGGGGTCGGTGGCGCTTTTGTAAACGATGGTCCCTGACATCACCAGCACCGTGCTGGCCCCTACAATTTTCGCGGTACGGGATTGCAGCGCGAAAATGCCGAACACCATCACCAATGCCAAAAAGATCAGGGTGGAGCCGTGAATCGGCCCGGTCACCGCATAGGCGACGATGGCGATGGTCAGGCCAGACAAGACCTGGGGCAGGGTCAGCGACGGATCTTTGAACCTGAGGTTGAGGCCGCTGCGTAGCATGCCGTACCAAAATGCCAGGTTGATGATCGTGGCCACGGACACCCGCCAGGTGTCGGCGTTCGACATGAATCCTGCCCAACTGCAGTACACCATCAGCCCGATGCAGGCGAAATACGCAAACGCCGCCATCAGCGACCGCATGATGCGCAGTCGCTGGCGGGGGTCGGTACTCAGAACCCAGTCAGACAGTTGGAGGAACAGTTTTCTGGACATGGTTGATCGCGATGCGGTGCATCGTTCAAGCATTTCGACCGTTTTTTCTGGGTCTTGAGGACAGCCTGTTCCGTCGATGTCCCTCTATGACCATTCAAATTTATTGAAATCAGACGTGAACGAGGTGCAACCTCGGCGGCGTCTTGCCCCATTAATCTTCAACCCATGGCAGCCCCAGAGTTGCCCACCAGGAGCCCCCACCATGACTCGCTCACCCGTTGATGACACCGCAAACGAGCCGCGCTACACCGCCTTGGCCATGATCCTGCACTGGGTTTTGGCCCTGGCGATCCTGACGGCGTTTGCAGTGGGGCTGTTTCTAGACGACATGCCGCTGTCCCCCGCCAAACTCAAGCTGATCAACTGGCACAAGTGGGCAGGCATCTCGATCTTGCTGCTGTCGGCGATCCGTCTGGGCTGGCGCCTGATCAGTCCGCCGCCGGCCTTGCCCGAGCGCATCCAGAAGCTGATGCCGCGTTGGCAGCAGGTGGCGCATCACGCCACCCACCACCTGATGTATCTGCTGTTCTTCGTCGTGCCGTTGGCCGGATGGGCGTACAGCTCGGCCAAGGGCTATCAGATTGTCTGGTTCGGCGTGCTGCCCCTGCCGGATCTGGTGGCGCCCAACAAGCAACTGGCCGAGGTCTTCATCGAGTTGCATTCGGTGGCGGCCTTCAGCCTGATCGGCCTGGTGGGGCTGCACGTCGTGGCGGTCATCAAACACCAGCTGATCGACAAAGATGGGTTGTTGAACCGCATGCGCCCCGGGCGCGCTTGATTCAAGGAGTTGGAACATGTCTCGCATTTCGTCCACGCTGGCCGTGATGGCCTTGGGTCTGGCAGGTTGGTCGGCGGCTGCGCAAGCTGCGCCGCAAACCTTGGTGCCCGCGTCCAGTGAAATCACCTTTGTGGCCAAGCAACTGGGGGTGCCGCTCAACGGGCGCTTCAAGGCTTTCAATGCGCAATTGGCGTTCGATCCCAAGCAGCCGCAGACCAGCCACGTGGCGATTCAGATCGACCTGGGCAGCGTGGCCGTGAACCCCGACACCGACGTCGAGCTGGTCAAGCCAGAGTGGTTCAACACGGCGCACTTCCCGAAAGCCACGTTTCAGTCTTCGGCCATCAAGGGGCTGGGCGCAGGCAAGTTCGAGGTGCAGGGCAGGCTCAGCATCAAGGGGCAGACCCATGATCTGGCGGTGCCCGTGCAGTTGACTCAGGCCCAGGGCCTGAGCACGGTCACCGGCGCTTTCACCCTCAAACGCCTGGACTTCAAGGTGGGCGATGGCGATTGGGCCGACCCCTCGGTGGTGGCCAACGATGTCCAAGTCAAGTTCAAGTTGGTATTGCAAGGCGTGCCCGCCCTGTGATGCCGGTTTCTTCAACCCAGTGTTCTCATCCGCAATCTTTGCGAAACAGGAGTCTTTCCATGAACCGTACCGTCATTCAATCCGTTGTGCTCGCTTCGCTGCTGGGCTCTGGTGTGGCCATGGCCGCTCCCGAAACCTTCGTGATCGATCCCACTCACACCTTCGTGACCTTCGAGGCCAAGCACTTTGGCACCTCGACCAACCGGGGGCGCTTTGACAAGAAGTCGGGCACCATCATCCTCGATCGCGCAGCCAAGACCGGCAAGGTCGAGGTGACGATCGACACGGGTTCGATCAGCACCGGCACGCCCGCGTTCGAGGCTCACTTGCGTAGCGATGCCTTCTTCAATTCGTCAGTGTTTCCGAAGGCTACCTTTGTGGGTGACAAGCTGACGTTTGATGGCGACAAGTTGAGCTCGGTGGCGGGCACCTTGACCTTGCTGGGCAAGAGCCAGCCGGTGACGATCAAGATGACGTCCTATAACTGCTACATGAATCCCAAGCTCCAGCGTGAGGTTTGCGGCGGTGATGCCGAAACCACCATCCAGCGCAGCGCCTTTGGTATGACTTATGGCCTCAACTTCGGTATTCCGGATGAGGTGAAGCTGGTGATCCAGATCGAAGCGATCAAGCAGTGATCGCTGAGGGGGTAGTTGTGGGCGGCGCCGTCAGTGCCCGATGGCGCTGTCCTGCGGGAGGTTGAGTCGATCCACCACTCGCGACGTGGCCATCTGAAAGGCCTGGAAGTTCAGGCCCACCTGGTCGATGATGGGGCGCAGATCGGTCCAGACTTCTGACGGGTTGTCCATGGTCAAAGGATTGAGCAGCAGTGCATCGACGGCGGCGCCGATGGCCAGCAGCTTTTGTACCCCGGGACGTTCGGATGCCCATTGACTGGGCGCATGAGGACGGGCGCGTACCCCGTCTGAAATGTCTTTTGACAGCCCCCAGGCCTGGCACAAGGCAGCGCCCAAGGCCGAATGGCTGACCCCGAAAGCTTCGATTTCTGCGGCGCACAGCAAGGCCTCGTCTTGTTCGGCCGTGAGGTTGGCATAGCGTTGGCGATCGTAGGCGATCAACACCGCCCGGCCGCTTTCGGCAAACAGGCCCAAGGTGTGGGCATGCCAGGGATCCAGATCCATCTGCCGCGCGATGCGGCCCATGGCCAGCCCACGCACGCCAGCGCGATCCCAGATGTTTTGCAGCAAAGGGCTGGGGGGGAAGGCCCCGCGCAAGCCAATTTCATAGGTCAAACCGGCTACCTGCGCCATGCCCAGGTAGCGAATGCCATCGTGGACGCTTTCGACCCGCTTGAGCAAGCCGAACAGCGCGGAGTTGACGGTCCGCACGATGGCGGCCGACAAGGCCATGTCGGTTTCGATCAGCGCGGCCATCTGGTCGATGGACGCATCCTCATCGGCCATCAGCAGTGACAGCTTCACCAGCGTGTTGGGACAGGCCGGCAGGTCGATATTGAGATTTCGCAGTTGGGGGGCAATGCTCATGGACGGATTCACCTCAGTGAACACCAGTCTAGGCCGAGCACGCCATCTCGCAAAGTGGAAAGAAGCCCGTGAATGACCCGCTATCTCGAATCGATCACGGACGTTACCGATCTTGCATTTGGCAATGGGGGCGGTGGGTCAGTTCAGCACCGCGCTCCACTGGGGGCTGCGACGGGTGTAGCCCGGTAGGCCCTGCGCCCGGCGGAATTCGCTGGGCGGCATGCCCTTCCAGCGCCGAAAGGCTTCGATGAAGGTGGTGACATCGGCATAGCCCAAGCGCTGGGCGATTTCGCCGTGCGTCAGGTTGGCGCGAGTCATCAACTCTTCGGCCAGGGTTGAGCGCACTTCTTCCAGCAGGCAGCGGAAAGTCTTGCCTTCGGCCGTGAGGTGGCGGCGCAAGGTGCGCGAGGTCATGTGCATCTCGGCGGCGATGTCTTCCATGTCGGGGATGCGACCCGGGGTGCGCAGCAGGCGGTCGCGCACCTGGGCCACCACGCCGGTGTGCTGGTAGCGGGCCTCGATCAACTGGCGGCACATCTGCTCGCAGTGATTGACCGTCTGGCTCACGGGGGTGGCCAGGGGTTGGTTGAGGATATCGGCCTTGAACACCCCGCTGTCTTGGGCGTGCCCGAACGTGGGTCGGATGCCAAACAGGTCGGTATAGGCCACCACCTGCTCGGGGGCGGGTTCGGGGCGCTGCATCCGCACTTCGGTGTAGGGGATGGGCTGCCCGATGATCTCGCGCTGCAGGGTGACGGCGCAGGCCCGATCGCGATCGACCACGAAGGGGCGGATGTCGACCGGGATGTGATCCGACTCGAAGCTGGCGATGAGTTGGTCGCCGACGCGGTCCACCCGGTGCCGGGTCAGCAAAATGGTCTGGCTCATCATGCGCGAAGCCATGTTGATCGCGCTGCCCCAGGTCGGACTGCTGACCACGGCATAGCCCCACAGGCCATAGGTGTGCAGGCGGTGACGGCTGCCGGCAATCAGCCCCAGCGTGGGAATGTGTGGCAAGGCCTGAACCAGGTTGCGGATCAGCTGGATTTCCTGGGCCGTGTCCAACTCGGCTTGGTCGTCGTCCAGCATGGATCGACTGATACCCGTTTGGGCCAGAAGGGCATCGAGATCGGCCCCCTGTTCGACACCAACCTGGGTCAGGATGCGGGCCGTGACGATGCTACGGCGACCATCCCAATTGCTGCTTTTTTGACTGCTGACTTTGTTGTTCATGGCCCGACACAATGATTGTTACAAATGTGTATGGGCGGATTATGGGCCGGCAATATGTCAACCGGGAGGGTGTATCACGACATCGGGACTTCAGTTTAGGCAACTAAACTTTCGTTTTTTCGGACAAGTACCAATCCCTTCAAATACTCGCCTTCGGGGAAGGTGACGGTGGTGGGGTGGTCTGGCGTGGCTTCGAGTCGCTTGATGATGTAAGCGTTCACTTGCGCATCCATCCCTGCACCGGCGACGATTTTGTGGAACAACTCGGCACCGATGCCGCCGGAGCACGAGAAGGTCAACAGCAAGCCGCCGGGGTTGAGCAGCTTGAAGGCCAGCCGATTGATGTCCTTGTAGGCGCGGCTGGCACGGTCGGCATGGGCGGCGCTGGGCGCGAACTTGGGCGGGTCGAGCACGATGGCGTCAAACGTGCGGCCTTCCTTGATGAAGCGGCGCAGGGTGCCGTTCACGTCGGCATCCAAGGCGGTGTGAGCGCTTGCTTCGTAGCCGTTCAGCGTCACGTGGGCATTGGCGCGTGCCAGGGCCGGGCCGGACGAATCCACACTGGTCACCTCAGTGGCCCCGCCTTCGAGCGCAGCCACGCTGAAGCCGCCCGTGTAGCTGTAACAGTTCAGCACGGTCTTGCATTGAAACTGCTTGACCAGTTTGGCAAACAGGCCGCGGTTGTCGCGTTGGTCCAGGTAGTAGCCGGTTTTGTGGCCTTCGGCCACGTCCAGCGTCAGCTTCCAGCCGTTTTCGGTGATGGTGACTTCGGTGCTGCGGCGGTTGCCGTCGGCGTACCCTTCAAAGGTTTCGGGGTGCCGCAACCAGCCGGTCACGGGCGCCAGCCCTTCCAGGCCGCGTACGCCGGAGTCCGAGCGCTCGTAAATGTAGGGGCAGCCGGTGGCTGCGACCAGGGCGTCGGCGATGGCATCTTTCCAGCGCTCGGTGCCGGCACTCAGAAACTGGGCGCTGAGGATGTCGTCATACTGATCCACGATCAGGCCGGGCAGGCTGTCGGCTTCGCCATGAATCAGGCGGATGCCATTGCTATCGATGCCCAGGCGGCGGCGCAACTCGATGGCCTGTTGCACCCGGCGCTGGAAAAACGCGGCGTCGATGCGTTCGGCCTCATCAAAGCTCCAGGCCCGAACCCGAATCTGCGAGCTGGGGCTGAAGGCGGCCCAGGCCAGAAACCGGCCATCGTGAGACTGCACCCGCACGGTTTCGCCGAGGTCGGCGCCGCCCTTGGCGATGCTGCCCTGGAACACCCAGGGATGTTGACGCAGCAGCGAGCGCTCTTTGCCTTCGCGAAGGGTGATGATTTTCATGGCGGTGACCAATGCAGGAGACGGGTGCAAAACCCTCGATTGTCCAACACCCGGGGTCTTCTGTGGGGCTGGCTTGCCGATTCCTGCTTCAGGCTGAAGCCAGCCGCCACAAAGACGTGACTTCTGCCGCCCGGGCCCGGTGCAGAGGGTCGTGCGGATCCTGAGCCTTGGGGTGACGGGGCCTGGCGTCGAGCCGATCGATCACCCGCAGGCCGGCGGCTTCGATCCAGCCCAGCAGGGTGTCGCGTGAGCGCAGCCCCAGGTGCTCGGCCAGGTCAGACAGGATCAGCCAGCCTTCGCCACCGGGGCTGTGGTGGGCTTTGAGCCCCTGCAGAAAGCCACGCAGCATGGCGCTGTCGGGGTCGTAGACCGCGTATTCAATGGGCGAGCTCGGTCGCGCTGGCACCCACGGCGGGTTGCAGACGATCAGGGGCGCTTGCCCCGGCGGGAACAGATCGGTCTTCAGCAGCGTGACCGGCGGCTCAAGCAGCTTCAGGCGCGACAGGTTGTCGCGGGCGCAGGCCAGGGCGCGATCGGATTGGTCCGTGCCGATGATGTGCGCTACGCCCCTGCGGGCCAGCACCGCAGCCAGCACGCCGCTGCCGGTGCCAATGTCGAAGGCGATCGAGGTGTCGGTGGGCAAAGGGGCTTGCGCTACCAGGTCGATGTATTCGCCTCGCAATGGCGAAAACACGCCGTAATGCGGGTGGATACGGGCGTGCAGCGCCGCCACCTCCACGCCCTTTTTGCGCCATTCGTGGGCCCCAATCAGGCTGAGCAACTCTCGCAGTGACACCACAGACGGCTCGCTGGCCGGGCCATAGGCTTCCAGGCAGGCTTGGCGGACATCCGGGGCGCGCCGCAAGGGCACCGAGTAGTCGGCATCCAGCGGGATCAACACCATGCCCAGGATGCGAGCCCGATGGCCTTGCTGTTGTCGATGCGCGTGAAAGGCCTGTGCGGGTGACATGGCCGCCGAGGGGCGACGCGCGGGCTTGCGATCCAGTCGCCGCGTCAAGGCTTGCAGCAGGTGGCGAGCGTTTTGAAAGTCACCCTGCCACAGCAGCGCGGTGCCCTCACAAGCCAACTTGTAGGCGCGGTCTGCCGGCAAGCGATCGTCGGCCAACACCACCCGGGCGTGGGGTGGCACCGCCGCTTCAGAGCGCCACAGGGCGTCGTGCGTGCCGTTGTCGTCGGCCCAGTGCAGGCGGGGGAGGGTGTTCATGTCGCGGGCAGTGTAGCCGGGTGGCGCTCACTCGTCGGCGTCATCCGTTGCCAGCGGGGTCGCCCGGGGCTTGGCACGCGGGTGCGCGGCGTCGTACACCTTGGCCAGGTGCTGAAAATCCAGCTTGGTATAGACCTGGGTGGTGCTGATGTGGGCGTGGCCCAGCAGTTCCTGCACGGCGCGCAGATCGCCACTGGACTGCAGCAGGTGGCTGGCAAAGCTGTGGCGCAACATGTGCGGATGCACGTGCGTCGGCAGGCCGGCCTGTTGACCGATTTGCTTGAGCCGGTTGCGCAGTTGCATGGGCGTGAGGCGGGTGCCCAGGCGGCTGATGAACAGGGCCTCATCCTTGGGCAAGGTCAATTGGTCGCGAACCGACAGCCAGGCTTGCAGGGCCGTCATCGCGGCCTTTCCCACAGGCACCAGCCGCCGCTTGCTGCCCTTGCCCAGGACGTGCGCTTCAGCGCATTGCCAGTCGATCCAGCCTGCTGCTTGGGCTGAGGCGTTCACGTCCAGCCCCAACAGCTCGGCGCTGCGCAAACCGCTGCTGTAGAGCAGTTCGATCATGGCTTGATCGCGCGCATGCAGCCAAGGGGCTTCGGCCTCGTCTCGTTTGGTGTGGCGAGTGGGCAAAGGCGGTGCCTCGGCCAGTGCCACGGCTTGGTCGACAGCCAAGGCTTTGGGCAGAGGCTTGGGGGCCTTGGGGGCCTTGATGCCGTCCACCGGATTCAGCGTGGTCAGCCCTTCTTTGCCCAGCCAGTGCCACAGGCCCCGCCAGGCCGACAGGGTGATGGCAATGCTGCGAGGGCCCAGGCCCTGGGCGTGCAGGCGGGCAATCCAGCCTCGCACGTGGTGGGGGCGCACCTGATCCAACGCCAGCAGGCCTTCCTTGTCGCAAAACCCTTGCAGGCGTGCCAGGGCCTCTTGGTACATGGCCACGGTGCGCGCGGCCAGTCTTCTTTGCACCGTCAAATGCTGAAGGTGACGGCCAATGAACTCAGCAATGCGGATGTCTGACATCCGCCCATTCTGTGGCAAAGATCAGCGCGAAGCCAGCGCTGCCACACCAAGTTGTGTTTCGCCCCCATCCAGGGCATAGGCCCCTTCGGCTGAACTTCACGGATTACTACGGGTGTCAATGTGGTGGGGATCAGTCTCACATGCAGCGGGATGCTTGCGCACCCCCTGGGCCGGCGTCAGAAAGCAGGACAGCCCAGCCTGACCGGATAATCGGCTGATTCATCAGTAGACTTTTGGCCATGCTGGACGACATCAAAAAGACCCTCTGGGCCACCGCCGACAAGCTGCGCGCCAACATGGATGCCGCCGAGTACAAGCACCTGGTGCTCGGCCTCATCTTCATCAAGTACATCTCGGACACCTTCACCGCCCGCACCGCCGAGCTGGCCGCGCGCCTGCGTGACCCAGACGACGAATACTTCTATGGCGACGCCAGCGATGAAGACATCGCCGCTGAGCTGGAAGACCGCGACTACTACACCTCGGCCAACGTGTTCTGGGTGCCCGAAGCCGCCCGCTGGGAAGCCATCCGCGCCGCCGCCAAGCAGCCCACCATCGGCAAGCACATCGACGATGCCCTGGGCCTGATCGAAGCCGAGAACCCCAAGCTCAAGGGCATCCTCGACAAGCGCTATGCCCGTGTCCAGTTACCCGACGGCAAGCTGGGCGAACTGGTGGACTTGATCTCGACCATCGGCTTCGGTGAAAACGCCAGCACCGCCCGCGACGTGCTGGGCCAGGTGTACGAATACTTTCTGGGCATGTTCGCCAGCGCCGAAGGCAAGCGGGGCGGGCAGTTCTACACGCCCGCCAGCATTGTCAAGACCGTGGTGGCCGTGCTGGCCCCGCACCACGGCAAGGTGTACGACCCGTGCTGCGGCTCGGGCGGCATGTTCGTGCAGAGCGAGAAGTTCATCGAAGCTCATGGCGGCAAGATTGGCGACGTGTCCATCTACGGGCAAGAGGCCAATCCCACCACCTGGCGCCTGGCGGCCATGAACCTGGCCATTCGCGGCATCGACTTCAACCTGGGCCGCGAGCCCGCCGACACCTTCACCCGCAACCAGCATCCTGATCTGCGGGCCGACTACATTCTGGCCAACCCGCCCTTCAACATAAGCGATTGGTGGCACGTCAATTTGGAAGGCGACCCCCGCTGGCAGTACGGCGACCCACCGCAGGGCAACGCCAACTACGCCTGGCTGCAGCACATGCTGCACCACCTCAAACCCACGGGCCGCGCCGGTATCGTGCTGGCCAATGGCTCGATGAGTTCCAGCCAGAACAACGAAGGCGTGATCCGCGCCGCGATGGTGGACGCCGACGTGGTGGAGGTGATGGTGGCCCTGCCGGGGCAGTTGTTCTTCAACACGCAGATCCCGGCCTGCCTGTGGTTCTTGGCCAAGCAGAAGCAACGCAAGGGTGAGGTGCTGTTCATCGACGCCCGCAAGCTGGGCAAGATGATTTCACGCGTGCAGGCCGAGCTGGACGATGCCGCGATTGCCCGCATTGCCGAGACCGTGGCCGCCTGGCGTGGCGAGGTGGAGGCTGGCGCCAGCATCACCACCTATGAAGACGTGCCGGGCTTTTGCCGCAGTGTGCGCCTGACCGAGATTGCGCAGCACGGCCATGTGCTGACCCCGGGCCGTTATGTCGGCGCCGAAGAGGTGGAAGACGACGACGAGGCCTTTGCCGAGAAAATGCAAAAGCTCACCGAGAAGCTGGGAGAGCAGATGGCCAAGGGCGCTGAGCTGGATGCGCTGATTCGGCAGAAGCTGGGGGGGCTGGGGTATGAGTTCTGAGTGGCCAATCAAGCGATTGGGAGATTGTTGCGAAAAGATTGGTAGTGGAGCCACTCCAAAAGGCGGCAAAGATGTCTACCTTAATCAAGGCCCAGTCAGACTGATTCGAAGCCAAAACGTCCACAACGATGGATTCTCCTCGTCTGGGCTTGTTTACATCAGTGAAGACCAGGCAAGAAAACTGGAAGGCGTTTCGGTCAAGGCTGGCGATGTCCTGTTGAACATCACTGGCGACTCGGTTGCTCGCGTATGTCAAGCACCTGAGCAGTTTGTTCCGGCGCGGGTGAACCAACATGTAGCAATCATTCGACCAACACAGCGAGATTTCGACGCTCGATTTCTTCGATACTTTCTGGCGTCTCCACAGCAGCAACACCTAATGATGGGATTGGCCGCTGCAGGGGCTACGAGAAATGCGCTGACCAAGGGGATGATTGAGGACTTTCAAGTCCCCTGCCCAGCGTTGTGTGTGCAGAAAAACATTGCAGATACGCTGGGTTGTCTCGACGAACGAATCTCCATCCTGCGCGAAGCCAACGCCACCCTCGAAGCCATCGCCCAAGCATTATTCAAGTCGTGGTTCGTTGATTTCGACCCCGTGCGCGCC
>JAGWLR010000015.1 GCA_028864885.1 Burkholderiales bacterium | reverse complement strand
AGGCCCTGGTTGCCCAGTTCCTTGTAGAACGGCACGTTGGAGTCACCATTGATGGTCGACACCACGGCCGTCTTCTTGCCTTCAGATGCGAATTTCTTGATCTTGGCAATGATGGTTTGATAGTCGGAGTGCCCGAAGGGGGTGTACTCCTCCATGATGTCTTCGTCCTTCACACCCTTGCTGTGCAAGAAGGCCCGCAGGATCTTGTTGGTGGTGCGTGGGTAGACGTAGTCGGTGCCTAACAGCACGAAGCGCTTGGCCGAGCCGCCGTCTTTGCTCATCAGGTATTCGACTGCGGGAATGGCCTGTTGATTGGGAGCGGCACCGGTGTAGAACACGTTGCGCTCGAGCTCTTCGCCTTCATACTGAACGGGGTAGAACAACAGACCGTTGTTCTCTTTGAAAACAGGCAGCACCGATTTGCGCGACACCGAAGTCCAGCAACCAAAGGTCACTGCCACTTTATCTTGTGTCAGCAGTTGCTTGGCCTTTTCGGCAAACAGGGGCCAGTTGGATGCCGGATCAACCACCACGGGCTCCAACTTCTTGCCCAGCAGGCCACCCTTGGCATTGATTTCATCAATGGTCATCAGGGCCACGTCCTTGAGCACGGTCTCTGAGATGGCCATGGTGCCTGACAGCGAATGCAGGATGCCAACCTTGATGGTGTCGGCGGCTTGGGCCATGGTGCTGAAAGCCATACCCGCAACGCCCAGCGCTACGGCGGTCAATGAGGCGGTGGCGTGACGACGAGAGATGTTCATGTGAGCTCGCTCCTGTAGGAGGTGGGTGGATGAAATCGAGTGATTTCAGTGTGCCGACGCGCCCCAAAACGGTGAATACGCCATGTGGCGTATGCGATGTGCGAGACTGTTGCCCGTGAACGCCTTGCCTCGCCTCCACCAAAACAGCCAGACGGTTTCGCTCAGCCTCGACACCAGCCTGATCCAAAGTGTCATGCGTCTAGACGCACCGCTAGACCTGGTTCTGGACTACACCCGGACCATGATGGGGGCGCTGCTGCTCAACCCCAGCCCGAAACACATCCTGATGATCGGCCTAGGCGGTGGCTCGCTCCCCAAGTACTGCCATGCGCACATGCTCGACGCCGACATCACCGTGGTTGAAATCAACCCGGACGTGATCGTCTTGCGGGATGAGTTCCAAATCCCGCCGGACGATGATCGATTTCGCATCGTGTGCGCAGACGGCGCCGAGTTCATCCGACATCCTCCGCAACGGTATGACTGGATCATGGTGGATGGGTACGATGGCCAAGGCCTGCCCGCTGCGCTGAGTTCGCGCAGCTTTTATGAGCGCTGCCAAGCTGCCCTGGCGCCAGAGGGCATCCTCACCCTGAACTTGCAAGCCGACACCACTCAGTGCCGTCAACTGACGCAACGCTTGGGCAAACTGTTTGAAGGCCAGGTGCTGTCGATCGAGTCGGATGAGGGTGGCAACGAAATTGTTCTGGCCACTTCAGCTCAAGTGATGCGCTCTAGCCTGGCGAACTTTGACAGCCGATGGCAGGGGCTTGCTGCTCCCCACCGCGACACCTTGGCCGTTTGCTCGACCCGGATCGAACGAGCCCTGCGCAAATGCCCACCAAGCGGGAATCAAACTTCGGACCGCTCACCTTGTTGAGGAGAAAACAAAACCAGATGCCCCTCAACGGAGAAGAATCCACATTCGTACGGTCGGCGCAAGCTTCGAGTGATGGGGCCAAAAGCCAAATCGACAGCCCCACTGACGCCCACACCGATCTCAACGCGTGCCTTGTTGGATAGAGACATTTGTTCACTCAGAGCCACTCTACGGGCAAGTAGCAGCACATTCGATTCATTCAACTGCTCAACAGTCGACTGAGCCCGCTGCAACATGTCTGTTTTGCCGCCCAACTTATGAAGATGATCGATCAACTTGGCCAATGACTGAAGTTCCTGCCCATGCTTATCGAGTTGCGCTAAAACAGACTGTAATTCGGCGTCTAACTTGGGATGAACGCCGACCGTCACAGAAGTCACGGAACTAGCAGGATCGCCCAGCAACGGAGCAAAAACCTTCATCGTGGCACGCGCTGATCCGCCGACAAGTCGACCACGCTTGGTTGCTTTTCGCCCCACGACAATCTGATTGCCAGCCTGAAGGTCGCTTTGCAACGCCATGTCATCAATACCGACATTGGCCCCGGCCTCGACTCGTGAGTTTTCGACAAACCGCGCCGATACGGAGTCTCCCGCTGTGATATACGCGTGGGCGATGATGCCGCCTTGAACCAATACACTCTGTCCCGCCTCAATCAACCCGCCGTCGACCGTACCCGTCACGATCACATCGCCTGTGGCCTGAACCTTCATGCCGGTCAATACATCACCGTCGATGTGTACCGTTCCGTCAAACGCGATGTTGCCCGTGGCCATCGTGGCGCCGTTGAAATGGATAACCTGCTCCACCAGCATGCCGTTGGCACCTACTTGAACGGGTTGTCCGCGCACAGTGGCACACAACAAGTTGTGGTCTTTGTCAGAGACCTCAACGCCAGGCAGCCCAAGCGCAAATCTCTCGTCTTTACCAGGTTGGGGGGACAACAACCCGGCCAACACGGTGCGACCTGGAGTGCCCTGCGTGGGAGGAACTCGCTTCATCAAAGGCTGCCCTACATCCACCACAGGTATCTCTCCTAACTCGCGGAAGTCGATCAAGCCATTTTCATCTAGCCTCGGGGTGCGATCACGTACAAGATTGACGAGAACTTCGAAGCGAGCGTCATCGCCATTAACTGCAGCAAGTCCGCTTGCCACCACGAATGTGCCTGATTTCCCAGTTGCGCACACATCGAGCAACAAGGCCTCATCCAGACCAAACACCACGCCCATGCCGGCCAAGGTTTGAACCACGTCGTCGATGTTGAGCAAGCTGCCCCCATAGGGCGGCGAGAAGGTGGCCACCACCTGCATCCCGTCACGGGCGATTTCGATTTCGCAGCGCGCATCGCGGCGCTCTGCCACGACGGTTTCAAACTCGGCCTGCTCAGAGTTGCAACGCGAAGCCGCAACCGACAAGACGCCGCGGTCGATATACCAGTCGCCCCAGCCGCCCTGCTCCAGGGCCACTCTCAAGGTATCGCTCAGTACCGAGGGACGCCCCTCCACCGGCCGGTGCTTCAGCAGCACCTGCCCGTTTGATTCCTGCAGCTCTACTCCGGCAATCCCAGAGCCGACGTCGTCGCTTGTCATCCGTCCGTCAACCTTTTCAGCGGCTTCACCCTATCGTAGTGCAAGCTGACGCGATCTGTTACCTCATTTTCAACTGCGCCACCCTGCTGAGCGCCAAACCGGCGGCAGCCGTGCGCGTTTCCACGCCCAGCTTGGGAAAGATATGCTCGAGTTGCTTTTTCACCGTCGCAGGGCTTGACCCAAGGATGCCACCAATGTCACGGTTGGTTTTGCCTCTGACCACCCAATACAGCACTTCGCCTTCACGAGCGGTCAGGCCAAACTCCTGCGTCAGGGTTTCGATCAACACCTGGTCAGATGTTTCCGTCATAACCAGAAGCCATTCCTGATCTCCGGTTTGTTGATGAAGCGCAAAAGTGAGCCGCCCGCCTGCGTGGTTCACAAACCACGTTGACGGCTGGCTGGCTGGCGTGACGGGCCGAGCGGGCGCGGCCTGTCGCACCCAGTTCAGCAGCGGCTCAGGGGCGACGCCGTCTGGTGCGTCGAAATACTTTGTCAGAAGTTTGCGGGCCAGCGGGGTTTGCCAAGGCAAGCGTCCATCTTCAATGTGTATGGTGACCGAGGCATGACCAAACGCATCCAGGGCGTTGCGCGCTTGCCGGGCCTGACGGGCCCCATGCATGTGGGCCTGGATGCGTGCCAGCACCTCACGCGGTTTGATGGGTTTGATCACGTAGTCAATGCCGCCGGCGTTGAAAGCGCTGACCACATGCTCGGTCTCGCTCAAACCTGTCATGAAAATGATGGGGATGTGACTGGTTTCGGCCTGCGCTTTCAACCGGCGCGCCACCTCGAACCCATCCATGCCAGGCATCAGCGCATCGAGCAGGATGATGTCGGGAACCGATTGACTGGCACGCTGCAAGGCGGCCTCGCCATGTGTGGCCACGAGCACGGTGTAGCCCTCTTCATCGAGGGCATCGTGCAACAGGGACAAGTTATCGGGCACGTCGTCGACGATCAGCACGACGTCGGTGCGACTGCGGTCCAGATGATCCAACATGAAAGTCAAGCCGTTCTATCTTGGTGAGCCCCTGCCGATGCCAGGGCCGCCTGGACCTGCACCGCCATGGCATCGAGTTGAAACTGTCGCGCCAGATCGCGCATGGTCTGGACAAAGCCATCGCAATGCGGCTCGGCCTGCACAATGTGATCCAGCACCTTGTGAACCCCACGCACATAACCTGACTCGATCTGATCTGCCAGATCCTTCAGCAAGATAGCCGAGGGCATCGCACTGGAGGTAGGCGGGGCGACCTTCTGCACTTCGATCCACTCCAGATTGAGCCGCCGGCCCAGCCAATCCAGCAGTTCGCTGACCCGCACAGGCTTGACCATGAAGTCATCGGTCGACACCCCCAGGGCGTTGTCCGTGCCCTTTTCAAAGGCATTGGCCGACACAATGGCCACCGGTGCCGAAGTCAAACCCTCAGACTGGATCAAAGCCAGCGTGCTCCAACCATCCAGCCCCGGCATGGCCAGGTCCATGAAGATCGCATCGGGCTGCATGGTGCTGGGCCCATGGCGCAACATGGCCAGGCAATCGAGTCCTGATTCAAAGGCAGTGACATCGAACCCTAGGGGCTCGAGGATGCGAACCAGCAAACCGCGATCGGCTTCCTCGTTGTCCACCACCCAGATGCGGCGCCGGTCTCCGGTGTAGCCAGTTCGTGTCCCTCGTGCAGCACTGGCGATGGCCCCGGCCTGTCGAACCTGAGGCAGGAACAGCCTGATTTGGAAAGACGTGCCCTCGCCCACGGTGCTTTGGACGTGCAATTCACCGCCCATCAAGTCGGTCAGCATCTTGCTGATGGTCAAGCCCAGGCCTGTTCCCCCCACACTTTGCCCCATGGCAGATGAGCCGCGTTCAAACGGCTCGAACACCCGTGCCAGTTCATCGGCCGCAATGCCTGGCCCGCTGTCGCGGATGTCGATCCGTGCCATCTCGCGTGCGTATTGCACCGTGAAGCTCACCTGCCCGCTGTGCGTGAACTTCACGGCGTTGCCCAGCACATTGATGAGGATTTGCCGCACGCGTCGTTCATCGGCTCGTACCACTTCGGGCAGGTCTTCAGCGAGCTCGCAGACAAAGCGCAGCCCTTTTTGCCGGGCCTGGGGTTCGATCACGGCCACGATCTGATTCAACAGATCGCGCAGGCGGACAGGCCTAGGGCTCAGCGTGAGCTTGCCACTCTCGATCCGGGCCATGTCCAACGTTCCTTCGATCAGCGACAGCAGATGATCCCCCCCGCGCTTGATGACCCCGACAGCGTGGCGAACATGCTCGGGCAGGCGCTGGTCTTCGTCCAACAATTGGGCGTAGCCCAGGATGCTGTTGAGCGGCGTTCGCAGTTCGTGGCTGATATTGCTGATGTAGCGCGATTTGGCCAGATTGGCCTGTTCGGCCGACTGCTTGGCTTGCTGCAACTTCTGATCGGTCATCCGGTGAGACTCAATCTCTTGCACCAACAAATGGGTTTGCCGATTCGACTCTTCCTGAGCGACCTTACGGCTTTTGTGGGTCAAAACCAGCCACCAACCCGCTACGCCCGACACCAAGAGCAACACCACAAAGATCTTCACGAAGCCCTGCCGCAGCGCCAAGGTCAGGATCCCGAGATTCGAGGTGAGGGCGACATCCAGATCACGCACATGCTGCTGATAGACCATGCCGAACAGCCACGCCAGGGCTGGCCCCAAGATGCCCATCAGCAAAAGAAACTGCCCTAGCTCAGAATCCATCCGTTGCCAGACCCACGCCGGCAGACGGTCTTTCATCAGTTGTCGCCACTGCTCCGACAGCCGCGCTTGGGGCTTGCACAGGTCCTGACACCGCGCATCCAGCGAACAGCACAAGGAACAGATGAAGCCTTGGTAGGCCGGGCAATGCGCCATGTCATCGGTCTCATACTCGCGTTCACACACGGTGCAGGTGTGTAAGGCGCGCAAACGGATCACCTTGGCCAAAGGGCGGCCTTCATGCCCGATCGGCAGCCGCGCCAGGTAATACCGCCCCTGAGTCGCCCAGGCGATCAAGGGGGACACCAGCAGGGCCGTGAGCAATGCGATCACGGCAGAGAAAGCCTGAGCTACGGGCCCCAACCACCCCACATACGCCACCACCGACAACACAGACGCGGCCCCCATCGCCCCCACCCCGACCGGGTTGATGTCGTACAGATAAGCGCGCTTGAATTCGATGCCTTGCGGCGACCACCCCATTGGCTTGTTGATCACCAGGTCTGCCACCACGGCCATCATCCAGGCAATGGCAATGTTCGAGTACAGCCCAAGGACCTTGCTCAGCGCCTGAAAGAGGTTCAACTCCATCAGCAGCAAAGCGATCACTGCGTTGAACACCACCCAGACCACCCGTCCTGGATGGCTGTGCGTAACGCGAGCAAAGAAGTTGGACCAGGCCAGCGAACCGGCGTAGGCATTGGTGACATTGATCTTGAGTTGAGAGATCACCACAAACAAGGCCGTGGCTGCCACCGCCCAACTCGGGTTGTGCAACCAGATCTCCCACGCCCCGAGGTACATCTGATTGGGATCAACTGCCCGATCAACCGGCAGCGAATGACTGATCGCCAAGTACGCCAGCAAGGCGCCGCCCAGCATCTTCAAGACCCCGGGGATGACCCACCCAGGCCCCCCGACGAAGACTGCGGCCCACCATCGGCGGCGGTGCGGCGCCGATTCTTCGGGCATGAAGCGAAGGTAATCGGCCTGCTCGCCCATTTGCGTGATCAAGGCGATGCCGACGGTCAGAGCAGAGCCGAAAGACAGCAGATCGAAGTGGCTGTGATCACCGGCTTGCCCACCGTAGTGAATGAGCTCAGCCACGATGCCCGGATGCGCGTGGAATACGCCCCAATAAGGCAAGACCAGCATGATCACCCAAATGGGCTGCGTCCACGCTTGCAAGCGGCTGATGATGCGAACCCCGTGCGTTACCAGCGGCACCACCACCATGGCGCAGATCAAGTAGCCCCATACCGGCGGGATGTCGAATGCCAACTCCAGTGCGTAGGCCATCACGGCCGCCTCAAGCGCAAAAAAGATGAATGTGAAGGTGGCGTAGATCAGAGAGGTGATGGTTGAGCCGATGTAGCCAAAGCCTGCCCCCCGTGTCAACAGGTCCATGTCCAGACCATAACGGGCCGCATAGACGCTGATGGGCCATCCGGCCAGCAAGATGATCAGACCGGTCACCACGATGGCCCAGAACGTGTTGACAAAGCCAAAGTCAACCAGCAAGGTCGCACCCACAGCCTCGAGCACCAGGAACGAAGCCGCACCGAAGGCCATGTTCGCCACGCTGAACGCCCCCCAACGACGGGCCGAACGGGGGGTGAAGCGCAAGGCATAGTCCTCAAGCGTTTCGCGAGCGACCCAGCTGTTGTAGTCCCGACGGACTTTGACCACGCGTTGCAACGCCGGCGGAGGGAGCCGGTCGGCATCGGGTAATAGATCTTGACGAATCGGGTCTGGGTTTTGCATGGTAGTGCCTTAACCCTCTTCATTAAGCAATGTGCGGTCCAGCCCGGGCCCCTCGCAATCATGGACCTGACGCCAAGAGAAAAAGACAAGTTGCTGATCTTCACCGCTGCGCTGTTGGCTGAACGGCGCAAGGCCAGAGGACTCAAGCTCAACTACCCAGAGGCTGTGGCACTGATCTCGGCCGCCATCATGGAAGGGGCCCGCGACGGCAAGACGGTCGCGGCCTTGATGAGTGAGGGCAAAACGGTCCTCACCCGAGAGGACGTCATGGACGGCGTGGCCGAGATGATTCCCGAAATCCAGATTGAAGCCACCTTCCCGGATGGCACCAAGTTGGTGACCGTGCACCAACCCATTGCATAAACGCGATTCAAATGATTTTCCGCACAACTTCGGTGCAAACCAACTGAAACGGAGCCTCTCGATGACATCAAAGCTGATCCGACGCACCACAGTGGCCTGCTTGAGCGCCCTTGCGTCCACTGCCGCCTGTGCTCACCTGACTTCGGATGCGAGCGCCCATCTTCATTCGGCGGACCTCACCGCCAGCTTCGCTCAAGGATTGCTGCACCCGCTGACTGGCCTCGATCATTTGGCTGCCATGGTGTGCGTGGGCCTGTGGAGCGTGCTGGGCGCCACCCAGGCACGCTCAGGCTATACGCTGTGGCGTCAACCGACGGCGTTCGCCCTCACGATGCTGCTGGGCACCTGCCTGAGCCGAGCCGGCATGAGCCTACCTGGCGTTGAGCCCATGATTGCAGCGTCCTTGCTCATTTTCGGCCTGTTGATTGCCGCCCGAGCACACTTGTCTCAAACATGGGGAACTACTCTGGTGGCGGGCTTTGCGTTGTTCCACGGTGCCGCGCATGGACAAGAGTTGGGCGGACACATAGTTGCAACGCTTGGCGGGCTCTTGATGTCTACTGTCGGGCTGCATGTCGCAGGCATTTACCTGGGACAACGGATTCAAGAGCACCAGCATGTGCCAGCATCACGATGGATCACGCGTCTGGCCGGCATGGGCGTCGCCGCGATGGGCCTCGCCGCCATGGGCCCCGCCCTCGCCGCATCCCTCTGATCTCGAATAGGTAGGAGGCCAGCATGATCCCAGGCGAACTCATCACCGATGGAACGGACCTGACACTCAACCCAGGGCGTCGCACCATGACGCTGGTAGTCGAAAACGCCGGCGACCGCCCCATCCAGGTCGGATCGCACTACCACTTTGCCGAAACCAATGGCGCACTGGTGTTCGATCGAGCTGCGGCACGCGGCATGCGGCTGAACATCCCTTCAGGAACTGCGGTGCGCTTCGAGCCAGGCCAGCAGCGCACCGTCGAATTGGTCGACTACACCGGCAACCGCGTGGTGTATGGGTTTCGCGGTCTGGTGCAAGGCCCCCTGTGATCCACGCCGATTGAGACAAGAGGAATTCAAACCATGGCAAGCATTCAGCGACGGGCCTACGCCGAGATGTTCGGCCCCACCGTGGGCGACCGCGTTCGTCTGGCCGACACCAACCTGATCCTGGAAGTCGAGCAAGACTTCACCCTGAGGGCAGGTGGTTATGGCGAAGAGGTCAAGTTTGGTGGCGGCAAGACCATTCGCGATGGCATGGGCCAAGGCCAGGCCATCAATGGCCCCGGGGCCACCCAAGCCTGCGATTGTGTGCTGACCAACGCCTTGATCATCGATCACTGGGGCATCGTCAAAGCCGACATCGGCATCAAAGGCGGCCGCATCGTGAAGATCGGCAAGGCCGGTAACCCCGATGTTCAACCGGGCGTTGACATCGTGATCGGACCCGGCACCGAAATCGTCGCAGCCGAAGGCATGATCGTGACCGCCGGTGGCATCGACACCCACATTCACTTCATCTGCCCGCAACAGATCGAAGAAGCACTCAACAGCGGCATCACCACCATGATTGGTGGCGGAACCGGCCCGGCCACAGGCACCTTTGCCACGACGTGCACGCCGGGCCCCGACAACATCGCCATGATGCTGAAGGCTGCCGATGCCTTCCCGATGAACCTGGGTTTTCTGGGCAAGGGCAATGCCAGCCAGCCAGCAGCCTTGCGCCAACAAGTTGAGGCTGGCGTGATTGGGCTCAAGCTGCATGAAGACTGGGGGACCACTCCGGCGGCCATTGACACCTGTTTGAGCGTGGCCGAAGAGACCGATATTCAGGTGGCCATTCACACCGACACCCTCAACGAATCCGGGTTTGTGGAAGACACGGTGGCCGCCTTCAAAGGTCGCACCATTCACAGCTTTCACACCGAGGGCGCTGGTGGCGGACACGCCCCTGACATCATGAAGGTAGTGGGCGAAGCCAACGTGCTGCCCTCTTCCACCAACCCCACTCGCCCGTTCACCGTCAACACCATCGACGAACACCTCGACATGCTGATGGTGTGCCACCACCTCGATGCCTCGATCGCCGAGGACCTGGCGTTTGCAGAAAGCCGCATCCGACGCGAAACCATCGCGGCAGAAGACATCCTGCATGACCTGGGGGCCATCAGCATGTTCTCGTCCGATTCGCAGGCGATGGGCCGCGTGGGTGAAGTCATCATGCGAACCTGGCAGACCGCTCACAAGATGAAGGCCCAACGCGGCGCCTTGCCCGGCGACACCGATCGACACGACAACGCCCGCATCAAGCGCTACATCGCCAAGTACACGATCAACCCGGCTCTGGCTCACGGTGTGGCCCACGAGGTGGGTAGCATCGAAGAAGGGAAATGGGCTGATCTGGTCCTGTGGCGTCCGGGTTTCTTTGGGGTCAAGCCCAGCATCATCATGAAAGGCGGGTTCATCGCCGCGGCGGCCATGGGCGACCCGAACGCCTCGATCCCGACCCCACAACCTGTGCATTACCGTCCGATGTTCGGCTCATTTGGCGGGGCCTTGGCGCGCAGCTCGCTGACCTTCATGAGTCAGGCCGCGATGGCGGCCGGCCTGCCGCAGCAATATGGCCTGCAAAAGACCACGGTGGCCGTCAAAGGCTGCAGAACGGTACGCAAGGCCGACATGATCCACAACCATTACACCCCGCACATGGAAATCGACGCGCAGACTTATGAAGTGCGGGCCGATGGCCTGCTGCTGACTTGCCAGCCAGCCACCGAACTGCCGATGGCGCAACGTTATTTTCTGTTTTGACGTTGTATGACAGTGTGATGACAGAGTCAAGGCAAGACCCCGGTTTTGTCGCCCGCTCACGCTTTTGCCCGAACACGCCAATTCGCGACTAAACGCACGCCCTGGGCCACCGATAAGGCCTGCGACGGCATTGGCTACACACGCCAGAAGATGCCGTCCTTGGCGGCTGGATCAGGGAGTCCGACCGACAAGCCAGCCCCATCCCTGAACGTAGGTAGTTTGTGCGTTTTTCGATGAGACTTCGCGACTGGAAAGTCGGCACCCGCCTGACCATGGGCTTTGGCCTGATTCTGTCTTTGCTGATGATCGTGGCGATCCTGGGGATCGCGGGCATCCAGCAAGCCCGAAATCTGCATGAGACTTTTGAGCAAGCACTCGTGCTGCAACACGACTGCGATCAAATCACGGCCCAGCTTTCGTTGGATCTGGCCAAAAGCCAGGCCATCATTCGCTCTGTGGGCATGCCCGAGGTGACCGATCGGTTCAAACCTGAGCTGACCCAAACTGACAAGGCCATCGAGCGCCTGCTGGCTGATCTGCTCGAGCGGTCATCAGACAACATTCACGATCAGGTCCAAGGGCTGGTTGAACGGCATCGCACCTATCAAAAAACCCGCGATGAAGTGTTGCACTTGGTCGAACTGGGGCAAACCATTCAAGCCAACGACCGTGAGCAAAGTGTGCTGGCGCCTGCCGCGCAAGCGGTGAAGGCGGAAAGCGATGCCTTGATGGCACAGGTGTCACGCAACACTGAACAGGCCCAGGCCCACTTCATGAGCAGCACGGCCACCTCACGCACCCTGATCGTGTTGCTGACCTTGGTGACCTTGGCCTCAGGCGTGGCCTGGGCGTGGGTCATTGCGCGCTCGATCAGCCGCCCTGCACACGCCGCCATGCGCATCAGTGAAGCCATGGCACAAGGCAAACTCAGCCAGGAGGTTCGCATCGTCCACGCACAGGATGAACTGGGCCGCATGCTGCAATCGATGCGCAAGATGCGCGACGGCTTGGTGCAACTCACTGGCGAAGTTCGATCCCAATCAGAACAATTGGCCCAAACCTCGGTGCAAGTAGCGCAAGGCTCAGAGGCTTTGTCCAGAAGCTCGTATAAACACGCTGAGGTGCTGTCGGATTCGAGCGTCGTGCTGACCCAGATTGAATCGGAAATTGCCAACAGCCTGTCGCAAACCCATGAGGCCAGCGCCTTGGCACTGACTGCGCGCGACGTGGCGCAAAAGGGGCGCCAGGCCATGAGCGAGGTGATTGAAACCATGCGAGGCATCCATGCCTCCAGCCAGCGCGTGGCCGACATCACCGCCGTGATCGATGGCATCGCCTTTCAAACCAACATCCTGGCGCTCAACGCGGCCGTGGAAGCGGCCCGCGCGGGTGAGCAAGGTCGCGGCTTCGCGGTGGTCGCCACCGAAGTC
Organism: Burkholderiales bacterium; assembly: GCA_028864885.1. GTDB lineage: Bacteria > Pseudomonadota > Gammaproteobacteria > Burkholderiales > Burkholderiaceae_C > Aquabacterium. The sequence goes on along the minus strand of JAGWLR010000015.1, from coordinate 36,375 downwards.
CGATCCCTCGCCCAACGCTCTGCCACTGCTGCCAAAGAGATCAAACAACTGATCACCGACAGCGTGGAGCGCGTCAGCGAAGGCACCAATCTGGTCAACCGCACCGAGGCCACCATCGAAGCCCTGCGGCACACCATCACGCAGGTAGCCAGCTTAATGGAGTCACTGAGCCACACCAGCGAACACCACGCCCAAGGCATCAGCCAGATCAAGCACACCGTGCAAAAACTGGATGCCGCCACGCAAGACAACATGGCCTTGATGAGCCAGAGCACCCAGGCAGCCGCCAGCCTCAAGACCCAGGCAAGGCAATTGCTGACGGCCGTGGCGGCGTTCGAGGCGCCACCGGCGTCAGCCTGAAATCAGGGGGTGTCCTTGGCCCGGAAGGCGCAATAGCCGGGCCGCGGGCCGACCTTGGGATGGTTCCGGCAAGTGTGAGGGCGTTTGTCGTAGATGGTGCAACGCCGTGTGTTGGCATCCAAGTAGAGGCAATCTCCGCTGGCCCGCCTGGCCAAGGTGAACAACTCGTACTTGTTGTTGAAGCGCGCGACAACGCCCGACTTGGTCAGGCGCTTGGCAATTTGCTTGATGTCCTCGTGCTCCGCCTCGAAGGGATCGACCAGTTCCATGCGAACCAAGTCATCCAATCGGACCTCCAGAGGCATGGTGCAGCAGGAAGCCACGCACTTGTCGCACATGCCCGAGCGATAGCGGCTCCAGGTGTCGGGCCGATCAACGTCAACAAGGTAAATCGAAGGTTTCACGGGGCGCGAGTCTAGCAGAGGCAAGGTTTTTGAGGGGTAGGTACACTTTGTGCTTATTCCTTGTCATCACTCGAAACCTCCATGCTGACCATCAACAAATTGATTCCGCAGGGCCGTGGCCTGGCCTCTGTCCTGATCAAGCGCGCCGCCACTGTGGCGCTGGATTGGGATATCCGTCAAAAGAGCCGCTTTGACGCCACCGACAACATGGGACGTGTCCTGGGGGTGTTTCTGCCCCGTGGCACCGTGGTCCGCGGCGGCGATATCTTGGTAGCGGAAGATGGCTCGCTCATCCAAGTACAGGCTGCCCCGCAGCAGGTGCTGGTCATCACCCCCTGCAGCGAGCACGGCAGCCCCTTTGATCTGGTCCGAGCGGCCTACCACTTGGGTAACCGCCATGTCCAGATTGAACTGACGCCGAATCACCTGAAGATCGAGCCCGATCATGTGCTGGCCGATATGCTGCGCGCGATGCACCTGACGGTGGCCGAGCAATCTGCCCCCTTTGAGCCCGAGGGCGGCGCTTATGCCGCAGGGGGGCATGGCCACAGCCATGCGCATGAGCACACGCACGAGCACACGCATGAACACGGCCATGCGCCAGCCCAGGCTGCGCCCTCACGCGGCAAGCCGGTTGGCATCGCCATCAAGGCCGAAACCCAACCGCATGTTCACGGCCCTGGCTGCGGCCACGACCATTGACATCCCACGATTGATGTCGGAGCCACACACTCCTCCCTCCACACTGAGCCTGTCAACCCGGATGCGGTTGATGTGGCTGGCCTCGCCGGCCCTGCCTGTCGGCGGCTTCAGCTACTCGGAAGGGCTGGAAGCAGCGGTCGAATCTGGTCTGATTCGCTCAGAGGGGGATGCCGCCCGGTGGCTCCGCGATCAGCTCAAGCTGAGCCTGGCAAGATCTGACATGCCCGTGGTGGCGCAAGCCTTGATGGCGTGGCAACGGCACGATCTGCCTCGCATCGAAGCACTCAACAACTGGGTGCTGCGCACCCGGGAGAGCAGCGAAATTCGCCTGCAAACCGAACAAATGGGGCGATCACTGGTCGAGTGGCTGCGCAACTCAGGGCCCACGAGCCACACAGGGCGACCGGGTCAACTAGATGAGCGAACCACCCACTGTGCGGCCCTCAAACCCGCCCCGACTTGGCCTGTGGCGTTTGCCCTGGCCGTGGCGCAAGCCACCTCACCCACCGAGATCGACTCGACGAGCCTCACGCAAGAGGCCTTGCTTGCCTACGCCTTTGGCTGGGCCGAAAACATGGTGCAAGCGGCCATCAAGGCCGTGCCACTCGGGCAAAGCGCCGGGCAACGCATCTTGCAAAGCCTGACCGAAGTCATTCCAGACGCCATTGAGCACGCGCAGCAGCTGACCGACGGGCAGCGCCAAGCTTTCACGCCCATGCTGGCCATCTTGAGCGCTCAGCATGAAACCCAATACTCTCGACTCTTCAGATCATGACCGCATTGCATTCCATCCCTGGCCGTACCAAGAAGCTCCCCCCGCTGCGCGTGGGGGTCGGTGGGCCCGTTGGCTCGGGCAAGACCACGCTGGTTGAAATGTTATGCAAGACGATGCGCGAGACCTACGATCTGGTCGTGGTCACCAACGACATCTATACCAAAGAAGACCAGCGCTTGTTGACCGTAGCCGGGGCACTGGAGCCCGACCGCATCATGGGCGTCGAAACAGGCGGCTGTCCGCACACGGCCATCCGGGAGGATGCGTCAATCAACCTGGAAGCCGTTGACCGCATGTTGGCCAAGTACCCCAACGCCGACATCGTGTTCATCGAGTCTGGTGGTGACAACTTGGCGGCCACATTCAGCCCCGAGTTGAGCGACCTGACGATCTATGTGATCGACGTGGCCGCTGGCGAGAAAATCCCGCGCAAAGGCGGCCCTGGGATCACCAAGAGCGATCTTTTCGTGATCAACAAAACAGACCTGGCGCCTTATGTGGGTGCCAACCTGGAGATCATGGAAGCCGACACCAAGCGCATGCGCCCCACCCGGCCTTTTGTGATGACCAACCTCAAGACTCAGGCTGGTCTGGATCAGGTGATCGCCTTCATCGAAGAGAAAGGCATGCTCAAGGCATAATGCCGGCTTCCTTGATCTCGCCGTAGTTCAATGGATAGAACGGCCGCCTCCTAAGCGGCAAATACAGGTTCGATTCCTGTCGGCGGGACCAATTCCCTGGCCTCGTCCAAGGGCTCTTAAATATGTACAAAAAATAAATGTTATGGTTCTGCGTCCTGCAGGATCCCGTACATGAAATCCCCCCGCGTCATTCCGATCAAGGCCGCACCCGAGACGGCCACCAGCACGTCACTTTTCCAAGGCCACCAGAAAGTTCATCCCCGAACCGCTGAGGGCTGGTTTGCCAACTGGCGCTGGGCATTTGTGTGGCTGACACAGATCGTGTTCTATGGCCTGCCCTGGCTGAACTGGAACAACCGCCCGGCGGTTTTGTTCGACCTCACCAACCGCCGGTTCTATGTTCTGGATCTGGTGCTGTATCCGCAAGACTTCATCTACTTAGCGGCCCTGCTGGTGCTCAGTGCCATGGCCCTGTTTTTCTTCACGGCTGTGGCTGGACGCCTATGGTGCGGTTTCGCCTGCCCGCAAACGGTCTACTCCGAAATCTTCATGTGGGTTGAAACGCGGTTTGAGGGCGAACGCCTGGCTCGCATCCGGCTCGATGCCGCCCCATGGAGCCCGGAGAAGTTGTTGCGCAAAGGTGGCAAACACCTGGTGTGGGCCGCGATCAGCTTCTGGACGGGGCTGACGTTCGTGGGCTACTTCACCCCGATCCGAGCCCTGTGCGTCGAATTGGCCACCCTGTCGATGGGCCCGTGGGAAATGTTCTGGGTGCTGTTTTACGGCTTTGCCACCTACGGCAATGCTGGCTACATGCGCGAACAGGTCTGCAAGTACATGTGCCCCTATGCACGCTTTCAAGGGGTCATGATCGACGGCGACTCGCTGATCGTGGGATACGACACCGCCCGAGGTGAGGCACGCGGCTCACGCTCGAAATCAGCGGATCGCGCCAAGCTGGGCCTGGGCGATTGCGTGGACTGCACCCTGTGCGTTCAGGTCTGCCCGGTGGGCATCGACATCCGCAATGGCTTCCAGATGGAATGCATTGGATGCGGCGCCTGCATCGACGCTTGCAACACGGTGATGGACAAGATGAAGTACCCGCAGGGGTTGATTCGCTTCACCACCCAAAACGGGCTGGATCAGCAACTCGATCGCGCCACTCTGTTCAAGCGCGCCCTGCGCCCACGCACGCTGGTTTACGGCTGTGCTCTGGCCTTGGGGTTAGGCGCCTTCGGGGTCAGCCTGGCCACGCGCACGCCCTTCCGTGTCAGCGTGATCCGTGACCGCGGCGTGATGGCCCGCATGGTCGACAACGGCGACATCGAAAACATCTACCAACTGCACATCATGAATGCGCAAGAGTCACCTCAGACTTATCGCATTGATGTGTCTGCCCTGCACGGCATCAATGGTCTGCGGGTCGAAAACCCCACACCGGTTGAACTGGGCCCAGCTGAAAGTCAAGACGTCACGATCTCGGTGCGGCTGAACGCTGAGGTGGCCGCCAATCACACGGGGCAGATCCTGCCCATCAACATCGGGATTGAGCAATCCGGCCGCATCGGAGACACCATCAAGATCCTGGAAAACAGCACCTTCGTGGTTCCGCGTTGAACGTCAACCGACAGCCTGATAAGCCAACGCGAAGCTGTTCTTGCCCGAGTGCTTGACGCCGTACATGGCCTCATCCGCTGCAGACAGCACCTGCTTGCGGCTGGGGCCATGAATCGGGAAGACGGCAATCCCGACACTGGCCCCGACATAAGCAACCTGATCACCCTCAACGGGGATGGGTTGGCACAAGGCGTAAACAATGTCGCCGGCCACCTGACACAAGACCTGATCGGTCGGCCCGACACCATAAAGCGCGGCCACAAATTCATCGCCCCCCACACGCCCCACCAAATCGGATGAACGACGCAGCGACGTTTTGATGCGACGAGCGCATTCGATCAAGACCTGATCCCCGGCCTTGTGCCCAAAGTGATCGTTGACCTGTTTGAAGCCATCCAGATCGATATACAGCACACTCACTGGCACATGGTTGACCGCCGCCTCAGCGATGAAATGATCCAGAGCCATGTCGCACGCTGCGCGATTGCGCAAGCCCGTGAGGGAATCATGCTCGGCCTGGTGCAGCGCATCGGCCTCTGCCAATTTGCGCTCGGTGATGTCATACATCACACCTTCGATCCAGTTGGACTCTCCCTGAACAGAGATCAGGCAATGAACCCACTTCGCTGAATCGCCTTCATGCAATAGCTCGAGGTCGTCTGCTACGGTTTCGCCGCATCGTGCGGCCTCATCGATGAGGTTGAGCGCCCTGTCAGGGCGTGCAAATACCCTCTTGATAAAATCTTGCCCCTTGAGAACCTGCATGTCTTCAAGAGCCAGGCCCAACACGCGCAAAGCGGTCGGATTGCAGTTGATCAAAACCCCATCATGAGCGAGCACGAAGATGCCTGCGCTACTTGAATCAAAAATCTGACGATATTGCGCCTCCATTTTCTCAATCTGGGCTCGCAAATCGCGCTCTTTATGGAGTGCCTCCTGGTTCGTACGCAGAAGCGCATTGGCGCCATCGACCAAAGAGCCAATTTCATCATGTTCATGTCCCTTGGGGACAATCAATTGCTCAGATGTCCCCGGCTTCATCAAACGCAACAACCCAGCGAGCTTGACAATCGGTTGCGACATCAATCGATTACCCAAGACGTAAATCACTACCGCCAGCACCACTGACTGCAGCACAAACATCCATGCGAGCGCATTGGCATCGCGTTGCGCTGTACGCTCCATGTGATCCACATCGGCTGTGACGCGGATTTCGCCGACCTTTTCCGAGCGATCAAAGGGGGACAACAAGTTTCGGTGCACGACTTCACCACCACTGGATGGCGGGTTGTCTCGTGAAGGCGACTTCGATACCAGAACTCGACCATCCGGATCGATCACCTCAACTTTCGAGACCAATTCATGTTGAGCGATGCCATCGATGACTTCCTGAAGCAGCACTGTGTCGTGAGCGTAAGCCCCGATTGACGCGGACTTTTCAATAGCGGCAATCAGGCCATTGAGCGTCGCACGCCCTGCATCGAGCGCACGGCGATAGCCTAATTGGTAAGCCGCCATCGCCGCGATCAAAGTGAGCACCGATGTGACGGTGAAAACCGCCAGCATGACCCGAAACTGTAGCCCTCCCCGCCGCATCCTTATTCAGCGCCCTTCCTTGATTGTCAGCACCACGCGTACGCCGCGATCTTGAGGCTCTTGCCCAACATATGCGATAGCACCTGGGTTTCGCCTCACCAGTTCAATGATGCCTTGTTCAGACTGGATCATTTGTGGCGGCATCAACTGTCCCGTGAACATCAGCCTCGACCAGTAGCTGTTCAGTTGTGCTTGGGTCATTCCAGTCAATATCTGGTAGAAGGTCAGTCGCACTGGGTTATCTCGGGGCAAATCGCAGGCAAGCACAAAGTCACCATTGGGATAGGCTCGAGTCCGACCCATGAACAAATCAACCGCTTCCTTTCTGGACAGGGGAGGAATGCTGTTGGCCGCGTTGACAATGACGTAAACATCGGCACGAGCCCAAGCCCACGCCAAACTGCAAGCAATTCCCAACAGCCATTTTCTGATCGCGCAGTTCATCCGTTGCGTCCTCAGAAAGTGAAATCCAAGGTCGCTGACAACACGTGCGGTTGCGCTGCCTGATAGGTGGTACCCACCCACAGCCCGGCCCCTACATCAGACACCCAGAAATGATCCCATTGAATTTTCAGGGCCGCTTGAGGGTGAAAATCCCAACGAGCCCCAATCGACAAGGAACTCTGACGCGATCGCGCGCCATTGATGCTGTAGGCAACGGCTGCCCCGACTGCCTGAATATCCGATCCAAGGCTCGACCAATCGGGTGTAGGTTGCACACCCAGCTTGGAGAGGGTGCGCCCTACCATCGTGAAAAAGGTGTAATCACCCACGCGCCTACCCACGGATGCATAGGCGGATTTGGCGCTACGGGTCCCCGTTGGTACGTATACCTGCCCATATTCGGCGCTGATCAACCAGTCATCGCGGTCGTAACTCAGACCAAACTCAGTGAACACAGCTGTATCCGTTTGATTGCCCCAATTGGCTTCAAGCGACCGAGCCTGAGCGGCCAAAATGGGATCGGGCTGGCTTTCCACCAAGTGCAATACAGACAAGGCTTGAGAGACTTGTGGTGAGCCACTCACGCTCATGCGGGCACCAGCCAATGTCGCTCTCAGCAGCAATCCATCGTGTTCACGGGTGATCAATGCCCCGCCAGCCGAGCGCAATTTGAAGATGAATTGATCCGCGCTGGTCGCCAAGGTGGCACGGGCATCAGCGGAACCGAAGAAGCCCTTGATACGCCAGCGAGCGTCCCCAAGGTTCAACATGTAGCTGGCATCGGCACCATCAATCGTATAGAGGGGCAGCGCCGCATACAAATCGACGTTAGGTCGTACCCAGGGGTAGGCCACACCAACATTTCGATAGTCCGAAAGTAGAAATATATCCGGGCTCGTACGCCCAACTCGAACGGTCACATCCCCGGTCGGTTTGTACGACGCAAACAGCCACTCCAAGTTTTCTGATGGCTTGCTGCCAGACAGACGACGCTTGAAGACGAGCTGCGAGGTCAGCGAGAGCTGAGCTGACAGATTGTAATGGGCCTGTATTCCCAGGCGAGCATCAGTGTCGAAGGCAATAGATTTTGAGACTGGATACTGCGCCGCATCACGCCTGAAATACCAACCTTCCGGGGCCCGAGTATCCGTGACGCCCAGGGTTCCAAAACCATTCAGACGCAGGCGTGCCTCCGGCTCGTCTTCGGTTTGGGCTTGTTGAGCCAAAGCCGAAAATGTCACCAGACAACCCAGCAATGACAAAACTCTGAGCAGGCTGTTCATGGATGGATTGTGCAGCTGATGCCAGATCGTGAAATGGCAATCTGACCGGAAATCTCCGGTCAGATTCAACAGAATTCGTCAGTGTGACGCCAGCCTGAAAAATGACATTAACTCCTGGAGCTGCGTGGCTTGAGCAGACAGCTGCTCAGCCGTGGCAGAAAGCTGCTCGGAGGCTGACGCGTTCTGTTGGGTGGTGCTGTTGAGCAAGCTCATCGCAGAGTTGATCTGACGGACGCCATCTGCTTGTTCTTCAGAAGATTGCGAGATGCTACGTACCAACTCAGATGTCTGATTGATTGACGGCATCATCTGGGCAAGCATCAAACCAGCCTTCTCGGCCATGCCCACGCTGTTACCAGCCAGATCACGAATCTCCATCGATGCAGATTGGCTGCGTTCAGCTAGTTTTCGGACTTCTGCAGCCACCACAGCAAATCCTCGACCATGCTCACCTGCTCGGCTGGCCTCAATCGCTGCATTGAGCGCCAGCAGGTTGGTCTGGTAAGCAATGTCATCAATGATCGCGATTTTTGCGGCAATGCTCCGCATGGCCTCTGCCGTACGGGTAACCACCAAACCACCTTCACTGGCCTCATGTGCAGAACGCTGCGCCATCACATCGGTTTGTTGCGCGTTATCGGCGTTCTTCTGAATGGACCCAGTCATCTGCTCCAGCGCGGCACTGGTCTGCTCAACGCTGGCTGCCTGGCCGGATGCCGCCTGCGACAGAGAGAGCGATGTCGCCGATACCTGCTCAGATGCCGCAGTCAATTGCTCAGCCGCTGCTCGAACATCGCGAATGGTGTTGCTGATCGTGTCCATCAAGACATTGAATCGAGAAGCCAGCACCCCAAAGAATTTATCGTTCTGATTGGATCGCATTCGACTGCTGAAGTCACCTTGGGTCGCGCCGTCCACCAGTCGGTTCACCTCGGCTTCTGCTTCGACCTCTGCCGTGCGATCCTTCCACTCCACCACTGAGCCAAGTCGCTGGCCTTGTGCATCCACGATCGGATTTGCAGTCAAAGAGAAAGTCAAACCAGAAACCTTGATCTCGGTTTTGTACTCACCTTGCAATGCCCCAAGTAGTCGCTGTTGGTGCGCGGGATTTTTGTGGAAAACATCAACGCTCTTGCCTTTGATCTGGCGGGCATCGAAATGCGGTAACGCCTCGCGCAGCCGAGCTTCATTACGAAGCATCATTTCATCAACGGACTTGTTCGTGTAGATGATGACGTTATTGGCGTCAGCGATCATGACGTTGGTCGAACAACTGTCCAATGCCTGCCTGACTTGCGCGTTGGCTGCAGCGACTCGACGTTCTGCGTCGGCTGCCAGCAGATCATCAGTCAAATCTTTCCATTCAACAACCGTTCCCAAACGATGTCCGGCTTCATCGATCACCGGGGTGTAACCCAGTTCAAAAGTCCGACCACCTAGCACCATGCGTTCTGTCAGAGGTTGACGCAGGCCTTCCAGCATGCGTCGCTGGGAAACAGGATCAGCATGGAACTGCACAAGTTCACTACCGTAGAGGGTTGAGACCTCAAATCCGGCGACGCGTTCACGCAATGCAACTTGCGCCACATCGAGCATGCTCAGGCAGGAGCGATTGGCGTAAACAACCTTACCCTGCACATCGGCCAGCATGACATTGGCGGCCGCCACATCAAGGGCCTGCTTGATGCGTTCACTGATTTGCCGCAGCCGCTCGCTTTCATTGGCACGTCGAACTGTTTCAGCAAACTCGAATCCCAAACGCGTTTGAACTCGCTTGATGGCAAGCAACATGGACGCCAATTCATCGTGACCATAAGCCTCCACCACACCATCGAACTTACCTTGCGCAAATCGATCCAGGTGTTGCGCGGCCTGCCGAAGCTTGTCGGCCATGGTTCGGCTCTGTGCCCACATCACTGAGCCCACCCCGATCATCACCAACGCAGCAACCGCTGCTGCACCGAACCAATGGAACCAACAGCTTGCAGCCAGAACCACCGCCGCCAACACGGTTGAGACCCAAGCAAACAGACTTTTCTGTTCTAAGCTCGCTTCATCGAGCCACTTCGTCAGGCCATTGTCACGCCACCACGGACCAGCCACAACCGCACGCCCCTCTACGATGGCGACTCCGTCGGCCTGACCGGCTTTCATCTGCCGATAAAGTTGATCAGCAGCCGCGATCTGTTCACGCGTGGGTCGGGTTCGAACAGACAAATAGCCGACCGTTTCTGCCCCTTCAAGCAACGGGGTAGCGTTTGCGACGACCCAGTAATAGCTCCCATCTTTACGCCGGTTCTTGACCATCCCCGTCCAAGGACGGCCAGCTTTCAGGGTGTCCCACAAGTCTTGGAACGCCTCGGGCGGCATATCCGGGTGACGCACGATGTTGTGCGCCTTGCCCATCAACTCATCCTCATCAAAGCCGCTGTACTCCAGAAAATCCTGGTTGATGTAAGTGATCCGGCCTTTGAGATCCGTACGTGAAACGATGCAGGCGTCTTCGCGAAGCGGATACTCTTGATTGGTGACTGGCAGATTGGTGCGCATGGCGGCCCCCCGTGAATGGTTCGTATATCGCAAAGCGATCTTTCGGACTGCAACTGCGATTTTTTAGGAACATCCTCACCCTTGCTCACCCGAAATGGACCCGATTTGATGCACAGCAAGTGCAATCCACGGGCGACAGCTTAATTAGGGGTTAATACGAAGCTCTTCTACCAGATAGCCTTCCCGGATCAAGGCATCTTTGAGCCACTGCGGCTGAGGCCCTACCCCATCCCAAGTTTCACCGGATTTGGGATGGCGGTATTTCGGCGCGCTCGGCGGCTCGGCTTGTTCAACCGGTGGCGCAACGGCCGAATCTGAGGCTAATTCCTGGGCGGAGATTTGCCAAAAGTCCACAAGTTGCCGGATCGAACGCAGCACGGCCTGTTGTTCTGCAGAAAGCGTCATGAGCGTATTGTTGTCAAGTCGGCGGGGCTCGTTTTTGTCAGCTTAATTGAAGCGACTCTGGTGAAGGGATATTTCAAAGATATTCAAGATAATAGTATGTGAATAAATCCTGATACTGGGGTCAGACATTTGGTGGCATTGATGCCACGCTCACCGGCGCGGCCCTCTGGCGGCCCCTTCCCGACGGGTCTAGACTGGACCATCACCATTTGTCCGTCTCATGAAACTCGCTCTGCTGTCCGACCTGCACGCCAACCGCCAAGCCACCGAGGCCGTCTGGGCACATGCCCAGGCACAGGAGATCGACCGGGCCGTGTTGTTGGGGGATTATGTTGATTACGGGGCTGACCCGAGCTGGGTCGTTGCGTTCTGTATGGATCTGGTTCGCCAAGGCGCGGTAGCGGTTCGCGGCAACCACGACGACGCGCTGACCCCCGAGACGACCAGCAAACTGGCCGAACACGTCTTGCCGACCCTGCAGTGGACGCAAGGGCAACTCAGTGACGAGCAACGGGCTTGGCTCAGAAATCTGCCTCTGACCGCCGAACTGGACGACTGCCTGTTTGCCCATGCCAATGTGCATGACCCCGCTCACTGGGAATATCTGTACGGTCGAATGGAAGCCAGCCGCAGCCTGTTCGCCAGCCACCACCGTTATGTGTTTTGCGGCCATGTCCATGAGTCCTGCCTGTATCACCTCTCGTCTACAGGCAAGTCAGGCCAGTTCACCCCGGTAGAAGGCACGCCCATGCCCTTGTCACCGGCCCGGCGCTGGCTGGCGATCCCAGGATCCCTGGGCCAACCCCGCGATGGCAATCCCGCCGCGTGCTACGCCACCTTCGACACCGACAAGGCCATCCTGACCTATTTCCGGGTACCGTACGACCACGAGATGGCGGCCCACGCCGTGCTGGCATCCGGTATGCCCCCCGCTGTGTCACAAGCCTTGGCAGAAAGGCTGATCAATGGACGCTAGAACGCCCCTGCAAGTTGGCGATGAGGTAGACCAGTTTCGCCTCAAGGAAAAGCTGCACACAGGTGGCATGGCCACCCTTTGGGGCGTGGTTGAACTGGATCAAGCCAGGCAGGAAGTCGGCCCGACGCTGATCATGAAAGTACCCCGCATCAAAGGCGGGCAAGATCCGGCCACCATCGTCGGCTTTGAGGTCGAGCAAATGGTGATGCCCATGCTGCAGGGCCCTCATGTGCCGAAGTTCATTGCGCGAGGCGACTTCATCACCCAACCTTACATCGTGATGGAGCAGATCCCAGGGCCAAGCCTGCGCCCGCGCTTGGATGAAGCCCCGCTGCCTTTTGATGACGTCGCCCAGATTGGGCAAAAGGTGGCGTTTGCGCTGCATGCCCTGCACAAGCAGCATGTGGTGCATTTGGACGTCAAACCGAGCAACATCATGTTCCGCCCCACCGGCGAGGCTGTGCTGGTGGACTTCGGCCTGTCACGCCACGACAACCTGCCAGATTTGCTGGAAGAGGAATTCAATCTGCCCATGGGCACCGGGCCTTACATGTCGCCCGAGCAGGTGCAGTTTGTGCGCAACGACCCACGCAGTGATCTGTTTGCCCTGGGGGTGATGCTGTACCACCTCACCACGGGCGAGCGCCCTTTTGGCCAGCCCACCACGGTGGCGGGCCTGCGCAAACGGCTATACACCGAGCCCATCCCGCCACGGCAAATTCGCCCCGATACGCCGCCCTGGTTGCAAGAAGTGATCTTGCGGTGCCTGGAAGTGCAAGCCGATCGCCGCTATCAAACCGCAGCCCAACTGGCGTCGGATTTGCAGAACCCCGAGCAAATTCAACTCACTGCCCGAGCAGACAAACAGGGCACGGCAGGTCGCATCAAAACGTTCCGGCGCTGGTTCGCTGCCATGGGCGCCGAGCCCCGCAGCAACGCCACCGCGACAGAACAAGTCGAGCACAGCCCCATCATCCTGGCTGCGGTAGACACTCGAGGGGCCACCACAGAGTTGCAGAAAAAGCTACTGGCCACGGTGCGCCGCATCCTGCAGATTGAGCCCGGAGCCCGACTGGCTTGCGTCAGTGTGATGAAAACCAACCGCGTGGGCATGGACAAGCTGACCGATCGCCACGGCAACAGCCTGCACGTCAAGCAACTGATCGACCTGAAGCACTGGGCGCGGCCGCTGGAACAATCGCTGAGCCTGGACGATCAACGGCTGACCTTCCACGTCTTGGAAGCCCCGGACCCGGCACAGGCGATTGTCGACTTCGCCAACAAAAACCAGGTGGACCACATTGTGATGGGAGCCCGTGGGCACTCTGCCATTCGGCGCTACCTAGGTAGTGTGAGCGCCCAAGTGGTGGCTGAAGCCGAGTGCTCGGTCACGGTGGTTCGGCTTTAGCGATTCAGGGCTTTTGAGGCACCTTCACCACCACCCTGACCGACTGGCTGACAGCGATGTTCTGGCCATTTGCCACGGTCACGGTGTAGTTGCCTGCGTCGGTCGGCTGGATGTTGTGAATCACGAATTGAGAATCGCCCGCCCATTCAACGACGTTATTGTTCTTGCGCCAGGAATAGGACAAGGGTGGCGCGCCAACAGCATGCACGGTCATGGTGAGATCGTAGCCCTGTGTGATCGGCACGGTAATCTGCTGCCATTGACTCATCTGCACCGAAATCGATGCATCAGTCGGGAACGACTGCGGTACCGCATCGGACTGAATCTGCAAACTCTCAGGCGGCGTGGGCTCTTTCGAGCCACCACCACACGACGAGAGCAGCCCCGCCACCAACAACCCAAACCAAAACTCCCTGTGCAGCCGTCTCACTGCTGTCTCCGTGATATTTGTCACAATCAGCAACAGACGATGCCCGACATCGACAGGGGTGTCAATCGCGGTTGACCCTGCCGACACCCTTGCGTTGGGGGGTCAAGCGTCGATGTAAAGATCGAGCATCGGCTCGGTTCCGGGTGTGGTCAGGTACGGCGCGAAATCACTGACACCGGCTTCGCGCAAGACGGCTTCATCGATGTAGAACTGCCCGGTGGCTTCGCGGCTACCGCGGGTCAGGATCACATACGCGGCATCGGCCATGATCTCTGGCTTTCGCCCCAAGGTGCCCAAAGCACTGCCGGCGATGTTGAGGGCAGCCGTCGAGATGATCGTTTGGGGCCACAAGGCATTGACGGCAATGCCCTTGCTACGAAGCTCAGCAGCCAGACCATAGGCCATCAGGCTCATGCTGAACTTCGAGACCGTGTACGCCGCGTGCGATTCGAACCACTTGGGCTGAATGTTCAAGGGCGGAGACAGCACCAGAATGTGCGGGTTGGCAGCCTTTTCCAGATACGGCAGACAGGCTTGCGAGCACATGAAGGTGCCTCGCACGTTGATGTCCATCATCAGGTCGTAGCGCTTGGCGGGCACATCGGCTGCCTTGTTCAGGTTGATGGCGCTGGCGTTGTTGACCAGGATGTCGATGCCGCCAAAATGTTCTGCCGCCTGAGCCACGGCCCGTCGCACGTTTTCTTCGTCGCGCACATCCACCACCAAAGGCAAGGCGCGCCCGCCAGCGGCTTCGATCTCGGCTGCTGCGGTGTGAATGGTGCCCGGCAGACGGGGATCCGGCTCGGACGTTTTGGCCGCCACCACGATATTGGCACCGTCCCGTGCCGCCTTCAGTGCGATGGCTTTGCCAATGCCGCGGCTGGCCCCCGTGATGAAGAGGGTTTGGCCCTTCAGATTCCCCATGATCGATCCTCAGATGAACACAACGTTGTGACCCCGAGGGTAGCAAGACGAGCGCCGGCTTGACGCTGGCGTTTTCCTACTTGATCAAGTTGACGAATGGGCGGTGCGCTTGACGATCACGTCAACCTTCAGCACTGAACCTTGAATGCGGCAACCGCATCCGCCAGGCGAGCAGCCTGCTGGCGCAAACTCTCCGCTGCCGCAGTCGATTGCTCGACCAGGGCGGCGTTTTGCTGCGTCATCGAATCCAACTGGGTGATGGCCTGGTTGATCTGGATGATGCCGCTGCCCTGCTCGTTTGTCGCGGTCGACAGTTCGCTGATCAGCGCGTTGACCTTGGCCACTGCATCGATCAAGCCTTGAATGGCGTCGCCCGCCTTCTGCACGTGCCCAGAGCCGGCTTCCACCATGTCCACTGACGAGGTGATGAGCGAGCGAATCTCTTTGGCCGCCCCGCCGCTGCGCTGAGCCAATGCTCGCACCTCGGATGCCACCACGGCAAAGCCTCGTCCCTGCTCGCCCGCACGAGCGGCTTCCACCGCCGCATTGAGGGCCAAGATATTGGTCTGGAAGGCGATGCCGTCGATCACGCCGATGATGTCGCGAATCTTGTGTGAGGAAGAACTGATCTCTGCCATGGTCGAGACCACTTCCTGCATCGCCTGGCCACTGTCGCGGGCAGACTCCACCGCGCCTTGAGCCAGGCTGCTGGCCTCAGTGGCGGTGCTGGCACTGTGCCGCACCGAGTCGGTGATCTGCGCCATCGCGGCAGCGGTTTCCTGCAAAGCACTGGCGGCCTGCTCGGTGCGCGAACTCAGATCCTGATTGCCCACTGCCACTTCACTGCTGGCCGTGTTGATCATGTCGGTGGACTGTCGAATCATGCCGACCATGCTGGCCAGCGACCCCACAAAGCGGTTGAAGTTCGAGGCCAGCTCACCCGTTTCGTCTTGGGTCTCGACATTCAGCTTGCGGGTCAGGTCGCCATCGCCATCGGCAATCTCGGCCAGCAAGCGAGAGGCGCGCTGAACCGGGCCGGCAATCGCGCGGCTGATCACAGCCACCAGCAAGGCCGACACCAACACGGATCCAAGGCCAGTCAGAATGGTCACCACCAGCAGCGTGTTGCGCACTGGTCCAATGACCTCCCGCTCGGGCACCTCGGCGAACACATACAGGTTCAACTCGGGAATGTAGCTGGACGCGGCCAAGGTCGAACCCGAGGGGCCGTTGTAGAGGACACTGGCATAGTTTTTCTGCGCCAGCAGCGGGCTCAATGCCTGCTCAGACCAGCCGGGCAAGGAAGCCACCTTGGTGCGCCCAGACACCAGCTGCCGATCGCCATGCAGCAAGATCGTGCCATCTGGCCGAACCAGGTAAACATGACCCGTGTCGGCGATCCGGTACCGCCCAATCGTCTCGGCCAAAGAAGCGACTTCGAGGCCCAAGCCTGCCACCCCCACCTTGCCATCCGAATCAAACCGAACGTTGATGAACAGGCTGGGAATGTTGGTGGACTTGTCGACGTCGAAATCCAGGCTGAACTTTTTGCCTGAATCCACAAAGCCATAAAACCATTGATCAGACGCTGCCTGACGCGACAGCACGCGATCCACGCCTTTTTCAGTCAGGTACTTGCCCGTGGCCGCAGACACCCAGTACACGCTGGATGCCTTGGCCGTGGCCTTCAGCCGCTGCGCGTATTGCTCCCAATCGGGCAGGCGCTCGTCAGACAGACCTGCCGACTCCCATTTCAACAAGAAGGGGTTCTCGGCCATGGCCATGGATTGCGCAAACGGGCCGGTGATGGTGCGCAGCACATCGTTGCGAATCGCGGTGACGTTGGCGGGCAGCTCCTGCGTTTCCACGCGATCCTGCATTTTCGAGCCAATCATCCACACCGCCACAGCCGATGACAGACCGATCGTCACGACCAGCCCCGCCGTCAGGCTGTAGATCAACTTCTTCTGGATCGACAGAGAACCGAATTTGACCATGTGCGCCATCTCCTCAGCAGAAAAGCGGCGCCCCCAATGAGGTGCGGGCGCCCAGTTCTAGGCTTATCGGTCAGGCAAACAATTTCTTCAGTCCTCGTCCCTCGGGCTTCAGGTTGCGGTGGGTGCACTCAAAGGCAGCACACGCTGAACCTTCTGGAAGGCGTCCACCGGCTTGCCCTTGCGGGCCCGCTTGCCCACGTGGGCCACAAACGCTGAATTGCGCACGTCTTCGTCCTTGGCTTTCCCGCCACGGCCCGAACCGATCACGCGCACCCCATTGTGGACAGACGCCACCGAGATCAGCGGATCCTGCTTGGCGTCCACTTCCATCAAGGTCAGGCCGCGCCCGCCGTTGGATTGCAGCTTGAGCTCATCCAGACCAAACACCAGCAAACGACCGCTTTGCGCC
Organism: Burkholderiales bacterium; assembly: GCA_028864885.1. Taxonomy (GTDB): domain Bacteria; phylum Pseudomonadota; class Gammaproteobacteria; order Burkholderiales; family Burkholderiaceae_C; genus Aquabacterium. The sequence continues at coordinate 19,451 of JAGWLR010000015.1, read as the reverse complement.
AGACACGCGACCTGGGTGTGCCCTGGCTGCACCAGCACGGGCGGCAGAACCAAAGCGCCCTCATCCAATGTTAGGAAGCTCTTGCCGCCCTTCTGACGGGTCAGCAAATCGCCGATTTTGGCCAGCAGACCAAATCCGCCGGTGTTGGCAAACAAAATGGTCTGATCCACATTGCCTGCCAGGTAATGCACGGGCTGTGTGCCCGATTCGAGGTCGATCATCGTGGTGATGGGTTGCCCGTCACCTCGCGCCCCAGGCAGGCTGCTGACCGGCACGCTGTAGACGCGGCCATTGCTGCCCACCACGATCATTGGGTCCACCGTACGGCATTCAAAGGTGCCGTACAGGCCATCCCCCGCCTTGAATGCAAAGCCCGCCGGTTCATGGCCATGGCCGGTACGGGCACGCACCCAACCCTTCAGGCTGATCACCACGGTCACGGGCTCGTCAATCACCTTCACCTCGGCCACGGCGCGCTTTTCGGCCTGAATCAAGGTGCGACGCTCGTCGCCAAACTGCTTGGCGTCGGCTTCGATTTCCTTGATGACCGTGCGCTTGAGCGTGGCCGGGTTGCCCAGAATGTCTTCCAGCTTGGCTTGTTCTTCGCGCAACTCAGCCAGCTCCTGCTCGATCTTGATGGCTTCAAGGCGAGCCAGTTGACGCAGGCGGATTTCCAGGATGTCTTCCGCCTGGCGATCGCTTAGTTTGAATCGCTCGATCAGCGCGGCCTTGGGCTCGTCGCTGTTGCGGATGATGTGGATGACTTCGTCGATGTTCAGCAGAACCAGTTGACGGCCTTCCAGAATGTGGATGCGATCCAGCACCTTGCCCAAGCGATGCCGGGTGCGGCGTGTCACGGTGTTCATTCGGAAGCCGATCCACTCCGTCAGGATCTGACGCAGGCTCTTCTGGGTGGGCTTGCCGTCGGCACCCACCATGGTCAGGTTGATCGACGCTGAGCTCTCCAGGCTGGTGTGGGCCAGCAGGGTGTTGATCAACTCCTGCTGCTCAACGGTTCGGCTCTTGGGCTCGAACACCAGGCGGACCGGCGCATCCTTGCTCGATTCATCCCGCACGGTGTCCAGCACCGACAGGATGGTGGTCTTCAGCTGGGTCTGGTCCGCGGTCAGGGCCTTCTTGCCCGCCTTGACCTTGGGGTTGGAGAGTTCTTCGATCTCTTCCAGCACCTTGGCGGCGCTGGTGCCGGGGGGCAATTCAGTCACCACCAGCTGCCACTGGCCGCGAGCCAGGTCTTCGATCTTCCAGCGGGCGCGCACCTTCAGGCTGCCACGCCCACTGCGGTAGGCATCCTGGATGTCTTGAGGGCTGGAAATGATCTGGCCGCCCCCAGGGAAATCGGGCCCCTGAAGCATCTCGAACAGTTCTTCGTCGGCCAGCTTGTCGTTGCGGATCAGGGCCACCGTGGCCGCCGCGACCTCGCGCAGGTTGTGGCTGGGGATCTCGGTAGCCAGGCCCACGGCAATCCCGCTGGCGCCGTTGAGCAACACAAACGGCAACCGGGCTGGCAGCTGCTTAGGTTCTTCGGTCGAGCCGTCGTAGTTGGGAATGAAATCGACCGTACCCATGTCGATTTCGTCCAGCAGCAGGCGGGCAATTGGGGCCAGGCGGGCTTCGGTGTAGCGCATCGCCGCTGCGCCATCGCCGTCGCGCGAGCCAAAGTTACCCTGCCCGTCGATCAAAGGGTAGCGCAGCGAAAAATCTTGCGCCATGCGAACCATGGCATCGTAGGCAGCGGTGTCGCCGTGCGGATGGTAACGACCCAGCACATCCCCCACCACCCGGGCGCTCTTGACCGGTTTGGCCCCCGAGTTGCCCGAAAAGCTCAGGCCCATGCGGTCCATCGCATACAAGATGCGACGCTGGACGGGCTTCTGGCCGTCACACACATCAGGCAAAGCCCGGCCCTTCACGACACTGAGGGCGTATTCGAGATAGGCGCGCTCGGCGTATTGAGCGAGGGCCAAGGAGTCACCGCCGTCGGTGGGCGGTTGCGAAAAATCGATGGTTTGTTGGGACATCGTTATCAGAATACGTGCGGGACTTTGCAGGCCGCAGTTTAGTCGCTCCCGACAAACCACCCCAGCCCTGACCCGGCGCGAGCCAACTGATCGCGATAGCTGCGGGGATTTGCCCCCTTGTTTACCGATTTAACGGCGTCCGTATTTCGGTATCTTGAGACTTCCATGACTCTGCGCGGGCAGCTTGACGCTTGCGCCTTGATGGCATGTCACGTCTACTCATCGCCTCGATCGCCGGCCTGCTATGGGCCGGCACCTCGCTCTGCCATGCGCACCAGCTCAAGGCTGACGACCCCACGCGCATTGCCTTGGTCGCCCAGGCTCGAACGGCTACGGTCAAGGGGCATCTAGCCCCCTCAGCCCTGACGATGAACCGAGTGTGGGTAGAAGGCGCCCAGGCGCAGGCCTGCGGGATCCGTGCAGACGAGTATGGTGCGCCTCTGATCGTCAATGGGCAAATGCAACTCAAGCGGGTTCAGTTTCGCAAACGCGGGGGCAACTGGCAGGTCGAGCATGCCGATCGCATCAGCCTCGATCCCACCGCTTCCATCGACGCGGCCTGCGGCCAAAAGTCGGAAGAATCGGTCATGATGGCCGCGATCAAAGATTTGGAAGCCCATCCACCCGCAGCGGGCCTGCCCACCCGCAGCATCCACAAGCCATCTGAATCGTGTGAGGCCAGCGAGCCTAAAAATACATCGTCGAGCGAAACCGGCCCCGGCTTCGTGGGCGCCAAGGGCCGCAGCCTCTTGCACAGTGCCCCAGATCTGTCTTGCTACATCGGCAAGTTCATTGTGGGCGGCGACAAAGTCAGCATCCTGTCGCGCGTGCCCGGTTGGGCGCGAGTCAGCTACACCCACCCCATCACCCACGTCACCACGGTCGGCTGGATGAAATCCGATCGGGTGAAATTGGCCGAGGCTGCGACGCAATAGGTAAGCCCTTGGCGTCGGCCGGGTTAATCCGGCCCTCCTATGCTTGCCAGCCATGTCTTACAACGTCGTCTGGTTCAAGCGGGATTTGCGCGTGCACGACCACGCGGCGCTGTGCCATGCAGCACGACAGGGCCGGGTTCTTTGCCTGTACGTGATCGAACCCAGTTACTGGCGGCAAGACGATGTCTCTTCACAGCACTACGGCTTTGTACTGGAAAGCCTGCGTGATCTGTACCGCCAGCTTCGGCGCCTGGGCGCCACCCTGCACGTGGTCACCGGCGAAGTCACCGAGGTTCTGACACGGTTGCATCAACTGGCGCCTTTCGAGGGGCTGTACGCGCATGAGGAAACCGGCAACGATCTGACCTTTCAGCGGGATAAGGCGGTGGGTCGCTGGTGTCGCCAACATGGCGTGGGATGGCATGAATACGCCCAGTTTGGCGTGGTTCGCCGCCTCGCTTCGCTAGACGCCTGGCAATCAGCCTGGGAGAAGCACATGAGCGCCCCCACGTGGCCGGAACCAGACCTCAAGGATCAGCCCTTGCCCTGGCAAGAGCCCCCGCCGCCTCCCGCCATGCAACTCGGCATCCGCGAGCTCGATCCCCCTCAGCGCCAGCGGGGCCGCGAAACACTCGGCTTGTCGGTGTTGCACGATTTTTTGGCTGATCGTTGTGCCCAGTATCGCGGGGGCATCTCATCGCCCTTGTGCGCGCCCGAGGCCTGCTCTCGGCTGTCACCCTATCTGGCGTGGGGCAACGTCAGCATGAGGCATGTGGTGCAAGAAACCCGTGGGCAACTGCATGCACTGGCTGGGGCGAGCACGGCCCGAGATGAGCGCCGACGCAAAGGGTTGAACGCGTTCACCAGCAGGCTGTACTGGCACTGCCACTTCATCCAGAAATTGGAAAGCGAACCCGAGCTCGAATGGCGAAACCTGCACCGAGGCTACGACGGGCTGCGCGAGCCCGACTGGAACCCGGCTCACTTTGATGCCCTGACCCAAGGCCGCACCGGCTGGCCCCTGGTGGACGCCTGCGTGGCCATGTTGAAAGAAACCGGCTGGCTGAACTTTCGGATGCGCGCCATGCTGGTGTCGGCCGCAGCCTACCCACTGTGGCTGCACTGGCGGCCCGTGGGTTTGTGGCTGGCCAGGCATTTTCTGGATTACGAACCCGGCATTCACTGGAGCCAGATGCAGATGCAATCGGGCACGACCGGGATCAACACCACGCGGGTCTACAACCCGATCAAACAAGCGCAGGATCAAGACCCACAAGGCCATTTTGTGCGCCGCTGGCTGCCCGCCCTGCGTCGCGTGCCCGACACCTGGCTGTGGGAGCCCTGGCGCATGCCACCCGACTTGCAAACCCGACTGAGCTTGCGTGTGGGCCCAGACCCCGATGCAGACATCCCGCTGCCCTGCGTGGATTTGAGCGTGGCCTTGCGCACCTCGAAAGCGCGACTGCATGCCCTCAGAGCTCAACCCGAAGTTCGCGCGGGCAAGGCGGCCATTGTGGAAAAACATGGCTCAAGGCAACAGCCTCACGCGGGCTCGCGGCGCGCTCCCACCCGCGTGGTGGATCAACTGAATCTGGAGTTTGATTGAATGCGCATGCGCAAAAAGTCTGATCTGCCCAGCAAGATTTGTCTGTGCTGCGGTCGCCCTTTTGCGTGGCGCAAAAAATGGGAAAAGGTGTGGGACGAGGTGAAGTACTGCTCTGACCGTTGCCGATCTCAAAGAAAGCCCAGCGCATGACCACCCTGCGCCTGATCCTGGGCGATCAACTCAATCCCGAACACAGTTGGCTCAAGGCCGCGCACCCCGATGTGGTCTACGTGCTGATGGAGGTGCGGCAGGAGACCGATTACGTGCTGCACCACGCGCAAAAGATCATCGGGATCTTTGCAGCGATGCGAGATCTGGCTAGAAAGTTGAAAGAGGCTGGACACCGGGTGCGCTACGTTCGCATCGACGACGCACACAATCGCCAATCGATCACCGGCAATCTGGATGCGCTGATCGCCCACTATGGCGCCAGCAGCATCGAATACCAGGAACCAGACGAACACCGACTCGACCACCAGTTATCGGCGTGGCGCGATGCCCTCAACTCCGCCGGGCAGGTTTCGTGCCGAATGGTGAGCAGTGAACACTTCCTGACCGAGCGTCATGAGCTGGCGCAATTGTTCGCCGGACGCAAGAGCTGGTTGATGGAGCACTTCTATCGCCACATGCGCAAGAAGCACCACATCCTGATGGCCACCGCCACCCAACCCGCCGGCGACCAGTGGAACTTCGACCATGACAACCGCAAGCCCTGGAAAGGTCAGCCCGAGTTGCCCTCAGACTGGCGATCGACTCACGACCACACCGAGTTGTGGCAAACCATTGAAGCCGCCGGCGTCAAAAGCTTGGGTGCCCCGCAGGCACAGGCATTCAGATGGCCCTTGAACCGCGCTGAAGCCTTGCAAGATCTGGCCGCATTTGTGACGCATGCCCTGCCCCATTTCGGCGATTACCAGGATGCTCGAAGCACGCAGGGTTGGCGCCTGTTTCACTCCTTGCTGTCATTTGCGCTGAACACCAAGATGCTTCACCCTCGTGAAGTGATTGACGCGGCGGTACGCGCATATGAGCAAGGACTCGCCCCGCTGGCTGCAGTCGAAGGCTTTGTGCGACAAATTCTGGGCTGGCGCGAATATGTACGCGGGGTGTACTGGGCACACATGCCAGGGTACGAAGCCCGCAACCATCTGGGGCATGTGCGCCCCCTGCCAGAATGGTTCTGGACCGGCCAGACCCACATGGTGTGCATGGCCCAGGCCATCGGCCAATCGCTCGAACACGCCTATGCCCACCACATCCAGCGTCTGATGGTGATCGGCAACTTCGCCTTGCTGGCAGGGCTTTCGCCGCAAGCCGTGCATCAGTGGTATCTGGGCATCTACATCGACGCATTTGAATGGGTGGAGCTGCCCAACACCCTGGGCATGAGCCAATTTGCCGATGGGGGGCTGCTGGCGACCAAGCCCTACACAGCCAGCGCCGCCTACCTGCAGCGCATGGGAGACGAGTGCGGCACCTGCCGCTATAAGCCCAAGGAGCGCCTGGGCGAAGACGCCTGCCCTTTCAACGCCTTGTACTGGGATTTCCATCTGCGCCATGCGCCCGCATTGGCCCATTCGCCGCGGCTGGCCTTCGTCTACAAACAAATCGATCGGATGGACGACCGTCAGCGCCAGGCCTGGCTGGAACGAGGAGCCATTTTGAGGTCCAATCTCAATCATCTCTGAAAGAGCCGACCATGCCCACCACCACGATGAAGCAACTGGCCGTCTACACCACCGTCGACACCGAAGAGGCTGCGCAGGGCCTGGCTCGGTCGATCATTGAGCAGCACCTGGCAGCGTGCGCCCAGATCACTCGGATCGACAGCGTCTACTGGTGGGAAGGGCAGGTACAGCAATCTCCCGAATATCGCTTGCTGTTCAAAACGACGGAGAGCCGTTATGCGGCAATAGCGCAGGCCATCAAGCACCAGCATCCATACGAGTTGCCGGCACTGTACGCGGTGCCTTTCGAACGCTGCGATGAAGCCTTTGCCGATTGGATCAACGCGCAATCGCAGCCTTGAAGAAGCGATCCTGCTGAGACATTTCGGCCTTCAGTGCGGCCAGATCGGCATCTGAGTCGTATTGCGTGATCACCATCAGCAGCATATTGGGTGCGCCACGAATCAAGCGCAGCACGACAAAGTGCTCAGCCAGTTTGATCACGCCCTCCCGGATGACCTTGCCCAATCCCAATGCCACGCTGCTGGCTTGCATGGTGGCCACCAGCACGCGCCCCTGGCGCATCATCACATCGGCGGCCACGGCACTGCGACCGGCGCGAGCCTGCATCTGCAAGGTCAGCACGTTGAAAATGCAGCACGCCTCGACCCCCTTGCAGGCTGCGACGCCGTTGGCATAGGCGTGCAGATGCAAAAGCTGGTCGTCACGCAACTGGGGGGCGTCAGCCTGGGCAACGGCCGAAGCTGAGGTGGGCGGAGTTGCCGGCGACTCGTCTGGCCATGTCGAATCGAGCAACCATTGCAGGCTCAGTGGGGTATCGGGACTGGTGCTGGCATGCAGCTTGTTCCACGAAGCCACCAGAAAGGGCCAGGCTTCAACGGCTCGCGCGCTGGCAGGTGCGGTGGCAACCGGCACCACCACCCGCCGCGAGAAACCTGCGATCAAGGCCGCCAGCACAGTCGAATCAGCCTGTGGCACGAAAACAAGGCTGCGGGTTCGGGCGCGCTGCTCTTGCAGCGTCTGCGCCAAGGCGGTCAAACCAGAGGCCCATTCGGCCTGCGTCATCGAAGGGGTCAAGACCACGCACATGCGGCTTCGTGCCATCAGCACGCGGCGTAGCTGATTGCGCGTGACCTCATCGGATTGCGCATCGGTGCCATACACCCGCACCGTTTGACCGTTCGTGGCGCGAAGGTCGAAAAAAGACAAGGTGGCCAATTCGGTGCCAAAGCTCTGGCGCCGAATCACCAAGCGCTTGATCGGCACATTGAGTCGCTTGGCAATCGCGGTCAACAATTGACCACCGCCCGCCCCGCCCAACTCGTGCAGCGCGATGAAATAGGGTGAGCGCAGATCAAACTGCTGCTCCATGGCATCCGCCGGCAGGCAGGACACGAACAGCTCCCAGGTATCACCGCCAACTGGCTTGCCGATGGTCGGGTCCGCCGACGCTTTGGCGTCTGATCGGTCATCCCCCCCCCGTGCCACGACTTGGGTGGCCACCTGCGTGGTCAAGCCCCACGACTTAGGATCGTAACGGTCGGCCCGTGAGGAGCTGGCCTCCCCAGACGAGGCAGATCGGGGTGAATTCATGGATCAGGACACCTTGGTGGGAACGGAAGACGCACGCTGTCTGAGCAGAAAATGTGCCAGTCGCCTATTAAATGGGCACGACACCGCGCGGTCAAGCTGACATCCACCTCAACCGATGGCTGGCCCCCATGCACAAGGGTCGGGTTTGTCCGAAACAATCAGATATCGACCTCGATCTGGTCTCCGTGGATCTCCATCAGCTCACGCCGGGCAGCTGCCTCCCCCTTGCCCATGAGCTTGTTGAACGACCCCTCGGTCGAATCAAAGCCGGCCTCACCATAGGCTACGGGCAACAAGCGCCGGGTATCGGGGTTGAGCGTGGTGTCCCACAACTGCTCGGCATTCATCTCGCCCAAGCCTTTGAAGCGGCTGATCGACCAGGCGCCTTCCCGGCAGCCCTCTTTGCGCAGCTTGTCGAGAATGGCGTGCAGTTCGCCTTCGTCCAGGGCATACAGCTTGGCGGCCGGCTTCTTGCCCCGTGCAGGTGCATCCACGCGGAACAGCGGGGGGCGCGCCACATAGATGTGCCCCGTCTCAATCAACTTGGGGAAGTGACGGAAGAACAGGGTGAGCAGCAGCACCTGGATGTGCGAGCCGTCCACATCGGCGTCAGACAGGATGCAGATCTTGCCGTAGCGCAGGCCACTCAAATCTGGCGAATCGTTCGGGCCGTGGGGATCCACCCCGATCGCCACAGAGATGTCGTGGATTTCGTTGTTGGCAAAAAGGCGGTCACGCTCCACCTCCCAGGCGTTCAGCACCTTGCCACGCAGGGGCAGGATGGCTTGGGTTTCCTTGTTGCGACCCATTTTGGCGCTGCCGCCAGCCGAATCCCCTTCCACCAGGAACACTTCATTGAAGGCGATGTCGCGACTTTCGCAGTCAGTCAGCTTGCCAGGCAGCACCGCCACGCCAGAGCTCTTCCTTTTTTCGACCTTTTGACCCGCGCGCTGGCGCGCCTGGGCTTGCTTGATGACCAGCTCGGCCAGCTTTTTGCCGTATTCGACATGCTGGTTGAGCCACAGCTCCATCGTCGGTTTGACGTAGGTGCTGACCAGGCGCAAGGCATCGCGGCTGTTCAAGCGCTCTTTGGTTTGCCCCTGAAACTGCGGGTCGAGCACCTTGGCGCTGAGCACAAAACTGGCGCGGCCAAACACATCGTCAGGCATCAGCTTTACCCCCTTGGGCAGCAGCGAATGCATCTCGATGAAGCCTTTGACGGCGTTGAACATGCCGTCTTTCAAGCCCGCCTCGTGCGTGCCACCCGCCACGGTAGGGATCAGGTTGACGTAGCTCTCGCGCATGGGCGAGCCCTCTTCGGTGAACGCCACGCACCAAGCCGCGCCCTCGCCTTCGGCGAAGTTTTCTGACTCATTGCCCCCGGCGTACTGCTCGCCTTCGAACAGCGGGATCACCGGGTCTGCCGACAAGGTTTGGGTCAAATAGTCGCGCAGGCCACCTTTGTAGAGCCAAGTCTGCGTCTCGCCCGTCTTTTCGTAGGTGAGCGTGATGGTCACCCCAGGCATCAGCACCGCTTTGCTGCGCAACATGTGCACCAACTCGCCTTTGGGCAGCTCGGCGCTTTCAAAATACTTGGCATCGGGCCACGCACGAACGGTCGTGCCATTTTTGCGATCGCCGCTGCCAGCGGGCCTCACCGCCACCGGTTCGATCACATCCCCGCCACTGAAGGCCAGTTGTGCCACTTGTTTGTCACGGCAAACCGTGACCTGCAAACGTGTCGACAGGGCATTGGTGACGCTGACCCCAACCCCGTGCAAACCACCCGAGAAGCTGTAGGCCCCGCCGGCGCCCTTGTCGAACTTGCCCCCTGCATGCAGCCGGGTGAACACGATTTCCACCACAGGCACCTGCTCTTCCGGGTGCAGACCGAAGGGGATGCCACGGCCGTCGTCTTCAACGCTGATCGACCCGTCGGCGTGCAGGGTGACGGCGATGCGCTTGCCAAATCCGGCCAAGGCTTCGTCCGCCGCATTGTCAATCACCTCTTGGATGATGTGCAGCGGGTTGTCAGTCCGGGTGTACATACCCGGACGCTGTTTAACGGGCTCCAATCCTTTGAGCACCCGGATCGAGCCCTCGCCATAGGTGGCATTGGGCTGGGTGTTCTTGGATGGAGTGGGGGTGTTGGATTTGGTCGCCATGGGGCGGGATTGTAGGCAACCCAGACGGCTCAAGTTTGTTCGGGAAAGGCCGAATCTTCATAGCAGTCTCCCGTCAGAGGAGTCTGGACCCCTTCAGGTCAACCCGGACAAGCAAGATGCTCAACCCCTTCAACCACCTGGCCAAAGCGTGGCAACGGAATTTTTCGGTGTATTCCGCACTGGACCCGTTGTCGGCCGAGATCCGTGGGAAGCACCTGAGCAGCATCTTGCGGGTGGCGCCCTTCACCCTGGGCGCGAACATCTTCAACGGGATGCTGATTTGCATCGCCTTCGCTCACACAGCCTGGCGGTTACCGGTTTTGTGCTGGCTGTTTTCCCTCACGGTGATTGCCGGCATCGGGATGCGCGCTTGGTGGATCGGCCGCAAAAAGCCGATCAAGACAGCGTCCCCTCACGCGATCCGACGAGCGACCTGGCACGCCATTTACCTGGCCTCGATTTGGGGCCTGATGCCGGCTTTGCTGTTTCCACAAGCCTCGCCCACTCAACAGGTTTTGATCGCAACGATTGTGCCCGGCATGATGTGTGGTGGAGCATTCATCCTGTCCAGCATCCCGCAGGCCGGGCTGGCGTATCTTTGGATGATGACCTTGCCCAGCCTGTACGCCGTGCTGAGCATCCACAACATCTGGTTCAATGTCATCGCTGGCTTGTTGATGATTTACGCAACCACGGTGTCGATGGGGGTGTGGACCGCGGCCAAGGCTGCCAACGCCCGACTGAAATCCGAACGGGAAGCAGAGCGCCAAAGCCAGATGGTGACCCTGCTGCTGCGTGACTTTGAAGACCAGACCGCCGATGTGCTGTGGGAAATCAACATGGTGGGTCAGTTCACCCACGTCACGCACAAACTGGCCGCGTTGCTGAATCAGCGTCCGGCCACGCTGGCCCAGACCACGATGCAAGCGTGGTTCAAGGAACACTGCGGTGACGTCACGCCGCTCAAGCAAGCCATGCGGGCTGGACAACCTTTCCGCAAACTCCTGCTGCCGGTTCGGCTCGATGGCAAAGACCAGTTCTGGTCGATCACGGCGCGCCCCTTGTTTGACGAAGCAGGACACTGCTTTGGTTGGCGAGGCGTGATTTCGGATGTGACGCAGGAGCAGCAGGCGCAATTGCGCCTGCGGGACATGGCGCAATTCGACGCCCTGACCGGCACTCATAACCGGGGCTATCTGCGGGAACAACTGGCCACGGCCCTGGATCAGGCCAGCGCGAAAGGCACACGCGGCGCCCTGCTGTGCCTGGACGTGGACAATTTCAAGGGCATCAACGACGCCCTGGGGCACACCGTAGGGGATCAGGTGCTGCAAGCGGTTGCCCACCGGATCCAGGAAATCTGCCAGGGCATGACCGTGGCACGCCTGGGTGGCGACGAGTTTGCCGTGTTGGTCCAACCGATTCAGCAAGATCGGGATGCCATGGCAGTGGCCATGCACTTGCTAGACGGCATGAAGCAGCCTTTCATCATCGCCGATCACTCGGTCAATGTTGGCCTGAGCATCGGTGTCGGGCTGATTCCCGATCACGGCGAAAACCTCGACGAATTGTTGGCCAATGCCGATCTGGCCATGATGGCCGCCAAGACCAATGGGCGGGGCCGCGCAGAGTTCTTCGCGCGCAGCCTGGGCGAGCGCAATCGCCGCAAATTGACACTCGAAAACGAACTGCGCCGCGCGCTGCTGAACAACCAGTTCACCTTGTTCTGGCAACCCAAAGTCCAGACCGAAGCCTGGTATGTGTGTGGGGCTGAGGCCCTGATCCGATGGCATCACCCCACCCTGGGCACCATCCCCCCCAGTGAATTCATTCCGGTGGCCGAATCCGCTGGGCTCATCACCGACATCGGCAACTGGGTGCTGCGTGAGGCCTGCAAGGTTGCCGCGAGTGAATTGCCAGGCCTGACCATCTCGATCAACGCTTCGCCCGCACAATTGCTGCGCACCGACTTCATCACGCAGGTCGATGCGGCCCTGGCCGCCGCCAATTTGCCGCCCGAGCACCTGGAGGTGGAGATCACCGAATCGTTGTTCATGGATGCCTCACCGATTGCCCTGCGCAATCTGCGTGCTCTGCACAAGCGGGGGGTGCGGGTGGCGCTGGACGATTTCGGCACTGGCTATTCGTCACTGGCCTACTTGCGCAAATTCCCGTTTGACACGCTCAAGATTGATCGCGCCTTTGTGTGCGAGCTGCTGAGCCGCCCTGATGCACGCGCCATCGTCCGCACCATCATCGACCTGGCTCGAACCTTGGGCATGGACACGGTGGCCGAGGGCGTCGAAGAGCCCGCGCAACTGGTGGTGCTCGAACGCGCCGGCTGCAACGTGATTCAGGGCTATCTGATCGCCAAACCTGTGACGATCGAAGAGTTCCACACCTTGCTCGAAGGCTGGATCCCTGGCAACGCCCCCCAGGTCAGTGCTGTGCCCCAAACTGAATTCGGGCAGATGCAGGCCCTGCGCTCGTTCCCGAGCAGCATGGACGCCACCACCTTGTTTGGTTGACCCACCCCGGTTTCAGCGCGAAGGCGGGGCAAACACCCCGGTGATCGGCATCAGGTTGGCATATTCGTGATCGGCCTCAGAGGCCCCGCCCGCCGACGGCACTGCGTAGTACTGCCTAAAGTCGGCCCGAAATGAATCGAGGGCGCCATGCAGCCACAACACGGTGCTCAGCACGTTGAGGTGATCCACCGGCTGATCGAAAACACCGGGCCGAACGCCAGGGCCAAAAAACACCGTGGGGATGTAGTGGCGCCCAGAGACATAAGGATCACCGTGACTGCTGTCGGTTGAGCCGTCTTCGTCAAACGTCAAGATCAACAGGCTGTTGTGCGTCATCGCCCACTGGGCGTATGACCCCAGGTTGCGCTGCAGCCAGCCGTCAGATGACTCCGCCGAATTGCTGTGGGCGTCGTTTTGCTCGTTGGGCACGACCACAGAGACCGTCGGCAGGTGCTCAAAGCCCAGGCCCTGCCCTTTTTCGTCCTTCATGAACCCACGAAATGATCGCTTCAACGCGGGATCATGGGTGGGATCGAAAGCCAGATTGACGGTGACCGGCAGGATGTTGTGCTCAAGGTCGCCATGCAAACCACGCTCGCTGGTGGGCGCCAATTGATCTGTCCAGTTGATGGCCGGGTTGTGCTTGCGGCGATACAGATCGGTCAACGCCCAATTTTGCGTGCACGGCACCAGCGAACTGTCGGTGCTGCAATTCCAGCTGGGGTAAGGCAAAGACTCGCTGAACATGGCAAAACTGCCGCCCGTCTTCATGATGGCCGCGCCCAGATTGGGCGAGGTGAAGGGCAGCCAACGATCAGGAATGGCGTTATTGGCGACCCCTACCGGGCCTTGCTGTGTGTGACTCAAAGCGCGCCCTTGCCGATCGCGCAATGCGGTTCCCGTGTAAGGCGAGCGTCCATCGACGAACCATCCTGGCAGGACGCCTTGGTGATGCCCTGAAAACAGAAACAGGTAATTGGGCTGGCTGGGGCGTGTGGGCAAGCCCGATCCGTAAGGTGTCTGCGCGAAAGACGACCTCGTGAAACGGGCCCCTTTGTCTGCCAGTTGGTTGAAAAAAGTCCAGTTCGATCGGCCATACACAGGCGCATTGCCCAGCGAGCGTTGCGCCGGGGTGGCTTCAAAGGCGGACAGGTTCTCCAGCACCACGATCACGGTGTGATCGGGTCGCCACGGCGCAGGCTGGGCCTTCAAGGAGCCGCTCATCATCACGGCCAGGCAGGCCACCACCGCAGACGACAGCCATTGCAGATGCTTCATGCTCACCCTCCCTCTCACGATGGGGGGCAAGGTTACCGCAAACTCACTGGAAGTAGCCGAGCATGCGCTCCAGCGCGGCGGTCAAGGGCATTTGCATCATGGGCAAGGTCAACCACAGGCCGGTCAAGCCCACACCCAGGGTCACGGGAAAGCCCACCGAGAAGATGTTCATCTGCGAGGCCACGCGCGAAATCAAACCCATCACCAGATTGACCAAAGCCAGCATCGCGACCACGGGCAACGACACCCACAGGCCCAAACGGAAGATTTCGGCACCCCACACCTGCGGTTGCACGGCAGACAAAAACGCGAGGGGTTGCGTCGAGATAGGAAAGGCTTGAAAACTGTGCACCAGGGCGGCCGTCAACATCAGGTGCCCATCCATGACCACAAACAGCCAAGCCGCGCAGGTGCCGTAAAAGCGGCTGACCGCAGTGGCCTGGCCGCCGCTCATCGGGTCGAAGAAGCTGGCAAAGTTCAGCCCCATCTGCAGCCCGACGATTTCGCCGGCGAACTCAATGGCGGCAAATACCACCCGGGCGGCAAAACCCATTGTCAATCCGATCAGAACCTGCTGCGCGATCACCATCAAGGCGTCGGGCGAGTTCAGCGCCACGTTAGGCATTTCGGGCATGGAGGGCTGCGCGGCGATGACGATCAGCAAGGACAGGGCCAGGCGCACCCGCCGTGGAATGGCCTTTTGATTCAGCACCGGCGCTGCGGTGAACAGGCCCATCACCCGAAAGAAGGGCCAAAGCCAGGCCGAGATCCAGCCCAGTACCTGTGCTTCGGAGAAACTGACCACGGTCGATCAGCCCACCACGTTGGGAATCGACTGCAGCACCTGCTGGATGTAATCCACCAGGGTGCTGAGCATCCAGGGGCCCGCCACAGCCAAAGTGGCAAAAGCCGCCAGCAATTTGGGCACGAAGGACAAGGTGGATTCGTGAATCTGCGTGGCGGCCTGGAACACGCTGACCAGAATGCCCACCGCAAACACCACCAGCAAGATGGGCGCGCACACGGTCAACAGGGTCAGCAGGCCGTCGCGGCTGATGGTCAGAACTTGTTGGGGATCCATGTCTGCCTACTCCTGTTGATCATTGCGCGAAGCTGGCAGCCAGAGACCCCAGCAGCATGTTCCACCCATCGGCCAACACAAACAGCATCAGCTTGAAGGGCAAGGCCACCATCACGGGCGACAACATCATCATCCCCAGGCTCATGAGCACACTGGCCACGATCATGTCGATCACCAAAAACGGGATGAAGATCAAAAACCCGATCTGGAAAGCCGACTTGAGTTCGCTGGTCACAAAGGCCGGCACCAGCACGCGCAGCGGCACGGTTTCGGGCTTGACGTCGCCCTCCAGCTTCGCCAGGCGTGTGAACAGTCCCAGATCCGACTGACGGGTTTGCTTGAGCATGAACTGACGCATCGGCGCCTGCCCGCGATCCAGAGCTTCTGTGAAGGTGATCTGATTATTCGCAAAGGGCTCGTAGGCGTCTTTGTAGACCTTGTCGAGGGTTGGGCCCATCACAAACAGGGTCAAGAATAAAGAAAGGCCGACGATAACCTGATTAGGGGGAGCAGACTGCGCTCCAATCGCCTGGCGCATCAAACTGAGCACGATGACAATACGGGTGAAGCCCGTCATCATCAGCAGCATCGCAGGCAGGAAGCTCAGCGCGGTGAAGAACAACAGCGTCTGGATGGGCACCGAATAGCTGGCACCACCTGCGCCCTGGCCGATCAGCAGCGGCAAGCTGCTTCCCGTGGGTGCGGCTTGGGCAAACACCGCCGAACTGATCAAAGCCGTGCTGGCAAACAGCGCGAGACGAGCGAAACGGGCGAAGCGAGCGGTACGGGCAAACGAAGTCAGACGCATGATTCAGCCTTGCTTGTCGCCCGAAGAAGAAGCGCCGGTGCGACGCAACAGGGAGGCAAAGGCCGTGGCAGGCCCCGCCGAAGCCACAGGCACATCGGCTTGCGGTGCCATGGTGTGCAGTGTGTTGATGCTTTGAGCGGTCACGCCCAGCACCAGCCAGGTTCGCTGATCACCGCTCCCGACTTCGACAGTGACCACCTTTTGGCCCGGCCCCAGATTGAACTGGCTGACGGGTTTGACCGTGGCCGTGACGCCGGGCGCCGTGCCAGTGACCACTCCCGAACGCTTGAGCATCCACAAAGACAATGGGATCAGGGCGATGATGACCAGAAACCAGACAACCGTCAGACCTGTCGAGTGCATGAGGGCTCCGATCAACCGCCGCGGCTGAGGCGACGCATCCGCTCGGATGGCGTCACGATGTCAGTCAGGCGGATACCGAACTTGTCGTTCACCACGACCACTTCGCCTTGGGCGATCAGGAAACCGTTAACTAGCACGTCCATCGGCTCACCGGCCATGGCGTCAAGCTCCACCACAGAACCTTGCGCCAATTGCAGGATGTTCTTGATGGGAATACGGGTGCGGCCCAACTCGACGGTCAACTGAACCGGGATGTCCAGGATCATGTTGATGTCGTTGCCAGCGCCGGTCGCGTTCGAAGGACCGAAGTTGGCAAACGACGCCGGCATCATCTGCTCGCTGATCTGGCTGGCCGAACCAGCACTGGCTTCGGGCGCGGAGGAAGAAGCCTGCTGCGCGAGCGCGGCCTCCCACTCAGCGGCCATGGCGTCCTGTTCGTCGGCGCCGGCCGAGCCTTCTGGTGGAAATTCTGCGGGATCAGACATTTTGGTCTCCAAGCCAACCGGTGTTTCCGGTGGTCAACAGCTTGTCTATTTTTAGCGCGTAGCGTCCGTTCGAGTTGCCGTAATAGCAGTCGAAAACAGGCACTCCATCAACTTTGGCCTGGATGATTTTTTCAAGATCCAGCTCAATGAAATCGCCCGGCTTGAAAGCCAGCAGTTGCTCCACGGTGGCTGGCGCGTGCGCCAACTCGGCCACCAGGTTCACCTCGGCGGACTGGATCTGTTGCGTCAACAATTTGACCCAGCGGTGATCCGGCTCGGCCGAATCGCCCTGGATGGTCGAGAACAGCACGTCCCGAATCGGCTCCAGGGTCGAATACGGGATGCAGAAATGGATGGTGCCGCTGGTGTCGCCAATTTCGAGGGTGAACGAGCAGCACACCACAATTTCACTGGGCGTGGCCACGGTGGCGAACTGCGGCTGCATTTCCGAGCGCTGGTAGTCCAGCTCGACCGGATAAATGCCATGCCAGGCCCGCTTGTATTCGGCGGCAATCACTTCGATCAGGCGGGTGATGATGCGCTGCTCGGTGGCCGAAAAATCCCGGCCCTCGATGCGGGTGTGGTACTTGCCGGCCCCACCGAACAAGGCGTCAATCACTGCAAACACCAAGGTGGGATCGCACACCACCAGGCCAGAGCCGCGCAAGGGGCGGATCGACATGATGTTGAAGTTGGTTGGCACCACGATTTCGCGCAGGAAGGCGCTGTACTTCTGCACCTTGATGCCACCCACCGACACTTCCGGCGATTTGCGGATGAAGTTGAACAGACCCACCCGAATGTTGCGTGCGAAGCGTTCGTTGATGATTTCCATCGTGGGCATGCGCCCGCGAACAATCCGCTCCTGGTTGGCAATGTTGTAGTCGCGAATGCCCTCTAACGGCTCGTCGTCATCTTCCAACTTCTGGCTTTCGCCAGTGATGCCTTGCAAGAGGGCATCAACTTCGTCTTGCGAAAGGATTTGCTGGTTCATGGCCTGTCAGACTTCAAAGACCTAAGGGGTGGGCTCACACTGTTCACTGAACAATGAAACTCGAATACACGACTTTTTCGATCGGGTTATAGGGTTCAGCTTTCTTCTTTTTTCTCTTCTTTTTCTTGGGGGCGCTGGTGTCGACTTCGTCGGGATTGGTTTCTTCCGGTTCGGGCACGTTGTAGCCCATGGCACGAGCAGCGGCGCGGCGTATTTCCTCAGCCATCTTCTGCTTGCCCTCCAGGGTCAGCAACTCATCCGACGTCTTGTGCGACAGAATCAAGATGATGCTGTCTTTGATCGCCGGCATGTAGGCCTTCATCTCTTCCGACATCTTCGGATCCTCGACCTGCAGGCTGATGCCCACCTGCGCATAGCGCTCGGTGTCCTTATCGGACAGGTTCACCACGAAGGGATCGAGGGGGATGAAGGTGGGCGGATGCGCCGAATCTCGCTTCGGCTTCTCCGGCTGAACATCTTCGGTACTCACGTCACCGTCACCACCATCTGCTGCGGCATCATGGGCTTTCTTTTTGAAGATGAAGTAAGCCGCACCGCCACCACCCAGCAACAGCACCAGGACGGCAACTGCAATGATGATGATGAGCTTCTTCGGTCCCTTCTTGGGGGCTTCGCCTTCAGCCGTTGCGGCGGGGGCAGCTGACATTCGCGTTCTCCTAAATTTCTCTGAGTCCGCCCTGATTTCGTCAGGTTGGACCCCATGAGAGGATTATTCGAAGCCAGCGTGTTGTCGAAGAATCAATAAAACGGGTGAAACAGGTGTGATTCTGCGGCGCGGCGCTGTTGTACTCAGGCGTACAGGTCCAAGCCACCTCTCTGGCTCAGCCGGGACACGTTGACCGGTCGTCCCATAGGTTCTTCGGACACTTCTCCGATCCGGCTCAGGCGGGAATCCCCTGAGTTGCCAGACGACCCATTCGATTGCGAAAACGATTGATTGAAGCCCTGCTGAGAGGACTGAGACGACACCCCTCCCCCCGTCAGGCTCAGCCCCACCTCGTCGAGCGCGTTGGACAGCATCGGCATGCTGGCTTCAATGGCTTTGCGGGTTTCCAATGCAGCAGCAGCAAAGTCGATCTGCGCGTTCTGCCCATCCACAGCAATCTTGACGCTGATGGGGCCCATTTCCGCGGGGTTGAGGTGCAATTCAGCGGTCATCGGGCCA
Organism: Burkholderiales bacterium; assembly: GCA_028864885.1. Lineage (GTDB taxonomy): Bacteria > Pseudomonadota > Gammaproteobacteria > Burkholderiales > Burkholderiaceae_C > Aquabacterium. The sequence continues at coordinate 702 of JAGWLR010000015.1, read as the reverse complement.
TCGTCCTTGGCCTTCCCAACAAACATGGCCACTTTTTCAGCCAGCTCATCGGCAAATTGGGGTGATGTCACCGGGTTGCTGAGGGTGTCGGCCACATGCTTGCTCACGCCACCGGCCTCTGCGCCCGGGCGAGCCAGGGCGTTGGCCTGTGCGGCAGCCAATCCTGCCAAGGGATCGCCCAAGGCATTGGCGCCATCACCGTTGGTGCCGGCTGACTGAATGGCCGTTTGCAGCGACAGTTGAGCCATCGCCTGCGAAGATTGCCAGGCACTGATGTCGATGCCAGCGGCATCAGCCTTGCCTTGCAGCGCGTCCTTGGCATCCACTCCTTGCCCAGACAGCAGAGCGTTGAGGGCCGCCGCGCCGGAGTCCTTGCCGCCGCGACCCTCAAATTTTCCCAGGCCAGCCTCTTTCGAGTCGGCATGGGCCACAGCCAATTTGGCATCTGACTGAGCCAGACCTGACAGCCACGCCATCACGCTGGCCGGGTCATTGCCGACATCCTTGGGGGCCTTCAGCTCCCGGACTTCGGCTGTCCCGTCACCCATCGCCGTCGAAAACTTGACCTTGCTGGGGTCTTTTGCTTCGGTGACCTCAGCGGTGTCATCGACCTGATCCGTGTCTTGGGTCTTGTCCTTGGCGGCGGCTTTTGTCTGGTTGTTCTTGTTGGCCACTTGCTGATCCGACGACTTCGACGTGGAT